>JBBRFH010000023.1:0-20020 GCA_038224615.1 Tepidisphaerales bacterium
CCACTTGCGGATGAAATCGTCCTGCACCTTCCGCAGGCGCTGGGCGGTTTCATCGGGACTCATCTTTCCTGCCGGCTTGGTGGGCGCCGGTGCTTCGTCGAGCAAGGCCATGGGATTCCTCAAATTTCTGTATGTACTGAAATCTTAGCACATATAGAATGCGGAAGAACTTTCACCGGCGTTGAAAGACACGAAACAAAAACGGCGTGGCCAGAGGATCTGGCCACGCCGAATGAACTGGGAACGACTGTCGATCAGGCACTTACGCCGCGAGATTGAAGTCTTTAAAGTCGTCCGTCTTGGTTTGGGCACCGATCGTGGGTGAGGCCTTGGGCGTCGACTTGGACACCGCGTGGTGCGCCGCGGCCGGCTTGGTGGCATGGGACGCGGTGTGCTGCTCCGGCGCGGATCGAACGCGGCTGTTGCCGTGAACAAGCCCGACCATCTCCTGCACCATCGCCTGCATCTGTTCCGCCTGGCTGCTCAGTTCCTCGCTTGCCGCCGCCGATTCCTCGGCATTGGCGGCGTTGGACTGAGTGACCTTGTCCAACTGCCCCACCGCCTGCGTGATCTGAGTGATTCCCTTGCTCTGCTCGACGCCTGCGGCGGCGATCTCGCTGATCAAGGCGTTCACCTTGGTCGATGCGGCTACGATCTCGGCGAGGCTCTCGCCCACCTGCCCGGCGATCGTCACGCCGTTGCGGGCGCTGCCGACCGACGCCTCGATCATGCTCGACGTGTTCTTGGCGGCTTCGGCACTACGCATCGCGAGGTTGCGCACTTCTTCGGCGACGACGGCAAAGCCCTTGCCCGCCTCGCCTGCCCGCGCCGCTTCGACGGCGGCGTTGAGTGCCAGCAGGTTCGTCTGGAACGCGATCTCGTCGATCACCTTGATGATCTTGGCGGTCTCGCTGGCGCTTTTTTCGATGCCGTGGATCGCCTCGCTCATCTTGGTCATCGCCAGGCTGCCCTTGTCCGCCGCAGACTTGGCCTCGCCGGAGAGCGTGGCCGCCTGCTGGGCACCGTCGGCGTTCTTGGTCGTCATGCTGCTCATCTCTTCGAGGCTGCTGCTGGTCTCTTCGAGACTAGCCGCCTGTTCGCTCGATCCCTGCGCCAGCGACTGGCTCGCCGCCGCAACCTGGGTACTGGCCGCGGCAACCTGCTGCGCACCGCCTTCCAGGCCTTGGATGATGCGGGTGACGGGCTTGGTGATGCTGCGGGTGATTCCGAACGCCATCCCGATGCCGAGCACTAGTGCGCCGGCGGCACCGATGTAGAGGACCGTCGACGCCAGGCCAAGATCCCTTGCCTGCTCGGCCGAAACGGTGGTGGTACGCTCCGTGCCGGTGGTCAGCACGTCCGACGCTGCGGTCTTCAAGTCGGTGGATGTTTGGCTCCGGCGCACGCCCACCTCATCCAATTCCCGCATCGCCGTCTTCACCGATTCCATCGCCTGCCCGTAGCTCTTGATCGAAGCGATAGTCGTGTTGAGTTGCTCGATGTTCTGTTTGTGACGCACCAGTGGCTGCAAGGTCGCAAGCGGCTCTTTGGTTTTCGCCAACGCCTCGCTCGATTCTGTGAAATCCTTCAGATCGCGAGTCGCCTGCCCTTTCCATGCCAGAACGCGCGCCGCGTTCACTGAGTCAATGACGTCGTTGGCAAGGTCAAGCTTTTTCTGCCGTTCGAGAAGCTTCTCCGAGCCGGCGGATTGCTCGATCTCCTTGGTCATCTCGGCGTTCTGGCTGTCGATGAATGCTGCCACCGCCTTTCCGGTGGCATGGGCGGCTTCGTTCATGGCGGCGCGGTACTGGGCACACTGCTGGTTCTTGGCCTCCGTCTCATTCATCAGCGACTGATAGCTCACGAAATACGCGTCGGCGCTCTTGAGCGATTCGGCGAGTTTCACCAGATCGGGGTGGGCGGTGACCAGCGCCTTGGCCTCGTCCAGACCTTTACGGACCAGCGTCAGATCCTTTCGCGTCTCGGCAAGTGCGGCAGGATCGCCGGTCAAGCCGTACGTGCGGCCGGACCGCATCACATCGCCCATTGCCGTCACGATGTCGCCACCGATCTTGGTTTCGGGCGCGTACTTCTCGCTGAGATACCCCGCGCCGATGGCGGCATTGCGCATTTCGTAAATCGCCAGGCCGGAGAGCCCCATCGTGACGAGCACGAGGCCACCGAATCCGAACGCCAGTTTGTGTGCAAGCTTGAGCTGCATAGTGTTTTCCTAGACCCCTCTATGAGGGAGTATTCCTTGACCGACCGACCGACCGACCGACCATTTCGTACTGTTTCGTCTGCGTGAGGTGGTGTAAATCAGGCCGCCTGCGGCATCGGCAGCGGCTGCGCCGGGATCGCCGGGATCGCCGGCATGCCGGCATGACCGGCGTCAAGCACCGCGTTGATGTCCAGCAGGATCTTGATCGACTTGCCGACCTTCGCCATGCCGGTGATGAAGTTCGTTTCGCACCCTGCGCCAAAATGAGGCGTTGCCTCGACCGCATCGTCGGCAATGTTGAGCACTTCACCGACGCGATCGACGACGATGCCTGTCAACAGCTTTCGACTGTCTCCCCCGGAGGCGGCGGTCTCGATCACGATGATGCAGGTGTTCTCGCTGCGTTCACTCGTCGGCATGCCAAACTGCACGCGGAGATCGACGATGGAGATCACCCGGCCGCGCAGATTGATGACGCCGCGCACATGCGACGGTGCCTGCGGGACGGCGGTGATGTCCATGAAGCCGATGATCTCGCGGACTGTCAGGATCGGCAGCGCGAATTCCTCGGCCCCGAGCGAGAAAGTGAGACACTTGCCGCCGCGCGGGCCGACTGCGGCACCGGATGGTGGGGCCACACTGAGATGGGATGTCATTGCTTACTCACTCATGATCTGTCCGACCACTCCGTATATCGGTGAGGATTGATGCGTCGCGGCGTTGGAAAATCCGGATTTTTTAGCCGTCCAATAAAAAAAGCCCGCGTCGTGCGGGCATGAGCATTACAGCCTGGATGACAGATCGTCGCATCGCGATCAGAGGCGGATGCCGACCGGTGCCGCGCTTGCTAAGCGGCGATGCCCGGCAGGTCGTAATTGCGAAGCTCCAACGACACGACCTGCTCGGCCCGCAACGGCTTGCTGAACAGGTATCCCTGCCCAAACTCGCAGTCGAGCGACTGAAGCATCAACGCCTGCTCCAACGTCTCGATGCCTTCGGCGACCACGCTGATCTCCAGGTTGCGCGCCAGTTGTGTCACGGCCTGAACCAGCGCCGTCAAGTCGCGGCTGCGCTCCATGTTGGCGACGAACGAACGGTCAATCTTCAGAACATCAATGGGGAACTGGTGCAGGCACGCCAGCGAGGAATGGCCGGTTCCGAAATCGTCCATGTCGAGTTTGACGCCAATCGCCTTGATCGCGCGCAGCATCTCGGTCATCGAGCGGACGTCCTTCATCACCGCGGTTTCGGTGACCTCCAGATGCAAACAGCCTGGCGACATTCCGGTGTTCGCCAGCACGCGGCGGATCGTTTCCGGCAGATCGGCGCGGGCCAGTTGCTGGCGCGAGAGGTTGACGCTGACGGATTTCGGGGCGCCAAGGCCCATCGTCTTCTGCCATTCAGCGAACTGCCTGCAGGCTTCATTCAGGACCCATTCGCCGATTGCGAAAATCAACCCCGTATCTTCTGCGATCGGGATGAACTCGCCCGGCGAGACCATGCCCAGCACGGGATGGTTCCAGCGCACGAGCGCTTCAAAGCCCGCGATCTGTCCAGTCCGAAGCGAAACGATCGGCTGGTACATCAGAAACAACTGCGTGTTGACGATCGCCAGACGAAGGTCGTTTTCCAGGCTCAGTCGCTTCTGCGTTCGCTCCCGCATCGAGACGTCGAAGACCACGTACTGACCTTTGCCTGCCTGTTTGGCTTCGTACATCGCGGTGTCGGCATCGCGCAAAACCTCCTGGGCATCCACGGCAGGCACTGCGGTTGTGAAAATTCCGATGCTGGCGGTCGAATACACCGTGTGCTCGCCGAGCTGGTATGGCTGCGCAAAGGTGTCCAGCATGCGCCCGGCGACGACCGTGGCATCTTCCGGCGAAGAAATTCCATCCAGCAGGACGACGAACTCGTCCCCGCCAAGCCGGGCGGTGACATCGACGCCGCGTCGCGAGCTCAGCGAGTCGTCCGCACGAACCGTGGCACGCAGGCGCAGCGCGATCTCCTGCAGTAGTTTGTCGCCAACCTCGTGCCCGAAGCTGTCATTGACGGCCTTGAAGCGATCAAAATCGAGAAACAGGACAGCGAAATGGTAGCCACTCACGCGTCCGGAGCGCAGGACGGCCTTCTGGAGATGGTCGCACAGTTCTGCCCGGTTCGACAGCCCAGTGAGCTTGTCGGTGCGGGCCGTGTTCCGAAGCTCCTCCTCGACGCCCTTGCGCGCGGTAATGTCGTCGATTGCGACGACGACGTGCCTGCGCCCCCGGAGCTGCACCGGCTCGGCGCTGACGCTCAGCCATTGCCGCTGCTCCTGGCCGTCGATCAGGAGGCTTACGCTCAACTCCGCCTTGTGAACCGACCCACCCGTCGCCAGCACCTTGGTGATCCCGCCACGCATCGCGCACTTCTGGCACGCCTTTGCATGACCGCACCCTCTCGGGTCCTCGAAGCTATGAACGCAGCCCAGCCCGTTACCCACGCGATGGTTCTCAATCTCACACGGTTGTCTCCGCACCATCTCTGCCAGCACGGTGTTGGCCTCGACGATCATCGTCTGCTCGTCGAGCAGCATCATGCCAACCGGAGATGCAGCGAAGATTGCCTTGAGATTCTGTTGCTCGACCCGCAGTTCCTCTTCGATCTGCTTCTGCTCGGTAATATCCTGGCTGCACCCGGAGACCGTGATTGTTCGACCCGACGACGCTTTTATCGTCTCGTATCGCACTAAAAGGTGCCGATGCGCGCCGTCGCGACGGATAATACGCTGTTCAACTTGCCCGACAAATTGCGGCACGCCCTCCTGCACGATCCGCTGCAATTCGAGGGCAATCCGGGCGGTGTCGTCGGGATGGACGAATTCGCGAATGTACCTCTCCGACGACATGTGCTTACCGGCTTCGCGTTCGGTCGTCGTGCCGTAGAGTGCGAAAAACCGGTCATCGAAGCTGAACAAGTCGGTTGCGACGTCGTATTCCCACTTCGCCATCCGCGCGAGTTCCATGGCCTGAGTCAGTTGGCGCTGACTCATCCGCAGTGCTTCCTCAATCTGCTTACGGTCGCATTCGCGGAGCGCGTGGATCTGGCACAGGCGATCCGACGACGCGCCTGACTCCGATGCTGACTTGCCGATGCTCTGCGGTTGCAGGACGCCCGCCGAAGGGTCCGATATGAAACTTACCTGCGTGTGACGCTGATTCGTTTGCCTGTCAGCCATTGGGACCGCCCAGTCCTCCGACTGAGTTCACATCGACCGAATTGAGTGCAACCTTTGCGATTCGGCGCGACGAGGCGATCAGCACACACGAGAAACGCCCGCAGCGCGATGCTGCGGGCGTTTCGGTTTTCAAACTGCGACAATTCGGTCGTCTACAGCCGGGTGATCAGCAGCTCGCGCTGGAAGATCATTTCCTTGGGAAGATCGCCGGCCAGCTTCAGGAACAGCTCTTCCTGGCTGAGCAGCTCGTTCTTGACGTCCTCGGTGCTGACGTTTTCGAGAGCGGCGATGTCGGCGGTGCTCAGGTTGAGGCCTTCGGTGTCGATGTCCTCGGCGCGAGGCATCCAGCCGAGCGGGGTTTCCTTGGCGTATGCACGGCCCTGGCAGCGGTCGATGATCCACTTGAGGACGCGCATGTTCTCGCCGAAGCCCGGCCACATGAACTTGCCTTCGTCGTTCTTGCGGAACCAGTTGACCATGAATATGCGCGGGCAGTCGGTCATCTTCTTGCGCATCTGGAACCAATGCACGAGGTAGTCGCGGATGTTGTAGCCAATGAACGGGAGCATGGCCATCGGGTCGCGGCGGACCACGCCGGTGGCGCCGGTGGCGGCGGCGGTGGTCTCGGAGCCGATGGTGGCGCCGATGTAAACGCCATGTACCCAGTTGAACGCCTGGTAAACCAGCGGAATCGTCTTGCTGCGGCGGCCGCCGAACACGATGGCGTTAACGGTCACGCCCTTCGGATCGTCGTACGACGGGTCGAGCACCGGGTTGTTGTGGGCCGGCGCGGTGAAGCGGCTGTTCGGGTGAGCGGCCTTCTTCTTGGTCTCGGCGCCGATTGCCGGCGTCCACTCCGAGCCGTCCCAGGCGATGGCATTCTTGGGGGCGGGCCAATCACTGTCTTCCCACCACACGTCATAGCTGCCGTCGTCGAGCTTCACGAGCGCGACGTTGGTGAAGATCGTGTCCTTGGCGCAGCTCTTGATGGCGTTGGGGTTGCTCTTGTTATTGGTGCCCGGAACGACGCCGAAATAACCGGCCTCGGGGTTGATCGCCCGCAACTTGCCTGATTCTTCGTCGACCCACATCCACACGATGTCGTCGCCGACGGTGGTGACCTTCCAGCCTTCATCCGCGTACTTCTTGGGCGGAACCAGCATGGCGAAATTTGTCTTGCCGCAGGCGGACGGGAAGGCGGCGGCGACGTAGCTCTTCTTGCCGCCGGGTTCCTCGACGCCCATGAGCAGCATGTGCTCGGCCATCCAGCCTTGCTGCTTGCCGAGGAAGCTGGCGATACGCAGCGCCAGGCACTTCTTGCCCAGCAGCGCGTTGCCGCCGTAACCGGAACCGAAGCTCCAGATGGTGTTGTCAAGCGGGAAGTGGCAGATGTACCGGCGGTCGGGATTGCAGTCGCCGATCGAGTGCATGCAGCGGGTGAATTCGTCGCTGTCGCCGAGTTGCTTGAAGGCAACATCGCCCATGCGGGTCATGATGCCCATGTTCTGGACGACGTAGATGCTGTCAGTGAGTTCGACGCCGACCTTCGCCAGCGGCGAGCCGACCTGGCCCATCACGAAGGGGATGACGTACATCGTCCGGCCCTTCATGCAGCCGTCGTAGAGTGCGGTGAGTTTCTTGTACCCCTCCTTGTCGCTCATGTAGTTGTTGGTCGGGCCGACCATTTCCGGGCTCGGGCCGCAGATGAACGTGAGATGCTCGGTGCGGGCCACGTCGTTCGAATTGGAACGGTGGTAGTAACACCCCGGCCATTTCTTTTCGTTGAGCTTGATAAAGGTGCCGTCTTTGCACCCAAGGTCGTAAACGGCGTCGCGTTCGGCCTTGGAGCCGTCGCACCAAAGGACGCGATCAGGCTTGGCGAGTTGGGCCATTTTGGCGACCCATTCGGTGACATTACGGTTGGCGCTGGCTGGCGGTTGTGGAGAGAGCATGTTGCTTCGGTCCTTTCAGAAAAACCTTGCGCGGCCCTTCCGCTCGTCTGGCATGGCGGCCGGCGTCTTCAAAATACACAGACATCACTGACTGCGTGGTCGTTGTTGGTGAACGCATCAATCCTGGCGTCTACGCGCTAGGTCGACCCGTTACTGGTCGAGGCTGTTGTTGCGGACTGCAGCGCGGAGGCACGCGACCTCGCCTCTTCACGGGCGGCGATGGTGCGGAGCCAGGCGCTCTTGGTTTTTAGACTCGACGACAGGTCGGCGACCGTTGTCGTGGCCAGGTATTCTTTCAAACGCTGGCGAATTGGTTTGTATAAATCGTGTTGCGGGCACGGCTGCTGATCATTGCACTTGTCAAGCCCGACGGCACAACGGTCGAGCACAATCGGGCCGTCGATCGCCTCAATGATGTCGCGGAGGCTGATTTCGTGTGCCGGACGCCCGAGCGCGAACCCCCCGCCGCGGCCCTTGGCACTGCGGAGCAGGCCGGCTTTGACCAGGCGCTGGAACACCTTGGCGAGGAAGTCGCGCGGGAGGGTGGTGCCGGAGACGAGATCGTCCAGCATCATGCTCCGGCCGTCACCTGCACGCCCTGCCAGTTCCGCCAGGCCGCGGATCGCGTATTCAGTTGTGGTCGTAAAGATCATTTCCGGTGCCTCACCTGGTTACGGCTTACAGAGGACCAATCTATCCGATTATCCTCTGGGGTCAACATCAGGAAATGTATCTAGGCACCGGAATCTTGCTCCTGCGACACCTCGCCGCCTCGGACCGACGCGCTGGGTCGACACAGATCTGAGCCCGGCGCCCCACCCTCCCTCGCTCCGGTGCTCATTTCTCGTATCATTGGGAGTTCCTATGCCTTACAACCACGCCTCCGTCGAAAAGAAGTGGCAAGCCTACTGGTTGGAGGCGAAGACCTTCCGCGCCCTTGACCCCTCCGAAGCGGGGAGCAAACCGAAGAAATACATCCTCGACATGTTCCCCTATCCGTCGGGTGCCGGGTTGCACGTCGGCCACCCCGAGGGGTACACGGCGACCGACATCGTCTCCCGCTACTGGCGCATGATGGGGCACAACGTCCTGCACACCATGGGCTGGGACGCCTTCGGCCTGCCCGCCGAGCAGTATGCGGTCAAGAACAACGTTCATCCGGCCGTTACCACCAAGGCCAATATCGACACCTTCCGCAAGCAGATCCAGATGCTCGGGCTGTCGTATGACTGGGATCGTGAGGTCAACACCACCGATCCTGGCTATTACAAGTGGACGCAGTGGATCTTCCTGCAACTCTACAACAGCTACTTCGATCCCTTCGACAGCAAGGCCAAGCCGATCGCGCACCTGCTGGCGGAGCTGGAGAACGAAAACATCCTCGTCGCCCCCGACGGCTCAATCCACATCAACCCGGTGCAGGAAGGCCTCGAAGCGGTCAGCGGGCAACCCCAGATTTTGCGCAAGTGGCGAGAGTTCTCGCCAGAGGAACAGCGCGACGTCGTCGACGGCCAGCGTTTGGCTTTCACCGATGAAGTGCCGGTCAACTGGTGCCCCGGCCTCGGCACGGTGCTGGCGAACGAAGAAGTCATCGACGGCAAGAGCGAGGTCGGCGGTTTCCCCGTCGAGCGCCGCCCGTTGCGTCAGTGGATGCTACGCATCACCTGTTACGCCGACCGCCTCATCGAGGACCTCAATGCGTTGGACTGGCCGGAGTCGCTGAAGGAAATGCAGCGCAACTGGATCGGGCGCAGCGTCGGCGCAGATGTCGACTTCGAAATCGTCCCGACCGCGCGCCCCACGCCGACCCCTGCGGGGTCGGATCCGACTCCACAGGACTCGGGGTCGGACGTCATCACCGTCTTCACGACCCGTCCTGACACGCTTTTTGGCGCGACGTACATGGTGCTGGCGCCCGAGCATGAGTTAGTCGATGCCATCACCACCCCGGAGCAGCGGGAGGCCGTGTCGGTTTACCGAAACGGTGCATTGAACAAGAGCGATCGCGACCGCATGGAAGGTGCCAAGGACAAGACCGGCGTCTTCACCGGCGCGTACGCGATCAACCCGGTGAACGACGAGAAGGTTCCGATCTGGATCGCCGACTACGTCCTGACCGGCTACGGCACCGGCGCGATCATGGCCGTGCCTGCCCACGACGAGCGCGACTACGCGTTCGCGCAGAAGTTCAACCTGCCGATCAAGCCCGTCGTGCAGCCGATCAAGGGCACCGCGCCGCAGAACGCGGCGTATCCCGACGAAGGAATTGCTGTCAACAGCGACTTCCTTAACGGCATGAAAACGGCCGAGGCGAAGGAACGCATCATCGACGAGTTGGAGCGAGAAAACGTCGGCCAGCGGTCGATCAAGTACAAGCTGCGCGACTGGCTGTTTTCGCGGCAACGCTACTGGGGCGAGCCATTTCCCATCGTGCTCGACGCGCAAGGCCACCATTTCGCGATTGGCGAAGAGGAACTCCCGCTCAACCTGCCCCAGATGGCCGACTTCAAGCCCACGGGGACGCCCGAGCCGCCATTGTCCAAGGCGGTCGAGTGGCTGAAGTATTCGGACACGCTGACCCGTGAGACCAACACAATGCCCCAGTGGGCCGGCAGTTGCTGGTACTACCTGCGCTACATCGATCCGACCAACGCCGATGCGATGGTCGACCGAAACAAAGAAGACTACTGGATGCCCGTCGATCTCTACATCGGCGGCGTCGAGCACGCAGTGCTGCACCTGCTGTACGCCCGCTTCTGGCACAAGGTGCTGTTCGACCTCGGCCATGTGTCGACGGCCGAACCATTCCAGCGGCTGGTGAACCAGGGCATGATCCTCGGCGAGACCGAATTCCACTTTTTCGAGACCACGACCGGGCCGGTCAGCGCCACCGACATCACCGGCATCGACGAAGAGGCCACCGAGCGCGGCCCGAAGATGTTCGGTATGCACAAGCAGACCGGCGAGAAGATCTACGCCACCCGCGTGATCGAGTAACTGGTCTAAAAGAAAAGCGACCGCTACGTCCTGCGCGCCAAGCCGGAGATTGCCGTCGATGCGCGCAGTTACAAGATGAGTAAAGCGCGCGGAAATGTCGTCAACCCGGACGATATCGTTCGCGAATACAGCGCCGACGCGTTCCGAATGTACGAGATGTACATGGGCCCGCTGGAGGCCCAGAAGCCGTGGAACACCCGCGACATCACCGGGCTGTGGCGGCTGCTGCAAAGCGTCTGGCGCAACATCGTCGGTGACGAGCAGGAGCAGACGCCCTCGCGGCTTGTCGACATTTCCACGCCCGAGGAACTCGATCGCCAACTGCATCGCGCCATCAAGAAGATCGGCGAGGACATCGAGGGTTTGCGGTTCAACACCGCCATTGCCGAGTTGTTCAAGCTCAACAATGCCATCACCTCGAGCCCCGTCGGCGTGCCGCGGGCGTTCGCAGAGACGTTCACCCTGCTGCTGTCGCCGTTTGCCCCGCACATCGCTGAAGAGTTGTGGGCCAAGCTCGGCCACGCCCCCTCGATCCAGCACGTCGCCTGGCCGGAGTACGACAAGAGCAAGCTCGTCGATGCCCTCATCGAACTGCCCGTCCAGGTGAACGGTAAGCTGCGCGACAGGCTGATCGTCCAAGTCGACTCCGACGAAGGCACGATTTTCACACAAGTCGAGGCGAGCGAAAAAGTGAAACCGTGGATCGAGGGAAAGACCATCGTGAAGCGCGTCTATGTCGCGAAGAAGATGGTGAACTACGTGGTTGCATAAGGAGTGCGAATTTGCGATTTGCGATTTGCGATTTGCGATCGAGCCTGCAAGGGACTTGGTCTTCACTCGCAAATCGCAAATCAGCAATCGCAGTTAATTGAATGGCCGTTGAAATTGAAGCAAAAATGAAAGTGCCGTCGCTTGAGCCGGTTCGCGCCAGCCTTTTGAAAGCCGGTGCCGAGCGGGTGGGCGAATTCTTTGAGACGAACGTCTTCTTCGACACCGAAGACCGCTCGCTGCTTGCGGCCGACCAGGGATTGCGACTGCGCGTGAATCGGAATGTAGAGACGAATGACGAGCAGTATGTGATGACCTTCAAAGGCCCGCGCCTGCACGGCAAGCTCAAGAGCCGTGAGGAGCTGGAACTCGGCGTCGCCAACGCGCGCGACGGCGAACGCTTCCTCGGCGCGCTGGGCTACCAGAAAATCCTCAGCTTCGAGAAACGCCGTCATTCGTGGAAGCTGGCCGGCTGCTTCATCGAACTCGACGAACTGCCCCACCTCGGCGTCTACGTCGAGATCGAAGGCCCCGACGAAGCCACCGTGTTGAAGGCTCGCGAAATCCTCGGCCTCGACAAGACGCCGATCATCAAGACCAGTTACATCGCGATGCTGATGGCCTGGCTGCAGGAACAAGGCAGCGCGGAGCGGTCGGTCGTCTTCTCCAAGTAAGGCGCCACGCCGCCTACAGCATTCCCGCGATCGCCGACTCCACCATGGGCCGCCATTGTTCGCTGACGTGGATTCTCCGAAACGTGAGCTGCTGCGCCAGCGCTTCGATGAAGGGGGAGATCTGCGCCAGCGTTGTGACGGTGCCGTCGGCTTCGAGAATGATGATCTCGCTCGCGGCGTGCGTCTCACTGTGACCGGCCTTGTAGGGCGTGTCGTTGGGCTGGTCGTAGAACATCCCGTACGCGCTCTCCCCGCCGGCCTGGTCAATGACTTCGTTGGCCCGCGCTACCATCGCCTCAATCCTCCCTTGCTCGTGTACGCGCGTCAGGTCGATGGTCTTGAAGAGTCTTCGGTACAGCAGTCCGTTGCACAGCGCCGCCAGGACCGCGTCATCGCTGCGCGTCCATTGCTTGAAGCACTGCTGGACCGCGATGTCGTCAAGCTCGACGAACTCGCCGATGGTCAGGCGTTGTCCGAGCAGCATCTTGTGGACCACGTCATCGCCCGGCGGCCAGGAGAGTCGGTCCTGCACCGCCATCCGCCGGGCCCGCTGCAGGACCAGCTTGACCATCCCTTCCCCCGCGCGGACGACCTTGTGGAAGTAGACGTTGCGGTACATGTGATAGCGCGCCTGCAGGTAGGCCTCGACGGCGCTCACGCCCTTCCACGTCACCGCCAGTCGATTCGATTGCGGCTCGATGGTCATCGACTGCAATAACCAGCGCAGGTCGTAATCCCCGTACTGGCTACCGGTCATCATGTTGTCGCGGAGCAAATAATCGAGCCGGTCGGCGTCGAGCTGGCTCGACAGGCAGTCCGAGAGATACGTGCGCCCGGGCTTACCCTGCAGCAGGTTCACGACGCGCACGGGCAATGCCGAATCGAAATCGACGAGCGTGCGATTGATCTGGCTATCAGGATCGAGGATGACGCGGTAGGTGAGCTTCTCGTGCTCCACCCCGCTGACGCGCTCGAATACATGGCTGAACGGCCCGTGCCCCAGGTCGTGCAACAGCGCCCCGGCCAGCGCCGCGGCGCGGTCCATCTCGTCGATTTTGTACGTTCGCCCGAGCTGGTCGAGGATCTGCCGCGCCGTCTCCATCACGCCCAGCGAGTGGCTGTAGCGCGAGTGATCGGCACCAGGGTAGGCCAGGCTGGCCATGCCCAGTTGCCGGATGCGCCGCAGCCGCTGAAATTCCGGGCAGGCGATCAACTGAAACAGCAGCCGATCTACCGGCACGCTCGTCTGCAGCGTGATCACGTCGTGTACAGGATCGCGAATGATCTTCTGGGCCATGGTCGCTCAGTGTCGAATGTCGAGCGATCAATGTCGAGTGAAGGGCATTTCCTCATCACTTTCGCAGATTTGTCATCCTGAGCGAAGCGAAGGATCTACTTGACGCGGCAAGGTGCGAATGCCGTCCGCAAGGCCTTGACGGTGCGAGCAGATCCTTCACTTCGTTCAGGATGACAGAGCAAAACGCGCTCACGCGGGGTCTTTGTACGCCGTGTACTTGTCCGCCCGTCCTCGCGCCCGGTCGGCCGGGTACTTCTCTTCGTTCTTTACGAGCTTCCTTTCAAACGCATCCGACAGGTCAATCTGCTGGTCGTTCGCGATCAGCAACACCCAGCCGAGCACGTCTGCGAGTTCGTCGGCCAGCTGTCCCTGGTTGGCGCGCAGGTGGTCGATCAACTCCTGCCCGTTCTTCCACTGCGTCAACTCCAGCACCTCGGCGGCCTCAATGGAGAGCGAGAGGATCTGGTCCTTGGGATTGTGAAACTGCTCCCAATCCCGCTCGCGCCTGAACGCCAGCAGCTTGGCCGTCATCGCCTGGATCTGCGTCATGGCGCACCACTCTAACCGACCAGGTGCGATGAATCGCACCCTGCTCCGGCTCGACCCCGTCAGCGAACTTACAGATACCCCTGCAACCAGCCCGGCGTTCGATCGCAAACACTTGTGGGTAAGGGACATGAGGTCTGTTCCACCCGGATGGGATGCAGGATGCGGACGGTTTTGGTCACCGACGGCATTAGGCACCCAATTGATGTTTTCATCGTTTCAACGAATCCCGGCGTCGACTCAAACCTGCCAAAATGGCAAGTGGGTTTGTTCGTTCAAATTCGATGTTGCATCGCCAACCCCCGAATTCCGAAGCACTTCAATCGCGTTCCACAGCAAAAAAAACGATGACCAACCATCCCATACTTATACCAAACAAACGGGCGGCTAAGCAATTATAAAGCGGGTGGGATTTGTGCAAAATTCAGGGCACTCGCATGTGCGTCCGATGCGGAATCGCTTCTCAGGTCGTCGACCGATTTTGCACTCGACGAACATCTCAATGCCGAGCACGGCGCTGTGCATATCGAACAGGAACTTGTGAACCTCAGGCGGCATAGAGCGTCACCCGGTGCTTGAGGGCTTCGTTGATGAGATAAGGATTACGCGCCGCGCGAATGTCGACGAGATCGACTTTCCGGCCAAACAGATCTTCTAACGCGGCTAATACCTCAAAGTAAGGCGGTGCGGCCTCCGGATCCTTACTGCGGGCGAACGCGATCAGCAAATCGATGTCGCTGCGCGCAGGATCGAAGTGCTCCGTGGCCGCAGAGCCGAACAGGTCGAGCTGCCGGACGTTGAATCGGCGGCAGAGTCCGACGACATCGGCAAGATGCTCCTGCACCTGAGGGGCCATGTCAGAAGCTTACCTGCGGGTTGCGGCCGCTCAAAGTACTCATTCGCACGCTTGCGTGTGCGAACGATCACCGGCATCGGCACGCAATCGCATGCCCCTACGCCTTGCGGCACCCAGCTTCAGTTCGGAACTGGCACCTCGTCGGAGAACTCGTCCTTCGTGATCTGATCAAGCGAGTCGATGATGAGTTGGAAGTTGACGATCACATCCCCTCGAAGAAATCATTCCCCTTATCGTCCACGATGATGAACGCGGGGAAATCGACGACTTCGATTTTGCGGATGGCTTCCATGCCGAGGTCTTCAAAGTCGACGAGTTCGACTTTCTTGATGTTGGTCTGCGCCAGGATTGCGGCGGGGCCGCCGATGGAGCCGAGGTAGAAGCCGCCGAATTTTTTGCAGGCTTCGGTGACGGCCTTGCTGCGGTTGCCCTTGGCGATCATGACGAGACTGCCGCCGTGGGATTGGAAGAGGTCGGTGAAGGCGTCCATGCGGCCGGCGGTGGTGGGGCCGAAGCTGCCCGACGCCATGCCCTGCGGCGTCTTGGCGGGGCCGGCGTAGTAGACGGGGTAGTCCTTGAAATACTGCGGCATCGGCTTGCCGCTTTCGATCATGTCCCGCAAGCGCGCGTGGGCAGCGTCGCGGGCGACGATCAGCGTGCCGGTGAGTTCCAGTCGCGTCTTGACGGGGAACCGGGTCAGGATCGCGCGGACCTTGTCCATGCCCACGCTAAGGTCGATCTTGATCGGCGGTGCCAGCTCGGGGGCCTGCTTGGGCAGGTACTTCTGCGGCTCAAACTCGAGTTGTTCGATGAAGACACCGTCTCTGGTGATCTTGCCCTTGATCTGACGATCTGCGGAACAACTCACGCCAAGGCCGATCGGGCAACTGGCGGCGTGGCGCGGCAGGCGAATGACGCGGACGTCGTGAGCGAAGTACTTGCCGCCGAACTGCGCGCCGATCTTGCTGTTGCGGGCGATTTCGAGAATCTTCGCTTCCCATTCCAGGTCGCGGAACGCCCGGCCGCCTTCGGAGCCGGTCGTTGGAAAGTGATCGCAGTACCCGGCGCTGGCGAGCTTCACCATCTTCAGATTCGCTTCGACGCTCGTTCCACCCACGACAAACGCGAGGTGATACGGCGGGCAGGCGCTGGTGCCGAGATCCTTGAGCTTGCTCGTCACGAACGCCGTCAGGTCCTTTTCGTTCAGCACGGCCGGTGTCGACTGATACAAATACGATTTATTGGCGCTGCCCCCGCCCTTGGCCATGAACAGGAAGCTATAGCCGTCGCCTTTCTCGGCCAGGATGTCGATCTGCGCGGGGAGATTGCAGGCCGTGTTCTTCTCCTTGAACATCGCCAGCGGCGCGATCTGGCTGTAGCGCAGGTTGCGCTCCTGGTAGGTTTGCCAGATGCCTTCGCTGAGCGCTTCGGCATCGTCGAAATCGGTAAAGACGTACTGGCCTTTCTTGCCCATCACGATTGCGGTGCCGGTGTCCTGGCAACTCGGGAGCTGGCCGGCACTGCTGACGACGGCGTTTTGCAGTTGGGTGTAGATCACGAATCGGTCGTTGTCGCTGGCCTCGGGGTCGAGCAGCTCATCGGCCAGCTTCTGCAGGTGCGACTTGCGAAAGTAAAAATTGATGTCGTTGAAGGCCTGCTTCGCCAACAGCTTGAGCGCCTCAGGCTGCACCTTCAGCACCTGCTTGCCGGCGACTTCGATCGTAGAAACGTAGTCGCTCGAGAGCTTGCGGTATTCGGTGTCGGTGTCATTGCCGTACTGGTATGTCGGTTCGTATTGGAAGCTGGCCATAGTCGGAGGAGTCTAGCGAAAGGGGGGATAAAAAGACAGATCAGTCTTCTTAGGGAAATGACCAATGTCCAATGACCAATGACCAATGAAATGCGGTTGCTTGCATTGGTCATTGGACATTCGTCATTGGTCATTCCGCGACACAGCGCTAAGCGAGGACTTCGATGGAGATGCGGGTGTCAGCGGGGTCGGTGTCGGAGTAGTCGCCGTGGCGGCCGCCATTGAGGGTGTCGGCGCCGAGTTCGCCATAGAGGACATCGCGGCCGGTGGCGCCGGCGAGGAGGTCGTTGCCGTCGCCGCCGTAGACCCGGTCGTTGCCGGCACCGGCATCGACAGTGTCGTTCCCCGCACCAGTGTAGATGCGGTCGTTGCCGGCGCCGCCGTACACCAGGTCGTTGCCGCCGGCGGTGACGATTAAGTCTGCGCCGGCATTGCCTTCGACGAGGTCGTTGCCGGTGCCGCTGTAGATCGAATCAGCGCCGTCGCCGCCGGTGATGTGGTCCTTGCCGTCGCCGCCTTCAAGATAGGTCTTGGGGATGCCATTGCCGATGACGATGGTGTCGTTGCCGCCTCCCGCCAGAACCGCGACGACATCGACGAGCGTGATGTTGTACGCCAGCGGCGTGCCGTTGAGCGTGGCGACGTAGCGAATACCGTTGCTGGAGACGCCGATCACGTCCGCGACGACCGTGCCGGTGACGACGAGCGTGCGATCGGTGACTTTGGCGAACAGGTCGGCCTCAGGAACCGGGTCGCTGGTCTGGCCGACGACAAAGTCCTTCTTCACGTTCTGCGCGCCGACGGAGACGTTGTTGCTGTAGATCGTCGCGCCGAGCCCCGCCCCGGCAGCCTTGACGTTGTACGTACCCGCGGCGAGTTCGAGCGAGTACCCGCCGCTGGACCAGGTGCTCGCCGAGAAGACGGCGTTGTCGCTGAGGCGCGTCGCGGTGATGACAATGCCGCCGAGACCTTCGCCGGGGGTGTAGAAGTCATCGTTGGTCACGGCGTCGCTGTACGCAACGCCGGTGAGGAAGTGGCTGCCATCGGTAGCGGTCTCGGCAGACTGCGCGTAGGAGTCGAGGATGCCGTAGCCGGCGTAGTTCCAGTCGTCGGTCGCGATGCCGACGCCAATCTCATTGCGATTGGCATCCATCATGTTCGTGCGATGCCCGCGATCGCTGATGGGCATGTCGGTGAAGAGACCGCGTTGCTGCTGGGAGGTGACATCGGTCGGCGTGAAGCCGTTGCTCGACCAGTTGATCGCCAGGTTCTCGCCCCAGCTTTGCGCGCCGAGGTAGCCGGCGGACGCGATCCGCTGCCCGGCGTTCGAGCCGCCTGACCCGGTGTGGCTGAAGGTATCGGTGTCGACCATCCACTGCGCGTGCTTGCGGGCGGCATCGGTGATGTAGGGGTTGATCGCCAGCGGCTGCTTGGCGGCGGTGCTGATGGTGCCGGCGGCGAGGCCCTCGTTGAGCTGGCCGTTGAACGTGTTGTTCTGGCTGTCCGTGAAACCGCTGTATCGCGCGGCCTCGGCGGTGGGATTGGTGCGGGCGCGGTTGATCAGCTCGACCGAGTACTGCTCCCACGCCGTCGGCGTGACGGCGGCGAGAAGCTGGCGTCCCTCCAACGCCTCGACAGTGACGGCGGCGGCATACGACACGGATTCGCGGGCAAACAAAACGCTCATGGTCGGCAGCATCCTACGCAAATCGAATTGCGAGAGAAGACGAATTTTCAAGCCCGGTGCGGCTGGCGCGCACCCGAACCGAACGGTAAATTGAGCATACAAAACGGGTTGTGTGGCCGCTGGTCGGCACCGATGGGTGCGCAACGACGGATGTATGGGACCTTCGTCCGCACCCGCGATCATCGGACACGGGCCTAACCCGGTGCTCCGTAACTACCGACGCCGCCGACGGGACGGCAATTTCGCGCCGAGTCGCATCGAATTTTTCGTCGGTTCCACCGGCTTATTCGCCACCTGCGGCATCGTCTCGTAAATCGGCTTGGATTCGGGCGGCGGGCGCGGGATGAAGCCCTCCACCGTGTCGACCGGGATCACCATGTTGATGATGTTCTCAACGCGCGTCAGTTCCTCGCCCTGCTCGCGCGCGACGAACGTGAACGCCTTCCCGCCCTTGCCCATCCGCGCGGTGCGCCCGATGCGGTGGATGTACACCTCGGGGTCTTCCGGAATGTCGTAGTTGATGATGTGGCTGATGTCCGCGACGTCGATGCCGCGCGACGCGAGATCGGTTGCGACCAGCACGTCGAACTTCCCGTGCTTGAAGCTCTTCATCACGCTGTCGCGCTTGGTCTGCCGCAGGTTGCCGTGGATCTCACGGCAATCGATCCCGTCATGGGTGAGGTTTTTGGCGAGTTTCTCGGCACCGTGCTTGGTGCGGGTAAAGACGATCGCCAGATCCGGCTGCTCGCGTTTCAAAAGGGCGCGGAGCAGGCGGTACTTGTCCCACGGCTCGACCGAGAAATAGGCCTGCGTGACGTTCTCGACCGTGGGCTTGTCGTCAGCGCCCGGCGCGATGAGTTTTTCGATCGGCTCGCGCATGTAGCGCCGCGCAAGTCGCTCGATCTCCTCGGTGAACGTCGCCGACACCAGGATCGTCTGGTGCCCGCCGCTTTGCTGCTGCTCGTCACGATAGGTGTTGTCTTCGGCGGCGGCGTTGGTTTCAGCCGGTTGCTCGGTGGCGTGCTCTTCGCCGGCGGCGCGGTCGACGAACGCGGTCACGGCCTTGACGTCGTCGCGCGCCGGCACCCGGCGCGGGCGGTCGTTGCGACGGTCGCCCCAGCTCTGCTGCCTTCCGCCGCCCTCTTGTCGGCGCATGCCCTTGAGGCGAGAGAGAATGTTGCGGATGTCCTCGCGGAAACCGATGTCGAGCATGCGATCGACTTCATCGAGCACGATGAAGCGGATGTCCTCGAGCACCAGCAGCCGGCGATCGAGCAGGTCGATGACGCGGCCGGGCGTGCCGACAACGATCTCGGGCTTGGTCTGCAGCGCCTTGGTGTCCTGCGCGATCTTCTGCCCGCCGTACACCGCGGCGCAGCGCAGCGGCGTGTGCAGGCAGAATCGGCGGATGTCCTCGGCGACCTGCACGGCGAGTTCGCGCGTCGGCGTCATGATCAACGCTTGCGTACCCATCCCCCGCTCGGCGCGGCAGACGATCGGAATGCCGAACGCCGCCGTCTTGCCCGTCCCGGTACGCGCCTGACCGAGCAGGTCGACGCCGGTCAGCGCTTTGGGAATGAGCAGCGACTGGATCTCCGAAGGCTTAACGAAGCCCATTTCGGCAAGCCCCTTAAGCACGCTTTCGCGCACGCCGAGCGCGGCAAAAGCTTCAGGAAGGGGCGGGTGTGGGGTTTTGTCGGACATGAGGTCGATCTCGATCCAGCGAAAGCAGTCTATGTCGGCACGCGCCAAAACCGCAGGCATCCGCGGGCGCGCCGGGTTCAACAGATTACGCGAAACCGCCCGTGACGGGAACTCCGCGACCTGCGAGCGATATTAGATTTGGTTTTGCGGGCCGGTGCGGGGCACCAACGCAAAAGCCGAACATCCCTTGTACGACAGGGATGTCCGGCTTGGTGTCGGAGTGAGGATTATCGTGCGGCAACTGTGGCGGGAGTCTTGAAAAGCAGTGGGCAGCAGTGTCGCCCGGCCGACCGT
>JBBRFH010000024.1:0-19886 GCA_038224615.1 Tepidisphaerales bacterium
CCGCCCGCGTTTCCCGTCCCAAGCCCGCGGCCGAGGTGCTGCTGGTCGATGCCGATCCGGCCAAAGCGACGCGCTTCGGCAAGATGCCGATCATCGCCACACAGCAGTATGGACTAGGCTCGACGATGTACTTCGGCACCGACAACCTCTGGCGCTGGCGCAAGAATGCCGGCGACAAGTATTACGCCCGCATGTGGGGCCAGGTGATCCAGCGGCTGGCGCTGCCGCACCTGCTCGGCGAATCGCGCCGCACGCAACTCGTCGCCGACAAGAAGAGCTACTCGGTCGGCGAACGCATGACGATCTACGCCCGGCTCTACACGCAGGCGTACGAGCCAATCACCGACCCATCAGTGAAGGCGTCGCTCAAGCGCGAAGGCACCGCACCCAGCTCGATCATCCTGCGCCAGGTGCCCGGCCAGCCCGGCATGTACCGCGCCGAGATCACCGCGCCGGCCGCCGGGGCGTACCAATTCAATGTCGACAGCGATGCGAACGTGAAGCTGGAACTGCCCATCACCGAGCCGCGCGTCGAGTTTGCCGAGACGGCGATGAACGAAGGCCTGCTCAAGCAGGTCTGCGATACCAGTCACGGCGGGTTCTTTCGCGAAGAAGACCTCAACAAACTCCCCGATGCCATCAGCGGCAAGACGGACAAGGTACGATCCAACGTTGACGTGGAAATCTGGTCCAGCCCGGTGTTCCTGCTCCTCGTCGTCGTGCTGACCGGCGTGGAATGGACGATGCGGAAGTTGGCCTACTTGAAGTGATGCAGTGTGGGCCCGGTGCCCAAAGTACGAAGCTATGTCGAAGGTCATTCAAACCAAGATCAACGCCGTGCGACGCAAGCATGCGGGCGTGCGCGCCGGCGAAGCGGCCTGCCTGATGGCGAGCATCGTCGTCGGCGTGCTGGGCGTCACGATGTTGATCGACTGGCTCTTCGATCTCCCCTACCTCGTGCGCGCGGCGTTGCTGTCGCTGCACGCGGCGACGCTGATGTACATCCTCGTGCGTTTCGTGATCTGGCCGCTGATCAAAGGGCCGGACGACGAGACGGTCGCGCTGTGGATCGAGCGGCTGTACCCGGAATCCGCCAGCCGCATCATTTCGGCGGTCCAGTTCTCGCGCGTGGAACTCGTCGGCATGTCGCCGGCGATGGCGAATGCGTGCGTGGCCGAAGCCGAAGAATTCATCCAGCCGCGCGAGTGCGGCGAAGCGGTCGCCACCGATGTGTTGCTCAAGCGACTGGGCATCGCGATGCTCGTCGGCGTCCTGGGGATCGGCCTGCTGTTGTGGGGCGGACAGAACGCGCGCGATTTGCTGCTGCGGGCGCTGGCGGTGCCGGGCATCGAGGTGCCTCGCAAGACGCGCGTCGAACTTATCACGCCGCCCAAGCTCGTCGTCGCCAAGGGGGACACGATCAAGATCGAAGCCTACGCCCGCGGCATCATCCCCGACGACGGTACCCTCCGCGTCGAGTACGCCAACAAAGCCACCGCCGAGTTCCTGATGAAGGCTGATCCCACCGATTCGGCCCGATTCCTGATCGACATCGACAACGTGCAGGACGGGTTTACCTACCGTGTGTTGCTGAACGACGGCAAGAGCGTCGAGGCGACGGTCGAAGCGCATGCCCGGCCGGCGGTCGCGAGCGTCGACGTGCAGCAATACTTTCCCGCCTACACCAAGCTCCAGCCCGCCAAGCGATCGACCGGTGATCTCACCCTTCTTGCGGGTAGCCGCCTCGGGCTGCGGGTGATCGCCAATAAGCCCGTCGCCAATACCGATGCCGTCGCCCAGAAGCACAACCGGGTGAAGTTCGAGGGCAGCAACGTCAGCTACCCGCTCAAGCGTGACGCGAGCGATCCGAAGGTGCTCTACGCCGCCGATGGTTCGCAGAACACGATCCCGCTTCCCGAAAAGGCGACCGGGATGAGCGTCTACCTGGTCGATGACCTCGGCCTGGAGAGCAAAGACCCGGCCGTCTACCGCGTTGAAGTCATCCCCGACACCGCGCCGCAGGTGAAGATCACCTACCCCGAACAGCGTGAGGAACTCGTCACCGAACGCGCCAAAGCGACGGTCGGTTTTGAAATGTCCGATGACTTCGGCGTCGCCAAGGCGCGCATCCGCTACATGCCGATCGGCGGTGGGGCGAAGCTTGAAGGCGACGGGCTGTCAGCGAGCTACTTCAAGAACAAGGACATGGAAGGCGAGCCGGCCGCTCAACGCGTCGAGCCGAAGATCGACCTGAACTACGACAAGAACCCGGTCCCCGGCCTGCCGGCCGACAATTTCAGCGCGCGGTTCACGGGCAAGGTGGTGCCGCCCGTCGAGGGCAGCTACGAGTTCTCCGTCGAAAGCGATGACGGCTGCCGGTTGTGGATCGGCGACACGCTCATTCTCGACAAGTGGGGTGACGGCGTGGTGAAGCAGAAGGCCGCGCCCGTCATGCTGGAGGCGGGCAAGCTTGTGGACATCAAGATCGAGTACATGGAAGCTACGGGCGACGCCTCTTTCAAGCTGAATTGGCTCCGGCCGGACAAGCACTCCGAGGGCGGGCAGAGCATGACCAGGTACCTCTTCTCCGGCGAAGAGGCGATCTTGAAAGCCCGCGAGAAGCTGACCAAGTCGATCGACCTGGCCATCACGCCGGATCGGACCATTCGCGGGCAATACCCGTGGGCGCTCGATTCGCTGAAACTTTCGCCGGGTGAAGGCGTCGAATGGTGGGTCGAAGCCGAGGATGCCAACGACCAGACAGGCCCCGGCCGCACCGAATCGGAACACCGCACGATCCGTATCGGCACAGAAGCCCAGGTCCGGGAATACCTGCTTGCCCGGCTCGGAAACTACCTACAGGCCATCCATGACGTCCGCGACAGCCAGCTTGAGGAAACCCAGCGTCTGGGACAGATCATCCTCGAGAAATCCAAGATCGGTGATCAACAGGACAAGCCGTAGCGGATAATGCTTTGTTGAGGGACGAATTGCCGCTTCCTCAGAGGATTCAGCCATGACCAACGCCCGACGCGCCTTCATCGCCGCCGCCATCGCCTCAGTGGTGATTGCGCCTGTGTTTGCCGGCTCGAATGCCGACACCTTGCGCGACCGCGAAATGCGTCAGCAGCAGATCCGATCCCAGACCCAGGAAGTCGGCGAGCAGCTCGATTCGGTGCTGAAGGAGTTCGACCGCAACGGGTTGGGCGGCGGGCAGGACGTGGCCGTGCTCAAACAGATCCGCGGCGTGCTCGGGAGGCTGTCGGCCGAGCAGATGCAGAAGGTCGTCGAGTATCTCCAGACCGCCCGCTCTTCCACCGACGCCGGGCAGGCCTCACAGAACGTCCGCGACGCCCACGCCTCGCAGCAGCGCATCGTCGCCGAACTGCAATCGTTGCTCATCGAATACCAGCGACAGCAGGGCCTGCAGGGCCTGGCGATGCAGATCGCCAAGCTCGCCGAGCGCGAGCACGCGGCGATGCAGTCGACTGTCACGCTCGCCCGTGAGACCGGCGGCAAGGCACAGGACAAGTGGGCTGGCCCGCAGAAGACGGCAGTGCAGGTGAGTCGCGCCGATCAGGAAGCCATCAACACCGACGCCAAGGAAGCCTGGGATCTGCTTAACCAACTCGCCCAAGGCGACGGCGCCGATCAGCTCCGCAAGGCCAAGCAACTCATCGAGTCGCGGCAGCTCGTCGCACAGATGAACTCGGTCCCCGAAGCCCTGACGTCTGCCAGCCTCATGCGCGCCGCGACCAGCCAGAAGACCGCCCGCGACGCGCTGTTCGACCTCGCCGACCTCATTGCCCCGCCCAAGACCAAGCTCGAAGCGCTGCAGGACGCCAAGAGCCAGCTCGAAAAAGTCGCCGACCAGCAGAAGAAGCTGGCCGAGAAGAGTAAGGATTCGACTGTCCAGGAAATGCGCAGCGACGATCAGCAGAAGCAGGCCGAACTCGTCGATCGCTCCGATCGCATTGAGAAGAAGCTCGAGCAGCTTGCTCCCAAGAGCGCGGAGAAGGTGAAGGACGCGCAGAAGAAAATGAACGAGTCGCGCGCCGCACTCGCCAAGAGCGACAAGAAGGATGCGCAGGAGCAGCAGGCCGAGGCCGTGAAGAAACTGGAAGAGGCGGCCAAAGACCTCGACGCGCAGATCGCCCAGGCCGAGGCTGAGAACGCCGCTCCCGAAGCGCCCAAGGACAAGCTTGCCGCGACGAAGGAGATGCTCGACAAGACCAAGAAGCTCCAGGACGAGCAGAAGCAGGCGATCGATCAGGCCGCCAAGGCCAACGACCCCGCGAAGACCGCCGACGAGCAGAAGAAGATTTCCGAGCAGGCCCGCGAGCTTCAGCAGGAAGCGGCACAGCAGGAATCACAGGCGACGGCCGATCTCGGTCAGGCGGCCCAGCAGTCGGAGAAGGCCGAGCAGCAGGCGAAGCAGCCGCAGCAGAATCAGCAGGCCGCCGAGGCGGCTCTGGAGCAGGCGGCCCGCAAGCTGCAGCAGGAGGTCGACGGACTGGAGAAGAAGGCTCAGGAACTCGCCACCGCCGAGCAGGCCCGCGAGGCGGTTGGCGAACTGATGAAGAAGCAGAACGAGCTCGCCCAGAAGACTGCCGACGCCGCGGCCAAGCCTGAGGCGCAACCGCCGACCGCCGACCAGGGCAAGCAGCAGGATCAGCTTGCCCAGCAGGCCAATGAGGCCGAAAAACAGGCGCAGGCGGTCGCGCCCGAAGCCGGCAAGGCGCTGGATCAGGCCGAGAAGAACATGCAGCAGGCCGCCGGCCAACTCGAGCAGAACAAAGCGCAGGAGGCGCAGCCGCCGCAGCAGCAGGCGATGAGCAAGCTGCAGGACGCCGCCGGCGCACTCGACCAGAAGATTTCGCAGCTCGAGCAGGAACTCGGTAAGCAGCCGGAAGCCGGGCAGATGGCCGACGCACAGAAGGCACTCGAAAAAGCACAGACCGACGCGCAGCAGGCGCAGAGTGCATTGGACAAGCAGATGACGCCGCAGGCCGCACAGCAAGCGCAACAGGGCGCGCAGGAACTGGCCAAGGCTGCCAACGAGAACTCGCAGGCGCTCCCGCAGGCCGCCGAGCAGGCAATGCAACAGGCGGCGCAGTCGATGCAGCAGGCCGCCGCCCAGGCCAAGGCCGGGCAACCGCAGAAGTCGCAGGCCTCGCTCACCCAGGCCCAGCAGCAGATGGCCCAGGCCGCTGCCGCCATGGCGATGGCAGGTCAACCCGGTGGCAAGCCGATGCCGGGCCCGCCGATGCCTTCGGAGATGGCCATGGAGTCCAAAACCGACCCCAAGGGCAATGTCGAAGGCAAGCAAGGCAGCAACGGCCAGGTGGGTGGCGCTGCCAAGACCGGCAAGGCCGCCTACGTGGGCCTGCCCGAACGCGAACGCCAGGCCCTTCTCCAATCGCAGTCCGAAAAGTACCCGCAGGAGTTCGCCCCCGAGATCGAACGCTATCTCCGTGGCATCGCCGACGGTGCGGAGAAGACGAAGTAAAAATCCCACTCGGCTTTCCCGGTGAGTCTGAGGAGCTATGAACGTACGAGCAACGATTGCCGCCTGTCTGATTGCAGCGCAGTTTGCGTTCGTGCCTGCGCGTGCCGCGACCAGGGACGCCAAGTCCGGTGCCGACGACGTGGTCGTCGATGAACGCACCGAGAAGACGATTGATTCGGCGCTGCGCTACCTCGCCTCGCGGCAACTTCCCAACGGGAGTTGGGTCGAGGGTGATCGCAATCATGCCGCCGCCATCACCGCGTATGTGCTGATGGCGTTCATGTCGAGCGGCAACCTGCCGAACGAAGGCCCGTATGGCGAATCGGTTCGCCGGGGCGTCAGCTTTTTGCTCGAGTGCATCCGCGCCGACGGCTACATCGCCGCCGCCGACGGCGCGTCGAACATGTACGGCCACGGCATCGCCACGATCGCGCTCGGCGAGATCTACGGCATGACGCACGACGACACGATCAAGCCCCGCCTCGAGCGTGCCGTCGCGCTGATCCTTAAGGCCCAGTCCCCCCAAGGCGGCTGGCGCTACAACCCCCGTCCCGCCGACGCCGACATCTCGGTGACGGTGCTGCAGGTGGTCGCGCTGCGAGTTGCCAAAAACTGCGGGCTTGATGTGCCGCAGGACGTCATCGACAAAGCCGTTGCCTACATCCACAAGTGCTCGCACAGCGCCACCGGTGGTTTCACGTACCTCGCCGCCCAGGGCGAGCCCAACTCTGCCCGCACTGCCGCGGCGATTTACTCGCTGCAGGTCTGCGGCCTCTACACCGACCCGATGATCGGCCCGGGCAGCAAGTTCCTCTTCGACAGGTTCGGCAAGGATCGCGAAAACTTCACCTACGGCTCCTACTACGCCGCCCCCGCACATTACATGATAGGCGGCGACACATGGCGGCGCTGGTACGCGATGATGCGCGACCTGCTCCTTAAGGAGCAGCGAACGCAGGACGGCGGCCGCGTCTCTTGGAACCCCCAAGGCCAAGGCGGCGAGGTCTATGCGACGGCCGTCAACGTCACCATCCTCTCGATGCCGTACGGATATGTTCCGCTGTACCAGCGCTGACGCTATCCTTTCGCGAACGATGACGCTCCGCGACCGCGCAAACATTCGCGCTCCACAACGGCTTTGTCTGCACGTCGCGACTGCACTCATCGCCTGTGCCGCGCTTGCCCGCGCCGATTCCGTTTCGCTCGTCACCGGCCGCACCATCGAAGGCAAAGTGAGTTTCGATGCCAGGGACGGCTTGCTTGTGTTACCCAAAGGTCAGCCGTCGCAGCGGATCGAAACGAAGGATCTGCTGTCGCTGCAAATCGACACCGGCCGACCCGCGTCGGTGCCGAAGCGCATGGTGACGCTCGTCAGCGGCGCGCAGATCGCCGGCAGCGAACTGTTGCTGCTCAATGAGACCGAGTTGCGCCTGAAGCGCCCCGACAACACGATCTTCACCGCCAACGCGTCGGTCATCAGCTCGGTGAACTTCCGTCCCGAACGGCCCATCAAGGTGCCGCCCGGCAATGTCAGCGGTGTCGTGGTCGGTGAAGGCGATCTGTCCGAAGGTGAAATCATCTCGGTCGCCGACGCCAATCCCAACGGCAAGACCGACGACGAAAAAGCCGGCCAGGTCAAGCTCAGCAGCGTGCTGTTCGGGCTGCAGACGTTCAACGTCACCAAGGACGTGCGGGCCGTGCTGTTGCGGCCGGTGTCGGTTTCCAAGGCCAGCTACATCGTCAATACGATCGACGGCTCGGTGCTGCACGCTGCCGCGCTGCGCGTCGATCGCGGCAAACTCGTGCTCGACACTGATCTTGCCGGTCAAGTGCAGTTGCCCGGCGATCAGGTGCGTTCGATCGAACTCGGCCCGGCGTCAGCGGATGACCTCGCCGCCCTGACGACAACCGCCGCCGACGGTGCGGTCGCGATCCAGGCAGGTGCCTCGATCGATCTGGCGTTCGGCGGGCGCTACCGCGCGATGGTGCTGACGCTCGGCGTTCCCAACACGTACATGCCGAGTCGTGCGATCACCTTTGTCGTCCTCGCCGACGGCAAGGAAGTCGCCCGCACCGCCGCGCTGACCAGCATCGATCCATCGGCCACCATCACCCGCACAACCGAAGGCGTAGCGACCCTTTCGATCCGCGCCGACGCCACTGCCCCAGATGGAATCGGCGTCGCCGGCGCGATCAAGGCCGGCCGCTTCATCCGCAGGCAGTGACCCGCCGCGGCACTCCATCCGGCGGCGCGCTAATTGGAAGCGCCCTACTTGGACGCGTAAGCGAAGAAGTTCACGTTGGCGCGGGTCGCGCCCGTGGCGACGGTGGCGCTGAGACTGAGGTTCTTCACCGGCAGGGTCGCCACCCAGCCTGTCGGCACGACCTGGCGGATGCGATACGTGCCGGCGGCGAGCTTGCTGAACGTGTACCTGCCGCTGGTGTTGGTAACGGCGCTCGGTTCGTTGCTGTCTTTCGTGCCGTCGTTGTCCAGATCGATCCACACGGTCCGGCCGGCGACCGCCTTTTCCCCGGTGCTCCACTTGCCGTCGTGATTGCTGTCGTTGACGACCGCGCCCGTAATCGTCGAAGTCCCCGCCGGCACCGTCGAGGGCGCTTTGTAGAAGCCCAGCACGCGGCTGATCGTGCTCCCGGCAATGATCGTCAGCGACGTCGGCTGCGTCGTCGCGCTGTAGCCGATCGGCGGCGCCGTGACGCGCGGCTTGTACGTGCCGATGGCCACGTTGCTGAACACCGCAATCCCGTCGCTCGCGGTGACGGTGCTGCGCTCGCCGGAGTCCTTCACGCCATCGTTGTCGACGTCCAGGTAGACCGTCAGCCCGCCGATCCCGTTCTCGCCGCTCTGCTGGGCACCGTCGCGATTGAGATCGCTGAATGTGCGGACCTCGATCGTCCCCGTCGTAGGGGGAGGCGGCGGAGGCGGGGCCGTTGTCAGCGGGGTCGTCCAGCCGGCGTAGTGGGTCGACGTGATCGCATCGTACACCGCGTCCTGAAGCACCTGCTGCACGGTCGCGTTCTTGATCCGTGTCGTGCTCAAATACGCCGCCGTCGGCGCGACGCCGCGCGGGTCGATCCCGGTGATCGAACTGTAGAACGACAGCGCGATCACGTACGCGCCGAGGTCGCTCGACGGGTGCGACTGGTCGAGATAGAAATCCTTGATCGAACTGACGCCCGTTCCCGCGAACTTGCCCGACTTGAGCGCCTGGTCGATGTTGTAGTAGGCCTCGCCCACCGGGATCAGCCGCACGTTCTGCATCGCTGCCGTCGTCGGGTTGGCATCCTGCGCGCCGCGCACCAGCGGCATCAACTGCTGGACGTACGAACGTGAGAAGAAGGCCAGGTTCGCGCTCGCGCCGGTATCGACGTAGTCGCGCCGCCACTCGGTCGAGTAGTCGAACGACAAACCCGTCGGGCTCATATCCTGGTTGACGTCGGTTCGCCGGGTCGTGCGGGAGTAGACGAACATCTGCCCCGCGCTGTTCGACGGCGCGAACGCCTCCAGGAACGCCTGGGTCATCGGCACGTTGGCGATGTTCTGCCCGGCCGGCGTTCCGATGGGAATGGCGGGGACGTCGTCGAGCAGCCGCTGGTCGGCCGGCTGCACCGTCAGGGCGTCCCACCCGTAGTTGAACGCGGTCGAGTAGTTGCCCCAGGGATTCGTCGTGCTGGGACGAGCGGGATCGACGCCGGAAGTCCCGATGGTGGTAGGGTCCAGGTCGTAGTTCTGCGCGATCGTGTAGCCCGACCCGGTCTGCCGGCCGAACGACACGCTGCCCCCCTCGCGGGCGAGCAGTTGCGGGAAGCCTGCGTAGTTCAGGCCGTCAGTCATGCTGTTGCCGATGACGAACACGCGCCGCGGCGCGACGATATCGGCCGTCAGCGCCGTCGAGGCGGTCGCGAACATCCCGCCGGGACCGGAGGTGACGACGCCCGACGACAGCAGCCGACGCACTTCCAGTGGCTCTAACACAATCTTATTCGATAGCATACGACTCACGGCTCCTGCGGCAATTGTGACCGCGAAGCGGCGACGGCGATACAAATTTCTGGTGCGAGCCGTCCAAATTGCTCAGGTTGGCCCGGAAATCGACCGAACTCAATGGCACGCGGCACGCGGCGCGCGGCGCATTGGCCGCGGTTGCCTAACGACATCGGGCGCGGGAAGATATCTGTCGCGTGGCGTGCGGTGGAACTTTCACTTCAATGCCAAGGCGGTAAACTACGCCCGACCCGACAATCACGACCGTGGGAAACGCCCCTATGAAGATCACGCTGGTTGGCATCGAGCGAGACGGATTCGTAAAACTGACGGCCGACGGGACCATCACCGCCGCCGACTTTTCTGCGGACGGCAAGAACCCCATCGAAGGCATCCTCGGCCCGGCGTGGGCGTCCTTTCGCGTGATCCTCGACCTCGGGCCTGTCAACTACGTCGATTCGAGCGCCATCGGCTGGCTTATCGGCACGCAAAAAACATTCCGCGAGAAGGCCGGTGCGTTCGCGGTCTACTCGATCCAACCCGCAGTGCGGCAGGTGTTCGACCTCCTGAAGGTCGGGCGCGTCGTGCCGCTTTGCGATAACGAACAGTCCGCGCGAGACGCGCTTGGTGGAGAGACAAAATGAGCATCGCAGGATCGCACACCACGGCCGCCGCCGTCGCCGCCTCGATTGCCGCCGCCGGGGCCGTCACCGCCAACAATTCCAAGCCGCTGATGATCGACGTCAGCAAGCTGCCCCCCGAGAAAGCCATCGGCCGGCTCATCGACCACGCCGTCGGCATGGGCGCCAGCGACGTCTTCATCCTTTCCAACGAGCAGCACGTCGTTGTCATGGTGCGCCATCTCGGCATCGTCATGCCGATCAGCGTCGTAGGCTCCGATGCCGGCAAGCGCACGCTCACCCATGTGCGCAACATGTCCGGCATGGACCTCAACGACCGCCGCCGACCTGCCGACGGACGCTGGATCTACAAAGGCGACGAAGGCGAGACCGTCGACCTGCGCATCAACACCATCCCCACGATGTACGGCGAGGACATGTCCATCCGCCTGCTCATCCGCAATCAGGCGCTGCTCAACCTCGAGCGCATGGGGATGGAGCCGCAGCAATTGCAGGCCTACCGCGGGCTGGTCAACGGTCCGAGCGGGCTCATCCTGATCACCGGGCCTACCGGCTCGGGCAAGACCAGCACTCTCTACGCCTCGTTGATGCACCTCAACGACGGCAAGAAGAAGATCAACACGATCGAGGACCCGATCGAGTACGCCGTCGACGGCCTGCGCCAGAGCCAGGTCAACCCGCATATCGAGATGACCTTCGCCGAGATGCTGCGCAGCGTGCTGCGGCAGAGCCCGGACGTGATCATGATCGGCGAGATCCGCGACGAGGAGACCGCCAAGACCGCCGTCCACGCCGCCAACAGCGGCATCCTCGTCCTCGCCACCCTGCACGCGCCCACCGCCGCCGCCGGCATCCAGTCGATGCGGGCGTTGGGCGTCCCCAACCACTTTCTGTCGGTGGCGCTGCGCGGCATCATCAGCCAGCGCCTGCTCCGCACGCTCGACACCGACAGCCGCCTGGAGTTCGACATCTCCAGCGCTCCGGACACCTTCGAGGAAGTCCAGAAGTTCCTCGCCCCCGGCGAAGGCACCAAGTTGTTTGCCCCCAAGCCGGCGCCGAGCAACAACATGACCGGCTACACCGGCCGCACCGGCGTATTCGAGCTGATGGAGATGACCCGCGAAATCCGCGGCATGATCGCCGACGGCCGCACCGCCAAGGAGATCCGTGACAAGGCCATCGCCTCCGGCATGCTCGAGTTCCGCCACAGCGCCCTGCTCAAGGTCGCCCGCGGCCTCTCCTGCACCGAGGAAGTCTTCCGCGTCATCCCCACTGAAGTCCTGCTCCTGGACGATTAAGAGAAGATTTCAGAACCGCCGATGACGCAGATTGCGCAGATGAACCGCATCGGGAATCTGCGTCATCTACGTCAACTGCGGTTCTCTCTCTCTCTCTCCAATTCTGAAATAGCCTGTAACGCGAATTGGAGGTGTCAGCGCTACTTCGTCGTCCATACCGCCGGCGGCGTGATTTCATCCGCCGGGCGGTTGGGTTGCTTGGCGGGGGGCTTTTCGCTGATGATCTGGACGGTCATGTCGTGGTCGCACTCGATCTGGCAGCTTAATCGCACGCCGCTGTTGAGATTGATTTTCGAGACCGTCAGCAGGTCTTTTTCCGCCTGCGTGATACGGGTGGGTTCGCCTGCGACAAATTGCACGCGACACGTCGTACACCGGGCGTGTCCGCCGCAGGAAAAATGCTGATTGGCCTTGGCGTCGTCCAGCAGGGCGTTGATAAGACGTTTGCCTTGCGGGACTTCAAAAGTGCCGATGGATTCCACGGTGAGGTTTGGCATTCCCTTAGGGTAGCAGCGACTGGCGGCATCGGCTACAACACTGGTGCCCTTCAACCCGTGGCGCAGACAGAGTATGTCATCCAATCAAAGACTTCGTTTCGGAATCGTCGGCTGTGGTTCAATCGGCCCGACGCACGCTGGGGCCCTCAAGCAGTTGGCCGACGACGCAGAGCTTATCGCCGTCGCTGATCTGGTGCCCGAGCGGGCGCAGAAGGTCGCCAAGCAGTTTGACGTAGGCACGATCTACGCCAGCGCCGATCAGATGATCGCCGACAAAGGCGTCGATGTCGTGATTTTTGCGACGCCGTCCGGCATGCATGCCGATCAGGCTGCCCGTGCGATGCGCGCCGGCAAGCACGTCATCGTCGAAAAGCCCATGGACGTCAGCCTCGCCGCCTGCGATCGCATGATCGCCGCCGAGAAGGAGACGGGGAAGAAGCTGGCGATCATCAGCCAGCACCGCTGGGATCACGCCAGCATCTTCGTCAAGGACGCCATCGACTCGGGCAAACTCGGCAAGCTGATCCTCATCGAGATGAGCGTCAAGTGGTGGCGCACCCAGCAGTATTATGACTCCGGCGACTGGCGCGGCACCTGGCAATACGACGGCGGCGGGGCGCTGATGAACCAGGGCGTTCATACCGTCGACCTGATGCAGTGGCTGGGCGGCCCGGTCGAAAGCCTCTACGCCCGCACCGCGACGGGTGGTCACGAGCGGATCGAAGTCGAGGACATCGCCGTCGCGACATTGAAGTTTAAGAACGGCGCGATCGGCACGCTGACCGCGACCACCGCCGCCTACAACGGCCAGCCGGCACGGATTGATATTTACGGCACCGAGGGATCGGCGATCATTGAAGGCGATCGCCTCAAGCTCTTCCGCCTCAAGGACGGCACCGAGGTGACCGCCGAGGACGTCAGCTGCCACGCCCTCAGCGTCGCCCAAGGCGGCACCGCCAGCGTCAAGGACGAGACCGCCACCCGCCTTACCACCAGCGCCGAAAAAGACCCCGGCGCCGTCTGGGGCGACGCCCACCGCGAGCAACTCCGCGACTTCATCCACGCGGTCCGCACCGACGGCCGCCCGCTGATCCACGGCGTCGAAGGCCGCAAGCCCCTGGAGGTCATCCTCGGCGTCTACGAGAGCGCCAAGACGGGCCGCGAAGTGAAGCTCGGCTGAGGAGATATCAGGGCGTCTAATAATGCTTGACTTACCCTTTTTGTATTCACATAATGTGAAGTCGTGAACGTCATCAGCCGACCGAAGCTAAGGACGTTCTATCAATCGAAACCCGCCTACGCCAAGCACGCCAAGGCGTTTGAGAGTTGGTACAAGATCGCTCGCAAGGCGGAATGGAACGCGTTCGCAGACGCCAAAGCGTCACTTGGGCAGACGGACGTCGCCACCAATACGCGATCGGGCGCGACGGTCACGATCTTTGACATCGGCGGGAACAAGTACCGGATTGCCACGCTGATCGATTACGCGCGGCAGACGGTGCTGATCACACATGTGATGACGCACGCCGAGTGCGACCAGAGCAAGTGGAAGCGGGAGATCTGAAAGGTACCCATGGCAGTAACCCCCGTTCGCAACAGCCGCATCCGTGACGACTACCTCGACCTCGTGAAGCGGTTCCCGCTGCGACCGCTGAAAGACGATAACGAACACGCCGAAGCCGTTGAGATCGTCCAGGAACTTTTGACCCGCAAACTGACGTCCGGCGAGGGGCAGTATCTGGACGGACTGATTGTCTTCGTGACCAAATACGAAGACGAGCTCCCCGCGATCGACACCGACACGGTGACGCCGCAGGAGGCGCTGCGGTTTCTGATGGAATCAAACGGCCTGAGCCAGGCACAGATCGCCCGAATCGCCGGCGCGAGCGTGTCGGCGGTATCGATGTTCCTGAGTGGCACCCGAGGCCTCTCAAAGCCGGCGATCAAGGCCCTCGCCGAGCGGTTCAAGGTATCGGCTGACGTGTTTTTTTAGCGAATGCCATTTCCGACAACCGCGCGTCGGAAGGCCGCGCGCGGGGAAGATCAGATTGGTCGCGAAGATTGCGAAGTCCGTAGGGCACGCTATTGCGTGCCGCTCCGTGCGGGGATCATCGCTGTGCTGAGGGGCGGGATCTCGAACGACGTCGGCGCCACCGGCCGGCGTACGCGCAGACCGTTGCGGTGCGATGACGCGAGCGGGCACCGGTCTCGGAGTACCGCGACCGGTGGCACCGGATCAGCAGGTAGGGCGGGATGAAATCCCGACGTCGTTTTGCGTCGGGCGGCGGGATTTCATCCCGCGTTACGTTCCGCCTGCACAGTCTGATAGGGTCCGCAGGTCCGCGTCGCTGAAGCGCGACGGCCGGGCGGGTGGGACAAAATCGCACTGTTTTTCCGCCGACTTTTGCGATCGACGGCGGTAGAAAGGGGGAGATTCGTAGCGCGGGACGGCGCCGATCGGCGACGCCCTCCGCAGGCTCATTGGCATGTGAATAACGCGGCCATGCAAAGCCGAGTACCCGTACATCCGGATGAACGGATGGAAAGTGCCAGAGTGACGCACTGGCCGTGGTAAGCCCGGCGGTTTGGGTGGGGATTGGGTTTGCTCAAGTGAATTTGAACAAACAAACCCACTTGCCAAAATGGCAGTCGTCGACGTTGGACCGGGTCTTTTCGGGGTCATGCCCGATAGTCAGGCGACCGTGCAAAGCACAGGTCTGCAAGTACGCCCGCGCGGGGCACCAAGCACGCGAATGACCAATGACAAAATTCAAATGACAAATGAATGCGCGGAAGTTCGCTCGTTCATCATTCAAATTTTGTCATTGGTCATTTGTCATTGGTCATTGGTCATTGCCTCTTCTTGCTCATCCGTGCCTTTACGTGGCGCGGAGATCCTTTACTGCGTTCAGGATGACCGCGCTGCATGCCGGTCAGTGGTGGCCGATGCCGACGACGAGGAACAGTGCCCATGCCAGGATGAGCATCGGCAAAAGGATCGGGATGGAGTAGTAGACGATGTACCCGAAGAACCCCGGCGTCGGGGCGCCGACGTTTTCGGCGATGCTCTTGACCATGAAGTTCGGGCCGTTGCCGATGTAGGTCATCGCGCCGAAGAGCACGGCGCCCATCGAGATGCCGATGAGGTAGAGATTGAGCTTCGGGTCGCCGAGCAGGAAGCCGACCTGGATTTCGTCCCTACTGAGCGTTCCCGCGGCGACACGATCGCCGTGGTATTTCTGAAGCGCGTTGACGGCGTTGGTGAGCTGGCTGACGCTTTCCGGGCTGAGGCCGGCGGTGTCGGATTCGTGGATGCGGTCGTCGCCTTTACGCTTGACGACGGTGATGGCGCGATCGACGACGTTCTTGTCGAGTGCGCCGAGTTCGGTCTTGAGGAAGGTGAGATAGGTCGGGGCGTTATCGAGCACGCTGGAGAGCGAGCCCGAGGCGAAGTAGTAGTTGCCGGGCGTCTTCAGGGGCAGAGTGGTGCTGTTGTTGTAGAGGTAATTCAGGGCCGGCACCATGGTGAGGAAGATGCCGATGAAGAGGTAGGCCACTTCCTTGATGGGGGCGTAGTTGAAGTGGTTTTCGCCGTGAACGCGGCGCGGGGTGGTGGCGAGGGAACCGAAGGCGGCAATGGCCATCAGCGCCTCGCGCCAGGGGCCGGGGAAGATTTGATCGCACAGTTTGCTGTGTCCGAGGATGCCGATCAGGATGATGGTGATGAACAGCAGGTTGGTGCCGCCGTAGAACGAGACCGCCGGGCCGATGTCGTCGCCGTCGTACTTGGCGCGGTCGTCGCTGAACGAGGCGCGTTTGTCGAAGATGAAGAAGACGACCAGCAGCAGGCCGTTGACCAGCGCCCACCACGGCCAGCAGTGCTCGAATACCCAGAAGAACGGCACGCCCTGGAGGAAACCGAGGAACAAAGGCGGATCGCCGATCGGCGTCAATGAGCCGCCGGCGTTGGCGACGATGAAGATGAAGAACACGACGTGGAACATCTTCAGATGTCCCTTGTTCATGCGGAGAAACGGGCGGATGAGCAGCATCGAAGCGCCGGTGGTGCCGAAGATGTTGGCGATGATCGCGCCGATCAGCAGCAGCACGACGTTAGCCATCGGGGTGGAGCGGGCGCGGACGCGGATCAGGATGCCGCCGGAGACGACGAACAGCGACCCGAGCAGGAAGATGAAACTGATGTATTCCGAGAGCGATTTACCGATATTGGCCGCGCCCACCGGCAGGTGCTGTCCCTCGGGGCGGGCGGTGATGAAGAAGCAGTAGTACGCCGTCACCAGCAGGCCCAGGCCAATGGAGACGCGGTGGTAGTTATGCTCCCAGAAGTGCTTGGCCGCGAACGGCATGATGGCGATGCACGCCAGCAGCCCGACGAACGGCAACACCCAGGGCAGCGCCACCTGCGCGTCTTCGGCGCCGTGCGTGTAGTGCTCGAGCGCGAATCCGGCCCAGGCGATCACCATGGCGATCACAAAGCCGATCAACAACTGTGGCCGGCTCAGGGGTGTGGCGGCGGCTTCAGGCAACTCGTAGCCGGGCACGTGCGCATCGGGGTGCGTCAGGTGCAGAACACTGTGCCGAGTAGTTAAAGACGAGGAGGCGGTGGGTGTTTTGGGCATTTTTTGTAGAAAAAATTGGCTGCGTGCAGCGGTTAAGTTCGTCTTCATTACCGATTCGGGCAGCATTGCACAAGTCAGAATCTTGCGAGCGTCAGCCCGCCGCAGGGAGGATTTTCCACTACCGGTATTCCGGCGGGCGGGAGGCAGCGTAGGATGCCCGGCATTATGCCGACTCAAGCCGAACTCGTCCTCGATTGCCGCTGCCAACTCGCCGAAGGCCCCGTCTGGTGGGAAGGGCAGTTGTGGTTCGTCGACATCGAAGGAAAAACCCTGAATCGGTTCGATCCCACGACCAAACAGCACGCCGTCTACGACGCCGGCCAGCGCCTCGGCTTCGCGGTGCCGACGGATCGGGCGGGGGAATGGATCGTCGGATTGCAGGAAGGGCTGGCGCGATGGACGCCCGCGAAGGGCGGTTTGCCGGAGATCTTTGCCCGTCCCGAGGCCGGCAAGGACCGCGTCATCCGCTTCAACGATGGCAAGACCGATCCGAACGGGAAACTCTTCGCCGGCACGATGCCGCTGGACGGGGCGAAGCACCTGGGCTCGCTGTATCGGGTTGATGGAGACATGGGCGTGACGACGGCGATCGACAAAATCAGCCTATCCAACGGCCTTGCCTGGGACGTCGCCCGCCGCACCATGTACTACATTGATACGCCGACGAAGCAGATCGACGCGATCGACTACGACGCCGCCACGAGCGAGATCAGCAATCGCCGAACGATCCACAAGATCGAAGACGGCATCGGCGGCCCGGATGGCATGTGCATCGACTCGGCCGGCAACCTGTGGGTGGCGCTGTGGGGTGGGCGGCGCGTGCGCTGCGTCGATCCGACTCACAGCCAGGTCGTCACTGAGATTCCCGTCCCCGCGAACGCCGCCAGCAGTTGCTGCTTCGGCGGGGACGATCTCAAGACCCTCTACATCACCACCGCCAAGCTCGGTGAAGGCAGCGATAGCAGCACCCACCCCCACGCTGGCAGCATCTTCGCCGTGCGTTTGGACGTGCCGGGACTGGCGACGGTGCCGTTCAAATTTGCCTGACGAACGCGCCGTGCGGTCGCGTTGCCGATGGTACAAGGTCTGGTCGCGGTGCTTCTTTATGGGCATTTCACGACCCGCCGCGATTGGCTGATTGACGCCGATTTTGTCGCCTGCGGCGGTCGTTTCCGCACATTATTCGGGCCGGTCGGACCCGTGGGAGTCAGCACTTCGGTTGTGATATCGTCGAAAATCGCAGAATTCTCCCGTTGCAAGCCCGCAAGTCTGGTACACTGTGTCAAGGTAAGTCAGAATCTCAGTCTCGACTCCGCAGACAGCATCACACCTGCCCGCAGTTTCCTTTCTCGATCCTCTCCTACCGTTTCCCGAGTCAATCGCTGGCTCGCTTTCGTCTTGAACCTCGAAAGTAAAACCGAAGGTTCATGGCCTCTTTGTTTGGAGATCGATATGGGTACGAAACTGTACGTTGGTAATCTGAGCTACGACACCGGCAACGCCGAGTTGCAGCAGTTGTTCGCGGCGCACGGCGAAGTCCGCAGCGCTGAAGTCATCATGGACCGTGAAACCGGCCGCAGCAAAGGCTTCGGATTCGTCCAGATGGGCACCGAAGAAGAAGCCGCGGCGGCAATCACTGCCCTCAGCGGCCAGCAAATCGGCGGCCGCGCACTGACGGTCAACGAAGCCAAGCCCAAGCCGGCTGGCGGCGGTGGCTTTGGTGGCGGCGGCGGCGGTGGTGGCGGTCGCCCGCGTAGCGGTGGCGGCGGCGGTGGCCGCGGCAATCGCTACTAACCCACACGGCTAAACGAAACGGGCTGGGGCCGTCCCTTCAGGGCGTCCCCAGCCTGCTTTTACGCAAGGTCCTTCTTGAGATCCCTGCCCAATACCATCACCCGGATCGTCGTCGACCGCCTCGCGGTATCCGAAACCCGGCTCCTCAACCTCACCGTCGCCGTACGCACCCGCCTCGACCAGCAAGGCGGCTACCGTGGCGACCTCTCCAAGGCGATCCAACTCGTGCTTCGCCAACTCATCAAGGCGAAAAAAGTCGTCGACGCCGACGGCTCCTACTCCCTCTCCAAGGCCCGCGACCGCGCCTGAAGCCGCTCAGCGCCAGCCCGCCCCGTGCCGCCTTCCATCCCATCCCGCGCCTGCATAGCAGACGTATCGGCCCATCGGGCTTGACCTTTGCCCGCGCTTGACCTTTGGCGATGGATGTCGCCTTCAGTCATTCCCCGCGCACCAGTTCGAGTGCAGTGCGCGATGGTCAACAAGATAAAACGATCCGCTTATCCTTTTCTAGCCGCATGCCAACGCTGAGCAAACAATAGTAAGCGACTTTATGCGCTGAAGTGTCAACGCGGGCGTGGGGGTCCACTCCTGACAATGACCACTTTTCGGGCCATGCGACCATGGCCCGCCGGAGAAGGTGCGCGCAGATTGCGCCACCCGACAATTATTCGCCCGACTTATTTGGGCATGGAGTCTCCTATGCTTCGGAATCGTGAATTTAGCGCCGCTTGTGCGGCCGCTGCTTTGTCGATGCTGGCCAGCGCCGGCGTTGTTTCGGCTGCTGCCGGTTATATCTCTGGTGACTTTCACCAGCATTCGACGCACTCGGATGGCAGCGTGCTGTTGGCCACCACCAACAGCTACAACAATCAGTACGGCCTCGATTGGTGGGCCAACAGCGAGCACGGCGGCCAAACCGGCAGCGGCGTGACCCAGGAGTATCGCTGGCAGGATATCGGTGGATACGACCACCTGAAGAGTGGCGTGACTGTCAACACTTACAAGGGCATGACAAACTCCTGGCTCGAAACCCAGGCTGCCCGCACCTCGTACACCAACAGGACCGTCATCCAAGGGCTCGAGTTCAACACTCCCGGCCACGAGCATACGTCCACGGGCATCATCACCAACCAATATAATGCCACCAACGCCAATGCCAGCCCGATGGCCGAGTTCGAATATCGCTTCGACAAGAACGACAGCGACACCAGCAACGGGCCCGGCGGCATCTGGACCGGCAAGAACACCGTGAATGACAAGGCCAAGACGCTCCAAGCGGTGGCTTGGTTGCAGACGAATCACGCGACCACGAGCTGGTTCATCCCCGCCCACCCGGAACGCGCCAACTCCTACCTCCTCAGCGATTTCCGCAACCTCAACAACGCCGCCCCGACCGTGGCGTTCGGCTTTGAAAGCATTTCTGGCCACCAGAAGGCCGGCGGGCGCGGCGGCTACAGCACCAACGCTGGCACCGGCACGGGCCAGCCCCTCTCCGCCGGTCAGG
>JBBRFH010000025.1:0-19812 GCA_038224615.1 Tepidisphaerales bacterium
AGCCACTTGCGATTGACGCCGATCGCCAGCAGCATCCCGGTGAGCGTCAGCGTCGACGAGCCGGTTTCCAGCATGCGCTCGACGTCCCATTCGCGGTCGAGTTCACTCAGCCGCTGATCGATCTGTTCAGGATGCTGCGTGAAGTAGGTGATCCGATAGAGCGTTTCGCGCCAGATGCGCCGGTCGACGGCGTCGTTGGTATGAACGCGAACACGGTTGGCAGTCGTCTCAATCATGATTGCTCCCTGTCGGAAACTTTGGCGTCAATGCAATCCTAGGTCACCAGCGCCTTCGTCGCCCCGCCGTTTTCTTTAATTCGCGGTGCGTGAGGATCGTTATGGCGAGTGTCGAGTGAATATCAGTCCGTAGGGCACGCTATTGCGTGCAGAACAGGCAAACGCCGGCACGCAATAGCGTGCCCTACGAGTTGCTCGCCCTCCGCTTGGAGGGACGCGCTGAGGCATTTTTTCACGATCCACGATTTCCGCCGACTTTTGCGAATTGCGGCGGTAGAACATGGGTGAAAGATCGTTGCACCGAGTGCCCCCGCAGCCGATCCTGTGCGGACACGACGGATAGTTTGCGCCCCGATCGAAGTCGGGACGAGGTCAACCAAGTGGCCAGACGAATGTCGCAGATGTTACAGGTGATGCATCAGATGATACATCCCCTGTGCATCGGGTTGGGCGGGCTCTTGGGGCTGAAAAACGCCCGCCGCGATGTCGAAAACGCGGTTCCGTTCATCCGGATGTTCGGATGAAATGTAGCAGAATGTGACAGGCGCACGCGAGTGAAACATTGCGATAAACACGGCGGAATCGGCGGTTTGGGTGAGCTGACGAAACAGGAGACAGATCCATGCGAGCAGTGATTTTTCCATCGGCGGGTCGAATCGCGGTACAGGACGTTCCCGAGCCGAAGTGCGGCGATGACGAGGTGATCGTCCGCGTCGCGCGGGCCGGGCTGTGCGGGACGGATGTACATATCTTCCACAACGAGTACCTGTCGAAGTTTCCGCTGGTGCCCGGGCACGAGTTCTGCGGGACGGTGGTGGAAGTCGGGCGCAACGTCGATTTCATCAAGACCGGGCGGCGCGTCGCGGTCGATCCGAACATCGACTGCGGACACTGCGAATTCTGTCGGCGGCAACAGAACAACCAGTGCCTCAACTGGCAAGGCGTGGGCATCACTCGGGCGGGCGCGTTCGCGGAGTACGTCGCAGCGCCGGCGCGGCTTGCCTACTGCGTCCCCGACGCCATCAACGACGCGGCGGCGGCGTTCATCGAGCCGTTGTCGTGCGTGATCCATGCGATGAGCCGATTGCCGATGGACGCCGGCGATGACGTGCTGCTGTTCGGCGCGGGGCCGATCGGGCTGCTGCTCATGCAGGTGCTCAAGTCGAGGGGCGCGGCGCGGGTAGTCGTCGTCGACAAGCAGGCGCATCGGTTGGCACTGGCAACACAACTCGGCGCGACGCACACGGTCGCCGCATCAGCGAAATCGTCCGAGGAGCTGCGGGCGCTGTCGCCGAATGGGTTTGCGATTGTTGCCGATGCCACGGGCGTGCCCGCCGTCATCGAACGCGCGTTCGACCACCTGCGTCCGTACGGACGGTTTCTGCAGTTCGGCGTGGCGCCCAAGGACGCGAAGGTCTCGATCGAGCCGTTCCGCATCTTCAAGAACGACTGGACGATCATTGGCAGCTTCGCGCTGTGCTACACGTTCGAGCCCGCCATCGCGTTGCTGGCGTCGGGCACGATCGACGTGGCGTCACTCGTGAGCCACACCTTGCCGCTCGATCGGTTTGAAGAGGGCTTCAACGCGTTCGCAGAAGGGAGGTCGCTCAAAGTGCAGTTCGAGCCGAGCGTCCGCTAAATCAGTATTTCGGGCGACGGTGCGGGGGCTTCCTGGAGCGCGGGATTTCGGGACGGTGTGGCTTGGGCTTGGCGGGACCGGCAGCTTTGGGCGCTTCGGTCTTCTTGGTTTCGGCGCGTTCGAGCTTCTCGCGGATGGCCTTGCGGAGTTCGTTCACTTCGCGCGGGGCGAGGAAGCGGAACTCGCCGGGCTTGAGGCGACCAAGCTCCAGCGGACCGATCTTGATGCGGGTCAGCTCGCGGACCTTGTGCCCGACCTTCGCGAGCATGCGGCGGACCTGGCGATTTCGGCCTTCTTTGATCGTGATCTGGAGGACCGAATTCTTCCCGCTCCGCTTCACCATCTTGATGTAGGTTCGCCCGGTCTTGAAGCCGCCTTTGACCGGGTCGGCAAGCCAGATGCCTTCGCACATCCGATCGACCGTCTCGGGCTTGACGAAGCCGTCGACGACGACCGTGTAGGTCTTGATGACGCCGAACTTCGGGTGCGTGAGCTGCTGGGTGAGATCGCCGTCATTGGTCAGCAGCAGGAGCCCGCGGCTCTCCGCATCGAGCCGGCCGACCGGGTAGACGCGCTGGTCGATCTCAGGCGGCAGCAGGTCGATCGCCCGCTTCTGCTCGCCTTGGGCGACGTTGGTGCAGTACACGCCGCGCGGCTTGTTCATCAGGATGTAGACCTTCTGCTTCGACGCGGCGGTCCGCTCGGGCAGGTGGAGGCGCTGGCCGTCGATGTCGATCGTGTCGACATCAGGATCGACCAGCACGGGCAGGCGCGTGACGACTTCACCGTTCACGGCAACGCGTCCCTGCACGACCATCTCTTCAACGTGACGCCTGGATTCGATACCGGCTTCGGCGAGGATCTTCTGAATGCGGTCTTTCATCGGGGGGACTGTTGTACCACGTCAGCGGTCAGTGTCGATTCAGGCGAACATCGTCCTCGTCATCGTCGTACTCATCGGCATCGGGGTCGGCATCGTCGTCGGGCTCGTGTTCTTCGAGCGTTTCGCCACATTCGGGGCACATGTACGACGCATCGTCAATCGGTGCGCCGCACTGCCAACAGCGCTTTCCCCGGCGCTCGTTCTTGCGACGCAAAAACAGAAGCGCGATGACAACGACGAAGAGGATGGCAACGTACAGAAACACGATGGCTCTTCCGAGGGTTCAACGCGACGGCGCAAGCGACTCCGCGGTGTCGTTACGCGTCCGTCGGGAAGGTGACTTCCAGCCAGGTGGCATCGGTCGTCGCCTTTACGGTCGGGTTTTTCATTTGCGCGGGCAGGAGAATGGTCGTGCCGGCGGCGGCGCTGACGACCTCGGTCGGGTCGTCAACACGCAGTTCGACCGTGCCCGCAAGCACGATCCATACGACGGGCTGGCTGTACGGAATATGCTGCTCGACGCCCTCACTCACGCGGACCTTTTCGATCGTGAACTGCGGCGCCTGCGCCAGACGCGTGGCGTTCGGCAAAAGGCTGGAGTCATGATTCGATGGCGGTTGAGCGGACGGGTGGTCGGAGAAGTCGATGCACTCGAGCGCCTGCTGGACGTGCAAGTCGCGCGGCTTGCCGGTGCCGGGGTCGACGCGGTTGAAGTCGAAGACGCGGTAGGTCGTGTCGCTCGGCGTCTGCACCTCGGCGACGAGACAGCCAGCTCCCAGCGCGTGTACGGTGCCGCTGGGAAGGTAGTAACACTCGCCGTCCTTGACGGGGATGGCGTTGATCTTCGCTTCGCAGCTTCCGTTCTGGATCGACTCCTCGAACTGTTCGCGGGTCGTGCCGGGGACGAGGCCCTTGAGAATGCGAGCGCCCGCGTCGTGCTGGACGACATACCACGCCTCGTTCTTGAGGTGCGCGCCGGGATGCGTATCGGCATAGCTTTGCGGCGGGTGTACCTGGACGCTGAGGTCTTCCTTCGCGTCGAGGAACTTGATCAGGATCGGGAACTGTCCGTGCGCGCCGACGAGTTTGACGTCGCCGTACAGCGACTTGCCAAACTGCTGAACCAGCGCGTGCAGCGTCTTGCCCTTGTGCGGGCCGTTCGTGAGCACGGCGCTAACCCATTCGCCGCTGCTTTCGACGACGCCGGGCGGGAAGTCGAAAAGCTCCCAGCTCTCGCCGATGGGCTTGGCTGCGGGGATCTGCTTTTGCAGGATCGATTCCAGTTTTCGGCCGCCCCAGATCTTGTCGACGAAGCGGGGCTGAAAAATCATCGGGTAGAGCATGGTTTTGGCGTTGTATCCGAAAGCACCCGCGTTGATAATCCGCACCGACGTACTTTTTGCCGGCGTCGGAGCACGCCGGAGTTTTCGCTGACAATGGACAGTCAACGCATGCCCGACTCACTCGCCTCTGGTGTGAAGCGCACCAACAAGACATTTGTTCTGGACACGAACATCCTGCTGGACAATCCGAACGCGATGTTCATGTTCGCCGACAACGACGTGATCATTCCGTTTGACGTCTTGGAGGAACTCGACAAGTTCAAAACCAGCAGTGACGACCTCGGCCGCAGCGCGCGGACGGCGATCCGGCATCTCGATCACCTGCGTGAGAAGGGCAACCTCCACGACGGCATCCGCGACGAGCGGTCCGGCGGCTCGGTGCGCGTCGTCATCGACGGCGACATCAAGCAATGCCCGATGATGAACGTCAACTCGCCCGACAACCGCATCCTCTGCACCGCGTTCACGCTGCAGGCGCAGGGCCAGCGCGTCGTCTTCATCACCAAGGACATCAACGCCCGCATCAAGGCCGACGCGATGGGGATCAAGGCGCAGGATTTCGAGGCGACCAAGGTCGACTTCGAGCATCTCTACGCCGGCTGGCGCGAAGTGACGGTGAAGCCCGAGCAGATCGACCAGCTCTATAGCAACAAGGCGCTGATCATCGACGTCGAAAAACCGTTCCTGGCGAACGAGTTCGCACTATTGCGCGACGCGACGAATCCGGACCACACCGCCATCGCGCGATTCCGGCTCGATCAGGGCGTGCTCGTCCCACTGCGCCCGCGCCGCGGACCGGTGTTCGGCATCACGCACCGCAATCTGCAGCAGCAGATGGCGCTCGATCTGCTTCTGGACGACTCCGTGCGCCTCGTCTCGCTGATCGGATCGGCCGGCACCGGCAAGACGCTGCTGGCGTTGGCGGCGGGGATGAACAAGGTGCTTAACGAGCAGACGTATGTGAAGCTGCTTGTCGCCCGCCCCATCATGCCGCTGGGCCGAGACATCGGTTACCTGCCTGGCGACAAGGACGACAAGCTCAAGGCGTGGATGCAGCCGATCTTCGACAACATGTCGTACCTGCTCTCCAACCGCACCAGCGGCGACGAGAAGCCCAGCGACGTCAAGAACCACGCCGCGTTGCACTCGGTTGAGCAGCGCATGCAGCAGTTGGTGGACTCCGGCCAAGTCGTCCTCGAACCGCTGACTTACATCCGCGGACGCTCGATCGCGCACCAGTTCATGCTCGTCGACGAGAGCCAGAACCTTACCCAGCACGAGGTGAAGACCATCGCCTCGCGCGTCGGCGAAGGCACCAAGCTCATCATGACCGGCGACGCGACGCAGATCGACAACCCCTACCTGGACAGCTCCAGCAACGGCCTCAGCTATCTGGTCGAGCGGCTCAAAGGCAAGGGAATCATCGGCCACATCACGCTCGCCAAGAGCGAGCGCAGCGAACTCGCCAGTCTGGTGACGGCGGAGCTGTAACCGATTTTGCAATCACGACTAAGGGTTCTTTGAAGCCCGATCCCGCTGGGGGATGAGCACGACCCGAATTGCTTGCAGGCTCAGGAAAACAACGGGATCAGTTCGACCAAAATTTTCGGCCTCCTTTGAATCCCTATTATTTTGATAGAACTAATTGACTTACCAAATCGACCGTGTATTCTCCCTCGTCTTGCCTCGGTGGTCCGAGGGTCTTGCACCGGAGTTGCCTGATGAACGCCGCCCTTGGAACGATCGCCGTCTCGCTCACCGCTGTCCTGTCATTCGCTTCGCCGGCGCGGGCGGCGAGTCAGGCGTTGCTGAACGTCTCGTATGATTCGACGCGTGAGTTGTATGAAGAAATCGACCAGGCGTTCGTCGCCGACTACGCCACCAGGCACGCCGGGCAGAAGCCGGACGTCCAGCAATCGCACGCCGGCTCGGGGAAGCAGGCCCGGGCGGTCGTCGACGGGCTTCGGGCTGACGTCGTCACGCTCGCTCTCGGTGCCGACATCGACGCCATCGTTAAGGGCGGGCTTATCAACGAAGGCTGGCAGAGCGAACTATCGAACAACTCCAGCCCCTACACCTCGACGATCGTCTTCCTCGTCCGCAAGGGCAATCCCAAGGCCGTCAAGGACTGGGGCGATTTGATCAAGCCTGACATCAAGGTCATCACGCCCAACCCCAAAACCAGCGGCGGCGCCCGTTGGAATTTCCTCGCCGCCTGGGGCTACGCCGCACAGGTGAAAGGCCACGACTTCAGCAACGCCGACTCCGCCGTTGCCGCCGAGAAGGCCGGCAAGGAAGCCAAGGAATTCCCGGCGTTCGATGACGCCAAAGGCAAGGCCTTTGTCGAAGCGCTCTTCAAAAACGTGCCCGTCCTCGACTCCGGCGCCCGCGGATCGACCGTCACCTTTGCCCAGAAAGGTCTCGGCGATGTGCTGATCTCCTGGGAGAACGAAGCCTGGCTCGCCCAGGAAGAGTACAAGGACCAGTTCGAGATCGTGTACCCCAGCGTCTCGATCCTCGCCGAGCCCCCGGTGGCGATCGTCGACAAGAACGTCGACGAGCGCGGCACCCGCGCCTTGGCAGAGGACTACCTCAAGTTCCTCTACTCCGAGCCGGGCCAGGAGATCATCGCCGCCAATCACTACCGCCCGCGCGACACCGCCGTGCTGAGCAGGTACGCCGACAAGCTGCCGGCAATCCCGCTGTTCACCATCGACGAATCGTTCGGCGGATGGACCAACGCCCAGAAGCACTTCTTCAACGACGGCGGCGTGTTCGACCAGATCTACAAGGTCAACAAGTAAGCCTCTACCTGCTAAACTGCGGAACTTGATCCAACGCGAGTGGCGTCGCCAGTTCCCTTAGCCATGCCGCTTCGTCCACAGGAGTGCTCGATTTATGGCGGTTTTGCGACGATCGGTACTGCCCGGCTTCAGGCTGTCGCTGGGATACACTGTCTTTTATCTCTCCTTGATGGTGCTGATCCCGCTGGGTGCGCTGGTCGTGAAAAGCGGCACGCTGAGCTGGCACGATTTCTACACCACCGTCACCGACGATTTTGTCATCTCCGCCTACAAGCTGTCCCTCGGCGCGTCCCTCGCGGCGGCGGCCATCAACGGCGTGATGGGCCTGCTCGTCGCGTGGGTGCTGGTGCGGTATCGCTTCCCCGGTCGGAAGATTTTCGACGCCATCGTCGATCTCCCCTTCGCCCTCCCCACCGCCGTCGCGGGCATTACCTTTGCCGACATCTTCGCGACCAACACCTGGCTCAACGCCTACGGCAACGACTGGTATCGCGTCACGCTCGTGCTCATCTTCGTCGGACTTCCCTTCGTCATCCGCACCGTTCAGCCCGTCCTGCAGGATTGGGACACCGAGACCGAGCAGGCCGCGATGAGCCTCGGCGCCGGGCCGGTCACCATCTTCCGCCGCGTGATCTTTCCCGTGCTTTTCCCTGCGTGGATCAGCGGCGTGGCGCTGGCGTTCGCGCGATGCGTGGGCGAGTACGGATCGGTGATCTTTGTCTCCGGTAACATCCCCGGCAAAAGCCAGATCGTTCCGCAGCTCATCATCGAAAAGCTTTATCTCCCGCCCGATGAGAACGGCGTCACAGGCGTCGCGCATGCGACTTCCATCGGCCTGGTGCTGCTGCTGATCTCGCTGTCGATCCTGCTGGTGCTCAACGCCATCGACTATCTCAGCCGGAGGCACGACCGATGAAGTCCCCCACGCCAACACCCCTGAGCGATGCGCACGGCTTGCCTCGACACCTCCGTCGGCCGGGCAGCGTCGTGGTGCAGTGGTCGCTCACGCTCATCGTCGTCCTGTTCCTCAGCGCGTTCATCATCTGGCCGGTGGTCAATGTCTTCCGCGGCGCGTTCTCCAAAGGCGTCGACCAGTACGTCAAGACCTTCTACGTCCCCACACCTGCCGACACGTCCACGCTTTCGCGCGCCGAGAAACGGCAGCTCGCCAAGGACCAGTCGCAGGCCGAGCGCACGCGAGAAGCCGTCATGATGACAGTCTCGGTCGCGGCGATTGTCGTGCCGCTCAACACCATCTTCGGCATCGCCGCCGCGTGGGCGATCACCAAGTTCAAGTTCCGCGGCAAGACGCTGCTGATCTCGCTGATCGACCTGCCCTTCTCGGTTTCTCCCGTTGTGTCGGGGCTGATCTTCGTGCTGCTGATGGGCCGCGTCGGCATTTTCGGCGACTGGGCGACGCATCTGAATTGGCCGTGGCCGTGGTCGGCGTATTGGCGCGGGTTTGATGTGTCGTGGTTCCCGATCGGCTTTGCCGAGTGGAAACAGGGCGTGATCTTCACTCCGCTGGCGACGGCGCTGGCGTCCGCGTTCGTCACCTTCCCGTTCGTCGCCCGCTCGCTGATCCCGCTGATGGCCAGCCAGGGCGTCGAGCAGGAGCAGGCCGCGTTGACGCTCGGCGCCAAGGGCCGACAGATGTTCTTCCGCGTGACGCTCCCCGCCATCAAGTGGGGACTGATCTACGGCGTCATCCTCTGCACCGCACGCGCGGTCGGTGAGTTCGGCGCCGTCTCGGTCGTCTCCGGCAATACCAACGCCAACGACACCATGCCGCTCCGCATCGAAAAGATCTGGCAATCGTACAACACGCAGCAGGCCTTCTCGCTGGCGTCGCTGCTGGCCACCGTGTCGGTCGCGACGCTGCTGTTAAAAATTTTCGTCGACCGCAAGAAGGCCCAGCAGAGCCTGGAAACCTCGCCCGGCAAGACCGCCCAAGGAGCCGTCAAGTGAGCATTGAAGTCAAACATATCACCAAGACCTTCGGCCAGTTCACCGCGCTCAAGGACGTGAACCTGCGCATCGAAACCGGCGAACTCGTCGCGTTGCTCGGGCCCAGCGGGTCGGGCAAGACCACGCTCCTGCGCATCATCGCCGGGCTTGAACTGCCCAACCCCGGCGAAGGCGAGATCAGCTTCTTCGACGAGAGCGTCGGCGATCAGCACGTCTCCCGCCGCAAGGTCGGCTTCGTCTTCCAGCACTACGCGCTGTTTCGCACCATGACGGTTTTCGAGAACGTCGCGTTCGGTCTGCGCGTGCGCCCGTGGAAATCCCGCCCGTCGCGCTCCGAGATTCGCGATCGCGTCGAGCACCTCCTCAAGCTCGTCCAGCTCGAAGGCCTCGCCCAGCGCTACCCCCAGCAACTCTCGGGCGGACAGCGCCAGCGCGTCGCACTCGCCCGCGCGCTGGCGGTCGAGCCGAAGGTGCTGTTGCTCGACGAACCGTTCGGCGCCCTCGATGCCAAGGTCCGTCGCGAGCTGCGCCGATGGCTGCGGCACCTGCACGACGACGTCGGCATCACCAGCGTCTTCGTCACCCACGACCAGGAAGAAGCGCTCGAGGTCGCCGACCGGATCGCCATCCTCAACGCCGGCAAAGTCGAGCAGATCGGCACGCCTGAGGAAGTTTACGAGAAGCCGGTCAGTCCGTTCGTCCTGCAGTTCCTCGGCAACGTCAATCTCTTCCACGGCCGCACCACCAAGCAGTACGTCCGCCCGCACGATGTCGTGCTCGTCGCCGACGCCACCGGCCCGGATTCGATTCCCGCCGAGGTTGAGCACGTCGCCTTCTCCGGCGCCCGCGTCGCGGTCATGCTGAAGCGCAAGGACAACGGCACGATCCTCGAAGCCGAAGTCCCCCGCGAGCGCCACCTCGCGTTGGGCCTGCACCGGGGACAGACGGTCTACGTGGATGTGAAGGAATCCCGCACATTCGAGGGCGATTACTCGATCTGATGCAGAATGACCAATGAATAATGACCTTCGCGTTCATCGATCCGATCGCGTGCCGGCCCGCGTTGACTTGGTCGTGGCGGACGTCTAAAGCCATCAGTCGGCAAAAAAATGAAGGGCCGGCGTCCCGCAGAGCGGAAACGCCGACCCGCCGAAGGAACGACGAGGGTGGCGATGCGATACGGCTGACATCGCCTCGCCGTACACGTCGCAAAACGCGCACGGCTTGAAGAACTGCTTGAACCCGCGTCGATTCCTCTATTTCGTAACCCATCACATCGGTTCTGCCGCGGACCGGTCCATCTGCGTGAGTCTCGCACGTCCGACTGAACCGCGTCTGAGCGTGCCATGAAATCGAGCTAATCAGACGGAATTGTGCGGATGAATCGCTATTTATCCCCCTTTCACGCACGGCTCACCCCCAACGGCGATTATCCCGCAAGGCATTCAGGGGAATGGCCTTCACGGATGAAGTAACTAGAAGCCGGAGCACGACATGCAACAGCCTGCGTTTGACTTGATGACCCGGGTACGATGGACCGTTCAGGCCCTCTACGTTCGCCAACACGCCATTGTGGCCGTGCTTTCGAGCGTCATGCCCCGGGTGGATGACGGTGATTTATCCGATGTGCTCCGGCGCCATTTGGGCGAGACTCGCGTGCAGATTCGTCGACTCCGATGCGTCGGTCAGATTCTGGAGCTCGATTTCGCCGACCTCGACGATCTCCAGACGCTTGACGAGTTGCGATCGTTTGCCCATGACCTGGCCCAGGGGCTGCTTCACGGCAGCATCGACGCTGTCGCGATCAAGGCGCTGATGAAGCTTGCCGTCGTCGAACACGGCCTGTACAGCTACGCTCGCACCGTGTGCCAGGATACGGCCGAGTGGGAGATCGCCGGTCTTCTGCTGGCGAGCGAAGAAGAAGAAGAGCGCTTTGTCGCGGACCTCAGCGCCCTCGCCGAACGTGAAAGCCTTGGACTGGAACTGGCGATGACGGAATCGGTCCGTGAATCGGAATCCTTCTCTTTCTGAATCCGCGCGGGTCGGGGCCGCCTCGCTCATGATTCGTGGGGATTCGTTCGCATTCCGGTTCTCCGCTCGCGGACCGTAAAAGACGCCTACGATCATGTAACGCGTTTTTCATCGGGGTTTTAGCACCCGTTTGGATTGCGCTGCGAATACTTTGAAAGTCGAACGGAACTCAAAAAGGAGATCGATATGTCAGCCTCAGACCGAATGGATCGTCAAGTGGAAGCCGGTAAGGAAGCCATCGCCGGCGCTGGAGAACACATCTCTCAGTTGAAGGACGACGCCGCACGCGTCGCCAGCCGCGCCGCTGAAGTCGGCCGGGCCGGTGTGGAAGCGGCCCGCGAGAAGTACGAGGAAGGCAAAGAAGCCCTTCACGATGTCGCCGACCGCGTTCGCACCCAGAGCAAGGACGCATTCGCGCATATCCAGGAGCACATCGAAGAGAACCCGCTCCAGGCGATCGCCATCGCCGCAGGCGTAGGTGTGCTCGTGGGGCTGCTGCTTCGCGGCAAGCATTGAGCGAACGAATCTGCAGACGAACGGCCGGCTTTCATCAGACCTGATGGGACCGGCCGTTCGTCACTACGCACCTGGGAGTGCGTCTTAAGCACACATCCGGAAGGAACGCGCCGTGGAAGCACTCACCAAGCTGGCCCTCGCGGCCGTTGATCTGGCCGAGGCCGAACTCGCAAGCCTGCAACGCGGGACCATCCGCCTGGCCATCGCTATCGCGGCGGTCTTTGGCGGCGCTGTTCTCGTGATTGCCGGTGTCTGGCTGCTGCTCTGGTCGGCCTATCGCGGACTCCAAGCCCTGATCGGCCCCATCGGGGCACTCGCGATCACCGGCGCACTGTTTGCCCTCATTGGCGGAACACTCGTCCTGCTGGCGTGGAAACGCATCAGCAGCAAGGGATCGCCTACTAACGCCGGGCCAAGGCAGCCTTCGGACGTTTCATCGGATAAACGCGCCGCAGAATCGGCCGCCCGCAAGCGTGAGCAAGAGGCCGCCTTCGCCGAAGGACGCACACCGAAGACAACTTCAGCCGCAGGAACCAACGATGACCCATCCTCCCTCCGCATTGCCTCATGAACAGCGGCTGCGTGACGCCAAGGCCCGGCTGCTGTCGCACTCGCGGGAGCTTAGTCCGCTAAAATTCGTGCAAAAGCACCCTTTCGTCAGCGTCGGCGCGACCGCCGCCACCACGATGTTGCTTACCGCAGTGGCGATGTCAGATTCTGCGCGCAAGGCGACGGGGTCGGCTGTCGGTGCGGTGGGCAAACCGACGACCAAGGGCCTGATCGACCTGGCAACGAAGATCGCAACGCTCTACATGACCACCCACGCAGCCGCGGCCACCCACCCCAAGCCGCAGACGGAAAACGGACATGCCGTGGATTGAGCCGCTTACCCGCCGCGCCGCATGGATCACCATCGCCGCCGTCGTCGTTGTGTTTCTCGCCACCGCGAGCCACTTCGTCATCCCGCTGGCGATGTCCATCCTGCTGGCGTTTCTCCTCTCCCCGCTGGTACGCCGGCTGGGCAAGCTCTTTCATTCGCGCCTGCTCGCGGTCATTGTCACCTGCACGTTTGCGTTCGCTGTCCTGACTGCGGGCAGCCTCGTCGTGATCTATCAACACGCAGATTTCGCCAACGAACAGCCCAAGTACCGGCACACCATCGCCCAGAAGAACGTCAGCCTACGCGACGCCAGCCGAGGTCCGTTCAGCAGGTTCACGGGTGCCCTGAGCGACATTAAGCACGATGTCGAAGCTACCACCACGCAGGTTAGCGACGCCGCAGCAGATCTGCCCACGCCCATCGTCCGCGTCATCGACGGCTCCGAAGACAGCACCACCGCACTTGCCTCCCTTGCCGCAGCCGGGGCACTTGTGGTGCCCTTTGTCGAACCCGCCGCCATGTTCGCGGTGGTCTGCGTGCTGGTCGTTTTTCTCCTCATTTATTCCGAAGATATTCGCGATCGCGTGATGGTTCTCGCCGGTGCCCAGCAGATGAGCATTACCACGCAGGCGTTGGAAGATGCCGCCAAGCGCATCGGGCATTACCTGCTCATGCAGGCGATCGTCAATTCATTCTTCGGCGGCGCGGTCGCGATCGGGTTGATGGTTATCGGAGTCCCCAACGGGTTCCTGCTTGGCTTGCTCGCCGGCGTGCTGCGGTTCATCCCTGTCGTCGGGGTGTGGATCGGCGCGCTGCTGCCCCTGTTGCTCTCGGTCGCGGTCTTCGATCGCTGGACCCCGGTCGTCGAAGTCGCCGCGCTCTATCTCGTCCTCGAAGCGATCACCAACTTCGCCGTCGAGCCTCGCCTCTATGGCTCGGGCACGGGCCTTTCCGGGATGGCCGTCCTCGTTTGTATTATGTTCTGGACCTGGATCTGGGGCCCGATCGGCCTGCTGCTGGCCGTGCCGATCACCGTCTGCCTCGTGGTGATGGGCAAGTACGTCGAGCCGATGCGCGCTTTCTACATTGTGCTCGGAGATGAGCCCGTGCTCGATGGCGAGCGTCGGCTTTACCATCGTCTGATGACCGGCGATTTCTCTGCCGCCGAAACGATCGTCCACCAGGCGACCGCAGACATCGGAGAGCCTCGCGTCTGCGATGAGTACCTCCTGCCCGTCCTGCACACCGCCCGCGCCGACCACGCGCGCGGCGCGCTCAGCGATGAACGCTACCGCTTTATCTGCGACTCGATTACCGGCCTGGGCACTGAGATCGTCGACGTCAAAGCCAACGGCGGCACGATCGCCTGCGCCGGCGTCGAGGATTCCGATCGCCCCGCCGCCACCCTCGTCTGCATGGCAATCAGCAATGCCACCGGCGAAGTGGTCAGTTCGCTCACCAGTGTGATGACCGGTGAAATCGTCGCGCGGGTCAAGGAAGACGGCATCGCGACGCTGGTCCTTGTCTGCACTTCCCCCGAATCCCTCGGGCGTGCCCGTCTGCTCAACAAGGCCCTTCGCACCCGGCTCAGCGGGGTGAACATCTACATCGCCGACCTCTCCGGCAACGCGATGGACATCCCCGAAGGCATGGCCGCCGGCGATCCCACCCTCATGCAATCGGTCGGCATCGTCATCGAACGCATCCAACAAATGCACCGATCCCAACTCAACGTCACCGGCCGCGCCCCCCAGACGTCGCCGAGCGCGGCGTAACGCGCGGGTAATGATTGGAAAGCGTCGAATCTCGAGTGGCATTCGGCATGTGACATTCAAGACTCGACAATCGCTCGCCCATCGAGCCAACAGAAGCGCCGCCGCTCTTTCATCGACTACTCACTGACGACCCATATCCAAACCGGGCGGGCACCGACGACCACGAACTTCAGATGCGATTTCGACGCCTTCGCATCACCGGTCAGCTTGTAGGTCGTGGCGTCGTTGGTGATCTGGCGCGGCAGGACGATGTTGCGGCCGATGAACTGGGGCAGATTGTTCGAGGCGCTGGCAACCGAACTCGACAAAGCAGCAGCGGCAAGGACGGCAACGAGAATGGTAACACGTGCGAACATGATGGCTCCAGTAAGGCAGCGTTCTTCACGCCGTCCATCCCGCAAGCCGCCGGCACTCAGTACCGGATCCCGACTTGCGACACCTACCAATCGTTTGGCCCCACCAATTCGGTTCCACAGATATTGCCCTGCGGCGATGCGACACGGCCTTCACACCTACCGCGCCTTTCGCGCGTGGGGCCTGTCGCCGTACTCCGGTCTGCTACCTCCGGACTCCCGCCCTCGGTTGCACCAAAATTAGCGCCATGATGCAAAGACGTACGACCCGGCAGATCAGCGTCGGCGACGACCGGGTGGGCCGGGTGAGGATCGGCGGGGATGCGCCCGTGTCGGTCCAGACGATGATGGCGCGATACATGGCGGACGGCTTCGGGTGCGCCGGCTAAATGAACGCACCCACATCGAGCTTGAAATGCCCGGCCAGTCGCTTGGCCTGCACTTTGCTCGGCTCGCGTTTGGCATTGACGATCATCGACGCGGCCGATTTACTGCCGACGACAGCGGCAATGTCGCCCACCGTCAACCCGCGCTCCGCCATCAGGTGCCCGAGCAGTTCGGCGGGCGTCGGCTTCTGGCGATGAGCGAGGGCGCCCCGCTCGTACTCCGCGACCAGCACCGCCAGCGCGTCGACATAGTCGCTCTCGCCGTCGGTCAACGGCCCATCGCGGCCGATCAGCGGACGCAGCGCTTCGAGCGCCGCTCGGTTCTCGGTGGCCGTCCTGATCTTTCGGAGCGGGAACCCCTTCACGAGTTCGAGGTAATCATCCCGCGTGGGGGTCTTTTTCGTCTTCATGGCACGTCACCGCTTCCACTTCTGTTTGTCGTACTCTGAGTGGGTCAGCAGATCGAGCACCTGCACGATCTGCTTGTCGTACCGGATCACTGTCAGGAGATGGTACTTGTTCCCCGAAACGTTAAAGACGGTGACAATCATCATGCCCACGGCCACGCCGTCGGCAGTCGGATAGTCCTTCCGCACGGCCGTGATGCTCGTCCACTTCCTCGCCAGGACAACAACGACCCAGGCGTTCACCCACCGGCGGGCTTCAGAATGCCTCCGAAGCGCCGACCGCAGGATCTCCTCCCCGAGCAGGATCATGGTTTACATTGTGTGAACACGCCGCGCGGCCGTCAAGGATCGCCGCGCTATCCGAAAGACAACGCAGCCCCACCGCATTAGAATTACTGACATGATGCAAAGACGTACGACCCGGCAGATCAGCGTCGGCGACGACCGCGTCGGCCGGGTGAGGATCGGCGGGGATGCGCCCGTGTCGGTCCAGACCATGACGGCGGGCTACACCTACGACGTCGACAAGTGCGTCGCGGAGATCCACAAGCTGGCGGCGGCCGGTGCGGATATCGTCCGCGTGGCGGTGCCGGAGAAAAAGGACACCGAGGCGCTCAAGGCTATCCTGCCGCAGATCTCGGTCCCCATCGTGGCGGACGTTCACTTCCACTTTCAGCGCGCCCTCGAATCGCTCGAGGCAGGCGTTCACAAGATCCGGCTCAATCCCGGCAACATCTCCGATCGCGCACAAGTCGAGAAGGTGATCGACGCCTGCAAGGAACGGTCGATCCCCATCCGCATCGGCGTCAATGAAGGCTCGATCGTCGAGCGCCGTGACAAGCAGAAGCGATTGAAAGAGCTGGGCGGGGTGTTCGGCGAGAACAAGCACGGGCACTTTCTGGCGATCATGATCGCCAAGCTCGAGGAATATCTCGACATCTTTTACGAGCGGAATTTCCATGACGTCTGCATCAGCGCTAAGAGCATCGACCCAATGCTCGTGATGTCGGCGTACACGGAGATCAGCAAGCGGTTCGATCACCCGCTGCACCTGGGCGTGACGCACGCCGGGCCGAAGGAGACGGGGACGATCCGCAGCATCGCCCCGCTGTCGCACTTGTTGATGAGCGGCATCGGCGACACCATCCGCATCAGCTACGCCAACGACCCCATCTACGAAGTGCAAGACGGCCTTGAACTGCTCTATTGCCTGCAGTTGCGGGAACGCAAAGGCGCTGAGCTGATCGCCTGCCCGACGTGCGGACGCATCCAGGTTGATCTGTTCAAGCTGGTGCAGGAGGTGCGGAAGAAGCTCGGCGAGGAGATTGATCTGCCGATCAAGGTCGCGGTGATGGGCTGCATCGTGAACGGCCCCGGGGAGGCCGAGGGTGCCGATGTCGCGATCTTCGCCGGCGACCGCCGCGGGATCATTTATGTGCAAGGCGAGAAGGTCGCCAACGTCCCCGAAGAAGAGATCATGGACCGCTTGCTGGAGGAATGTCGAAAGTTCCAGGACAAAGTCCGCGCCGGCGAGGCCCGGCTGGGCGAGAAGAAGGTCGACATCCTCCCCCCCGACCCGATCGGCGATCTGGGCAGCGGGTGGGAGAAAATTCAGAAATCGAAGACCGGCATCACATTGCCGGTGGTGCGCTAAGCAAGGGTAGCTGCAGGACATTTCGAGCGTGCTCACCGCGACGGCGGCGCAATCCATCCTTGGCCGAACCGCGTTCGATCGGCGTGCGTACAATCAACGGTGCCTGCATCGGTCGCCCGCGCGATCGGGCTTGCTGGCCCTGCAAGGTTGTGCCACATGACGATCATCGACACGGTCCCCCCGACCGCTTTGGACGCCGCCCGGCTCGGGCTGTGGTGGCAGGAAGTGGACGACGTCGTCCGCGTTGTCGTCCCGCGCCCGAACTGGCGCGTCCGCCTCGTCTCCAGTCGACTGCGCCTGGCGATGGTCGCGGTGCTGGTCTACACGGCGTTCTGGATCGCGTTCGTCCTGCTCTCCGGCTGGGTTCCCCGTACCGCTCCGCCTTCTCAATGGTGGATGCTCGCGGTCGGTGGATTGCTCATCGGTGTGACGTGGCTTCTCCTGCGCTGTCCGCCCCCGATCGTGTTTGTTCTCTCTCCCAAGACCCTGCGAGTCGAGGAAGGTGCCGGGCGGCTGATGTCGATCGAACTTCCGCGCGATCACGTGTCGAGCATCGACTACATCCCGCAGAACCACTCCGTACATGTCGTGTGCGATGACCGCGACGCGCTTGAATTGCACGTGACTGACCGCCCGGACGTTGACACCTGGATCGCCGAGCACCTGACGGACGCGCTGAAGCGTCATCCCATGCCGCTGCTTGTTTCGGCGGGCTAATCGCATATCTTCGTGCGGACTATGTCTATCCGAGTCGGTATTGTCGGGATCGCGGGCTATGGCGGCGGAGAAGCGCTCCGGTACATCGCCACGCACCCGCAGTTCAAGCTCGTCTACGCCGCCGGCGATTCGACCGCGGGTACCTCTGTCGGCGATCGTTACCCCGGCGTGCCGGACGAAATCGGCTCCATCGTCATTGAGAAGTTCGACCCGACCGGACTCAACAACGTCGACGTGCTCTTCACCTCGCTGCCCACCGGAGCGTCCAAAGAGCCGCTGGCGCTGGTCGGTCGAAGCATCAAGATCGTCGACATCGGCGGGGATCATCGCTACGTCGAAGGATGGACCTACGGGCTGGCCGACGTGTGGCCGGACAAGCTCGAGGGCCAAACCCGCATCGCCAATCCCGGCTGCTACCCCGCAGCGACGCTCACGCCGCTCGCGCCGTTGCTGGCGGGCAAGTTGATCGACCCGGCGAACATCATCGTCGACGCCAAGAGCGGCGTCAGCGGCGCCGGTCGAGGCGGCGGGGACAGCAAGTTCGGCTACGCCGAGTGCAACGAAGACTTCACCGCGTACGGCCTGCTCAAGCACACGCACATGCCCGAGATCGCCACGACGATCGAGATGCTGTCGGGCGGATCGAGCGCCGGGCTGGTCTTCACGCCCCATCTGATCCCCCAGACGCGGGGCATCCTCGCCACGATCTACGCCCGCGGGACCGCGACTACGCAGCAATGCCTCGAAGCCGCCCGCGCGTTCTACAAGGGCCGCAAGTTCGTCCGCGTCACCGAGAAACCGCCGCACACAAAATGGACGACCGGGTCGAATCTCGCGTTCGTCTCCTACGCCTGCGACCCGGCGCGGAATCTGGTGATTGCGCTGTGCGCCATCGACAACCTTGGCAAAGGTGCCGCCGGCCAGGCGATCCAGAACGCCAATTTAATCTGCGGCCTGCCCGAAGACGCCGGCCTCAATCTCGCGCCACTGTGGCCGTAGACGGAGGATCAACGAATGTGTGCGATAAGCGAGAACCCTATGAACGTCTTCCTCGTGTATCTTCGTGCCTCCTTCAAGCCTTCGTGGTGAACCGACTTCCGCATGGCCAGAAACATCGCCATTCTCGCCGTTCTCGCCGCGATTATCGCGCTGCCGTTCATCTTTCGTCAGCCGCCACCGCAAGGCGAATGGCGCGAGGGGGATCCGGTCATCGTCATCGTGTCGCCGCATAATGAGGCGATTCGATTCGAGTTCGCGCAGGGATTTGCCAAGTGGCACGCTCTGCACTTCAAGCGGGCGGACGGCACAGGGCAACCCGTTAAGATCGACTGGCGCAACATCGGCGGTACCACCGAGATCAGCCGCTATCTTGCCGGCGAATACGCCGCCGCCACGCGAAGCTGGTGGACCGCGCAAGCAAAACCGTGGCCGGGCATGGCGACGGACGATCTGACCAAGTCCGCCCCACCGACGAATCCCGACTCACTTGAAATCTACAACGCCTACCGGAAGGCGGACGACCCCGAAGCCATCTCCTGCAAGATCGATCTTTTCTTCGGCGGCGGCGAGTTCGATCACTCCAACGCGTTCAGAAGCGGCTTCACTGTCGCAGTCGAGCAGGAACTGCCACCGGACCTTTTTAAGAACGACGGCGTTGATCTGATTCCCGCGACCCTTTCCGGCGAAGTCTGGCGCACGCCGTCGATAACAAACAACGTCGTTAGCACGTTCGACATCGTCTACAACGTTGACCGCCTCGCCGATCTCCGCATCACCACGCCGCCCAGCCAGTGGTCGGACCTCGCCGACTACCGCTATTTCAAGCAGGTGGGCCTGGCCGACCCGACCAAGAGTGGGTCGATCGCCAAGGCGTTTGAGATGATTGTGCATCAGCAGATGCACGATGCCGTGTTTCAATATCTTCACCCGGCCAAGAACGCGATTGTCGATCCCGCTGAGATCAACGCAGCGATCGCGGCGAACGAAAAGCGCATCGACGCGTACATCAAGGGAAAGGGCAAAGCCTACAAGCGCGGCGACGTGCCCGACGATCTCAAGGACTACCAAGCCGCCCTCGAACAAGGCTTTGAGAACGGGCTGTCACTCATCCAGCGCATCGGCGCCAACGCGCGGTACTTCACCGACTCAGCCAGTAAGGTGCCGATCGACGTCAGCATGGGCGACGCAGCGGTCGGCATGGCGATCGACTTCTACGGGCGG
>JBBRFH010000026.1:0-19518 GCA_038224615.1 Tepidisphaerales bacterium
TGGCCGTGCATCCGGATGGACGGATGCACGGCGGCATAAACGAGCATTGGCCGCGGCGGTTGGGGCGGTTTGGGTAAGGGTTTGGCGAGCACATTCAAAAATGAACAAACAAACCCACTTGCCAAAATGGCAGTCGGAGGGTCGATCCGGTCGGTTTGAAGGAACGGAAAAGGGACATCGTCCCACGCCGCTCGCACGCTGGGCGCACGAAGCCGAGTCCCGCGGTGTGCCGCTCGCGGCAGTGCCGGTGGGTGTGTGACGTTGTCAATTTCACGGGACTGCGGCAAATGTGCCATCGCGGACGTTGTAACAAACTTGCCGAAGCGGGCGCGACTGTCGTAACGCGTTCCTACTCGTTCCCCGGGGAATCGGAATCGGCATCGGAATCATCGCCGTGGTCGACGGGTACCGCCGCCCTCGTTGGGGCAGTTGCGCGGACGGGCTCGCTGCGCATCAGTTCGCGCATGAGGATCGTTGCGTACGCGCCGGGCGGGAGCGTGAAGGCAACGGTGATGTACCCGCCGTGCTCGTCGACGCCGCTTTCGAGTTTGGCGTCGCCGGGCTGCACGCGGATCGGCCTGCGGTCGCCGTGCGAGCGATCGCGGGTGCTGGAGCGGAAGTCGTCGGGCTGGACGTCGTACTTGTCGAACAGCGCCCGTTCCATGTCATACGGTTTGCCGCGCGGCAGGGAGAGTCGGCGGCCGACCATCGGGCCGGTGGCGCTGATCTCGAACGCTTCGAGTCGGGCCTGTTCGAGCGCGGGATTGTCGACGAGGAAGCACGCGCCGTTCTCGTGCTTGTACGCCATGTCGCCTTGCATCACCTGGTCGATATCGGCAATCCGCTGGCGGACGATTTCGTTGAAGATGCGCGACTGCATCGCGGTGACCCACAGCCGGCGGATCGGCATGTCGACGGCCATCACTGCCTGGTAGGGGTCGCTGGTCTTGATCAGGCGCGCCAGCGCGCGGCGTTCGCCGTGCGCCCAGTGGGGCATCGACTTGATCGCGCGCTCGTAGTCGCCGTTCATAAAATGCTGGCGTGATTCGAGGGATTCGAGATCGTCCTCGGTGACGCGGGGGTCGCCGAGCATCAGGCGCAGCACTTCCTTGTCATCGCCACGGACGAAGGCGGCGCCCATCAGGTCATTGGTGTTGCGCCGTCCGAAGCGTTGCTCGCCGAAGAAATTGGGCATGCCGCGCCGGGCCATCTCATCGAGCGCCGGACGGAGCGTGACGACTTTCATCGGATCGACATCGCGGATCTTGATCGCAAACCGATTCGCCAGCAGGTGCCCGAGGCGCAGCTTGTTGCGATGCTTGTGGGCCCAGTTGACGCTGATGCGATCGGTCTTGATCGCCAGCACCTGCTCGGGCGTGACGCGGGGGATCGTGACGATCTGTCGGGTGACGGCTTGGGCGTCCTTCATCCCGGCGTAGCCGATGTCGCGCCGGTTGACGTCCAGTTGCCGCCCGAGCGTGTCGAGGGCCGCCATCGTCGAGAGACCCATCTTCTGGATCTCCGCCATGACGTGATCGCCGTCGTTGGTCGGTTCGTAGAGCGGGATTTCCTGTACGAAAAAATCCTCAGGCCGCTGCTTGATGCGTCCGCCGACGCCCGTGAAATCTGCCAGGAAAAATGGCAAATCGAGTGCTTGCATGTAACTACAGCCCTTGCTTGTCCGAAACCTATCGTACCTCGAGCGCGCCGCTTGCCGATCCCCGATCTCGCCGATTCGCATGGTGTCCATGCGACACGCGTCCGCGTTATGCCGATCGCGTCAGCGGCCGGATTTTACGCCTGCAACGGAGCCTGCAGATTCGGGGGAAAAACCCATTCCGCAAGACGCTGCAATGAGTCAGCGTAGCATCGACCTCGCCGGTTACGCAAGCGGTCTGCGGCGGATCATTAGTGATCTCCCGTTAAGCGGAATCCCGGCTGATTCCGGGCAAATCTGGCCTGCGGAGGCTACTTTGTAGCTTCAGGCGTCGAGTAATCGAGCGCCATCCGAACCGCGGCAAGGTGCTGGCGGGGTTCGAGTGATTCGGTGTGCATCGGAAGCCTCCTGTTTGCGATCACGATGCCCGGAGCGACTGGCGGTTCAGCAACTGCTCGGCGCGGGCGATGAACTGCTCGGTCGCGGCGTCGGCGTCGACGTCGGTCAACTGGCGCGGGGGGTGCTTCATCGTCCAGGAGCAGACCGGGTCGATCGGGCCACTCAGCTTGGCGTCCAGCGCCAGCTTGCAGCAGCGGATCGCGTCAATCACCACGCCGGCGGAGTTGGGGGAGTCTTCGACGCTTAGGCGCAGCTCGAGGTTCAGCGGCACGCCGCCGAAGCCGGTGCCTTCGAAGCGGAGGAAGCAGACCTTGTTGTCCTTGAGGAACGGAATGAAGTCACTCGGCCCGATGTGGATTTGGTCGGCGTGCAGCGGCACGTCAAGCTGGCTCTGCACGGCTTCGGTCTTGCTGATTTTTTTGCTCGCGAGGCGCTCGCGGCTGAGCATATTGAGGAAATCGGTGTTGCCGCCGGTGTTGAGCTGATAGGTGCTGTCGATTCGCACGCCGCGGGACGCGAAGAGCCGGGCCAGCGTGCGGTGAGTGATCGTTGCGCCGAGCTGAGCCTTCACGTCATCGCCGATGCAAGGCAAGCCCGCCTGGCGAAACCGCTCGGCCCATATCTGGTCGGAGACCACGAAGCAGGGCACGCAGTTAATGAACGCCACGCCCGCTTCCAGGCACGCCTCGGCGAACATCTCGGTTGCTTCCTGGGCGCCGACGGGCATGTAGTTGAGCAGGATTTCAGCGCCGGCCTCGCGCAATTCGTCGACGAGATTGCACGGCTCGGCGTCGGATGGGACGAAGCGCAGGTGCTCCGGGTAATCGGCCATGTGCGGCGCGACGCCGTCTTCGACGGGCGCCATCTTCACGATCGGTCCTTCGCCGGCGGGGGGGCGGAAGAAAATCTTGGTGTTGTTAGGCGCCGCGAAGATCGCGTCGTTGAACGGCTGGCCGACCTTGCGCATGTCGATGTCGAACGCCGCGACGACTTCAATGTCCCCCGCGCGATACCGCCCGACCAGCGGATGGGCCAGCCCGAGGACTGCGTCCTCGCCGGTTGCCTGCGCATAGAAATGCACGCCCTGTATGAGCGAGCTTGCACAATTCCCGACACCTGCGATCGCGATTCTGATTTTGGCCATGATAGCTGATGGTCCAGAGTCGATAGTCGATAGTAAAGGCTTGGCTATCGACTATCGACTACTGACTCTTCGTAACCCAGCAACGCGAGCACTTCGACGTTGCCGTTGTTACTTCCCTTAATCGGACTCTGCACCGTCGCCAGTACACGAAAACCGGCTTTGACGATGCGTTGCGAGGTTTCCTCTACTACAGACGCCACCGCGTCCTCGGGCAATACGCCCTTGCGAAGCAGCCTTGGATCTGCCTCGTAGTGGGGCTTTATCAGTGTAACAATCCGCCCCCTGGGGGTGAGCAACCGTTTCGCGCTGGGCAGGATCTTGTCCTGCTTGGTCCATGCGACGTCGATGCTGATGAATTGTACCTTTTCCGGAAGTTCGACGTGCATGGCGTTCTGTCGCTCCAGAACGACCACGCGGGCGTCCTTGCGGAGCTTCCAGTCGAGTACGCCGTAGCCCGTATCAACGGCGTAAACCTTGGCGGCGCCACGCCGGAGCAGGCAGTCGGTGAACCCGCCGGTGCTGCACCCGAGGTCGGCGCAGGTCAGCCCGGCGACGTCGAACGCGAACGTCTGCAACGCATGATCGAGCTTGAGCCCCCCGCGGGAGACGAAATCGGGCACATCAACAAGGGTAAGCGGAGGCAGGGGACGTGTCATCTCGAACACATGCCGACCTAAGGCCGACTCGTGTGGGGTCAGATCCGACCCCGCAGGAGTCGGCGTCGAGGAAGCATGAGCTGCGATCAGTGCGGTTCGCTCATCAACTCTAGATTGCGATCGACGACGCTGGCCGGGCTGCTCCAGACGAGCAGGAACAATGCCTCGCGCGCCAGGCGCTGGGCGGGGTGGTCCAATCGAAGGGCCGCGCCTTTGTACAACGTGACGGCGGCGTGGGTGGAGCGGACGGCGAGATTGTTGCACTCGCTGCGCAGCAGCGGGCCGGATTGCAGGTCGTGCCCGTCGAGCTTGCTGTTGGCGTCGCGGACGGCATTGTGCAATTCGTACAGTTGGGTGGTGAGCGTGTCGTATGTCGAGCGCGAACTGTCGGAGTCGATCTTGCGGATCAGCTTCAAGGCCGCGTGTACGAGCCCGAAGGCGGCGAAGGTCTGGCCGAGCGGCAGCGCGCGTGGTCGGCCGCTCAGCGCGTGCTCGGTCGGGCCGCTGAGGATCATGTCCGGCTCGATTAGCACGCCGGAGCAGGACACCGAACTCGTCGGTGCCGCCGCGAGTGTCGCGAGACGCTGCGGGGTGTTGACGATGACGCCGCTGGCATCGGTCAGAAGCACGAACAGCAGTTGCTGTTCATCATCCGTGCGTGCGCCAGCGACGATGAAGTTGGCGTTCTGCCCACCGGTCGCCCAGGGAATGATGCCGTCGAGCAGGAAGCACTGGCGCGTCCCGGTCGTTATCCGCCGCGCCATCAGCGCGCCGGAGTGTTGCGACGTAGTCAGGTGCGATATACCGATGGTCGTCCAGACCTTGTCCTCAGCCAGTTGCGGGAGCAGGCGCTGTTTGAGCGATTCGTTCGACGACGCTTCGATGTACCCGATGCCCGCGTCGCGCTGCGAAATCAGCATCGCCGTCGCGAGCGAGGCGGAGGCGACGTGTTCGTAGTAGTCGTGCAGCGTGACGGCGTCGACGTCGCTTCCGCCGAACTCACGCTCGATCGCCCAGCGCATGGCACCGACGTCGCGCAGATCGTTCAGATCTTCCAGCGGCCACGCGGCTTCGATGTCGTACCGCGTCGCGCGTTGTTCGATGCGTGTCAGTGCTGCGACAAGTTTCGGATCGTCTCGCACGTCCATGCGCGCATTCTACGCGCGGGCGTTTGGTTGTATAACGTGAATCCCGATGACGCGACGCTTTTACATCACCACGCCGATCTACTATCCCAACGGGGAGCCACACCTCGGCCATGTCTACACGACGCTGGCCGCGGATGTCGTTGCCCAATATCACCGGCTGGCGGGGGACCCGACCTGGTTCCTCACCGGCACCGACGAGCACGGCATCAAGATGGTGAAGACCGCCTCTGAGCAGGGCATCGAGCCGCGGGCGTTGGCGGACAAAAATGCCGCAGTCTTCGAGTCGCTCTGGATCGAGCTGAAGGTCACCAACGACGATTTCATCCGCACGTCGTCGGAGCGGCACAAGGTCGGTGCCCAGCAAATCGTGAGCGAAATGCTCGCCAACGGCGACATCTACCTCGGTGCCTACGAGGGGTGGTATGACGAAGGCCAGGAAGAATTCGTCACCGAAACGACCGCCAAGGACCAGGATTTCAAGTCCGCCATCTCCGGCCGGCCGCTGGTGCGGTACAAGGAGCCGACGTACTTCTTCAAGCTCAGCAAGTACGTCCCGCGCGTGCTCGAGGCGATCGAGAAGAACGAATTTCTGATCCTGCCGGCGATGCGCAAGAACGAAGTCGTCAGCAAGCTGAAACAGGGCGTCGAAGACTTGTCGATTTCGCGAGGCAGTCTCAAGTGGGGCATCCCAATGCCCAACGACCCCGAGCATGTGCTCTACGTCTGGATCGACGCGCTGAGTAATTATGTCACAGCGCTCGGTTACCCCGACAGCGAAACGTACAAGAAATTCTGGTCGGCCGACGTCCACCTCATCGGCAAGGAGATCATGTGGTTCCACACGGTGTACTGGCCGGCGATGCTCATGAGCCTCGGGCAACCGCTCCCCAAGGCCGTCTTTGCCCACGGCTGGTGGACCGCCGAGGGCAAAAAGATGAGCAAGACCCTCGGGAACGTTATCGACATCGAGCGCGTCAGAGGCGTCATCGCGACGTATTCGCTGGATACCCTGCGCTATTACATCCTGCGCGCTGCGCCGTTCGGCAACGACCTCGATTGGAAAGACGCCGAACTGGCGACCGCGTACGTGGAACTGGGCAACGTTGTCGGCAACCTGCTCAACCGAACGCTGAACATGATCACCCGCTATCGGGATGGAAAGGTGCCGGCGATCGGCTCGACCAGTGACGCGGAAATCGTGCTGACCAGGCAGTTGGCGGGGCTGTCGTCGTCGCTCCGTGATGCCTACACGAGCATGGAACTGCAGCGGGCGGCGCTCCTGCCAATCGAACTGGCGCGGGCGGCAAACCTCTACATCGACCAGACGCAGCCGTTCAAACTCGCCAAGGACCCGGCGGCGGCGGCGCAGCTCGATACCGTGCTCAATCTCCTCGCCCAGTCGTGCAAGAAAATCCTTGCGGCGCTGCTTCCCATCCTCCCCGAAAAGGCCCGGGCCGGGCTGCGACAGTTGAACGTGGACCTCGCGGGCAAGACGATTGACCAGTTAATCGACGAAAATCTGCCCGACGGGCACGTGCTGGGCAAAGCCGAGGTGCTGTTCCCGAAGATCGAACCCCCGAAACCCGCCGGCTGATCGCAGCCGCGTTCGGGTGGCCTCGCTGCCGGCGTGCGCCACTTCATGCCGCATCTGCCGATCGGGATGCGGAGTGATTGGTCGGCGGTAGTGCATGTGATACATTTGTTAGACATTGACAACCGCCGCCCCCACGCCGGAACAGAACGTCCCTACCCCCCCGTCACCCATTAGACGACGTCTCCGCCGCGTGGGCTTGTGGCTGTTTCTGATTTTGATTGCTGTGCTGATCGCCGGAGAACTCTTCACTCGCTTCTACCTCGGCCTCGGCGAGCCGCCACTGTCGATGGCCGACCCGGAAATCGAATATCTCTTCAAGCCGAACCAGCGTTGCCACCGGTTTGGCAATCTCATCACATACAATCAGTATTCGATGCGCGGCACCCCGAATTTTTCAGCGAAAAAGACGGATCCGAAGGAACTGCGGATCCTAATGATCGGCGACAGCATCCTTAACGGCGGCGCGCAGACCGACGACAGCGAACTGGCGAGCACCATCCTCGGCCAGAAGCTGAGGCAGCGACTAGACCGGCCCGTACTTGCAATGAACGTGTCGGCCGGTAGTTGGGGACCGCCGAACCAGCTTGCCTACATCAACCGATTCGGCCTCTTCGACGCGGACGTCTTGGTGATCCTCCTCAACAGCGGCGACTATGCAGACGTGCCAACCTTCGCTCCGACCGTCGGTGTATCGCCTTCATTTCCAGAGCGAGCGCCGATCCTGGCGGTGCAGGAAGGATTCGAGCGGTATCTGCTGCCACGCATCGGCTGGCATCAGAATACTTCGTCCAATGAAACAGGCCAGGTCATCGCGCCCCCGAAAGCAGATGTGGAAACGTCACTTTTGGCTCTCCAAACACTCGTGCGTCGTGGACTCGGAAGCGGCGCTCAGGTGCTGGTGGTGCAGTACCCGACTGCTGAAGAAGCTGCCTCTGGCCCCGAGCCCGGTGCCGTTGCCATTCGGGCCGCTTCGGATGCCTGCCCTGTCCCGGTGCTAGACCTTCGACCGGCGTTCTCATCATTCCCCAATAGAAAGCTTCTCTATCGAGATGCGATTCACCCCAATAGCGCCGGACAATCGCTGATCGAGAGTGAGATACGGCGGACACTGATGGATCAGTTCGTCAAGCGAATTTCGGCAAGCAGCCAACCGGCAACACGCGCGGCCGCCAACCTACCGTAACAAGCGTCAGACACCCGCGACCGCTGCGGAGCGTAGAGTGAAGCCAGCAAATTGGCGTTGCCGCCGCACACAGAGCCGTTCTCGGATCGGGCAGGCGGCGGCATGCCCGATAACGCTGATCGCGTGGAAAAAATAAATCGCCGCGTGCCACGCATCTGCCGATCGGGATGCGATTTGCCTCGTTTTTTGATAAGCTGTCGGACGAACACCTGTGCCTTACGTCGAACTACAAACGGACAAGGGACCTCGCCGAATTGAGGTCCGCAGCGACAAGCCCATCACGATCGGCCGACAGGTCGGGAACGCGCTGACTTTGAACGATGAGCGGCTCTCGCGCCAGCACCTGGTGATCGAGAAGCGTTCCGACGGCTGCTATGTCCGCGACCTCGGCTCGCGCAACGGGACGGCAATCAACAACGGGATGGTACATGGCGAGCAGAAGCTTCAGCACGGCGACGTGATCCGCGCCGGCGGGAGCGTGATGCGTTACTACAACAACATCCCCGGCGCAACGCCGCCCGGTGGACATGTGGAGGGGGGCCGGCAGTTCATCGGTTCGGCGCCGGCCTCGGAAGATCTTCAGGTGGGAGACGACCTTGTCCCGATGGACGTGCTGGAGGAGGTCGGTATCGCCGCCGCTGCTGCCCAGTCGCATAACTCGCCACCGCCGCCCAGGTGGGAACGCCCCGATCACGGCGAGGCGGACGGCGTCGCTCCTGCCCGCGCGCTCAACGGATTGGCCGAGTCGCTTCCCAGCAAGCCGTTCGGCGCTCACGACATCGAGATGATCAACGCCCGCGGCGAACTCGTCCACGGACAGGTCGAGCGAGGCGACATCCCCGCCGAAGCCGTGACGATTCTGCGTCTCACGCTGCTGTGCTGTTTCCGCACCCGCGCCAGCGATATCCACGTCGAGCCCAAAGGCGACAAGTACATCGTCCGCATCCGCGCCGACGGCTCGATGATCACCATCGCCACGCTCACCAAGGACCTCGGCGTCCGGATTCTTTCGCTGGTGAAGATCCTTTGCGACATCGACATCGCCGTGCGAAACGCAGTGCAGGAGGGCAATTTTGTTGCCCGCGTGCCCGATCGGAAGGTCGACTACCGCGTGAGCATGACGCCTTCGATCTTCGGCCAGAAGCTGGTGATTCGCTGCCTGGATTCGGCCAACGCGCCGCGTTACCTGTGGGACTTGAATCTGCCCGAGAATATGTTCCGCACGATTGAAAAGACGATCAAGCGCGACGCCGGCATGCTGCTGGTCTGCGGCCCGACGGGCTCGGGCAAGACAAGCACGCTCTACGCCATCCTTCGCTCGATCGACGCCAGCGAGCGCAACGTCGTCACCATCGAGGATCCGGTCGAAATCCAGATCGAGGGCGTGACGCAGATGCCCGTACACGAGGAGGTCGGCAGCACGTTCGCGGCGCTGCTTCGGTCGACGCTTCGGCAGGACCCGGACGTCATTCTCGTCGGTGAGATTCGCGACGCCGAGACGGCCAAGACCGCGATGCAGGCCGCGATGACCGGGCACCTGGTCTTCAGCACCGTCCACTCACGCGACACCCCGGGGAGCGTCTTCCGTCTCCTCGATCTGGGCATCGAACCGTTCCTGGTCAGCAGCGGTCTGAACCTGCTGCTCGCCCAGCGCCTGGTGCGCACGCTCTGCCCGTTCTGCAAGCAGCCCGCTTCGCCGACCGAAGAGCAGTTGCGCGACATGGGCAGCGAGTACGAACAGTTGCAGAAGCTGTACCGCCCGACCGGTTGCCAGAAGTGCCTGGGCACCGGCTACTCCGGCCGCCGCGCGGTGTTTGAACTGCTGGTCGTCGACGATCTCGTCCGTGCCGCCATCGCCCGCAACAACCAAGGCGAGGTGATGACAGCGCTCGGCCAAAGCCGCTTCCGATCCCTGCGCGATCACGGCTATCAACTGGTCGCCGAAGGTGTTACGAGTTTTGATGAAGTCGACGGCGTGGTGGGGGGATGACATGCCCTACTCGCCGACGAGCAATAACGCTTGATCGAGGACGTCGCTTGAGAGAAACATGCCGGCGTCAACCAACTGCATGACGATCGGCCGCGCCGCAGCGATGCGGCCATCGCGCTTCGCCAGCAGCACAAGGCCGAGCGTACCGCGCAACGGCAGCCCAAGAGAGGTCGCCAAGCGGCGTGCCGCCCGGTCATCGACGATCACGGTCATTCCCGGGCGTGCCAGACCATAGGCGATGACGGCCGATTCACCCGGACCAAGATCGCGGTCGGTGACGACCTTGGGAATCGGACCATCCGGCACGATCTTGAGCCACGCGTGCGAGTTGATCGCGTCCATTGCTTTGTCGAATTGTGAACCTTGCTTGATCTCCTGTACGACCGCTTCAGGTACGACTACCGGCTCGTGAGCGATGCGCAGCAAATCCAAGTGACCGCTTCGCGCCAGGTAGATCAACGGCGATGTGTTGACGACCGCGAACCCTTTACTCACGCTCGAGTTCCCTCCGGAGTTCGTCGATGTCGACGTGTACAACGTCTACATTTTTTCGGGCTAACTCGTCGAGAAACGCAATGCGCGACAGACCGGCGATCGTTGCAGCGCGCGATTGTGATACCTCGCCGCGCGTGTACCAGTAGATGGCGGCAGCGAGACGCATGTCGACAACGAACTCTTCGGGCGTCCGTCGCGATGCCTCGATAAGGTCAGACGGGAGATCCAGCGAAACCGTCGCCATAGCATTGAATGGTAGCAATTGGATGGCACCAACGCGACATCCAACACACGATTACCAGTAATTTCGCCGGCGTCGTAGCAGCGCGGCGGTGCCGGCGACGAGGAAGCTGAAGACGCCGACCGGCTCGGGGGCCGATACCGCGAAGTACTCGATGCTGCCCCTGGTGTACGCGCCGTGCAGGGTGTGCTCGCCAAGGTCGCGTGAGAACGTCCCGTCCATGATGCGCGCCCAGTGGTCGAGTTCGCCGTCATAGACCCATAGCTTGAGGATGTTTTCGGGCAAACCGAGCGACTGGGCCAGCGCCTCGTCGTAGCGGACGTTGAGCGAGACGGCGTCGTAAGCGAACGTCGTGTCGAACGACCAGATGCCGATGAAGTGGTGGCCGAGCGGACGCGCGGGCGCGAGCGTGGTCTGGGTCGACAGGCGCTCGATCGAAAGCACGCCGCCGCCGACTACGTCCTCGAACGTGACCGTCGCGGAGTTGACGCCGCCGAAGGCGATGCCGTTGGTGGCGTCGTTCCATTGATAGGTGCCGTTACCGGCATGGACGAGGCGGTCGCCGGAGCCGAGCGTGAACGAATCACCGATGCCCCCGCTGTGCATGCCGGCGGTCGAGAAGTCAGGGACGATCGGGCCTGTGAATGTGCTGAGGACGCTGGCGTCAGTCGCGGACGCGGCGAACTGCCCGACTGCAACGCCAACGGGCGCGAGATTAAACGACGAAGCAGCGGCGGCGTCGGTCGGCGTGAACCGTTCGAGGTGCCGCAGCTTTGGCTCGCTCGTCGCCGCCGGGATGAACATCGGCGGCGGGGCGGAGGGACGAACGGGCTTCTCAATGGCGTCCGAGCCGCTTGATCCACCGCCTGACGATCCGCCGGTGCCGCGCGTGGTGCTCGTGCCCTGCGTCGACGAATTGAAGCTGATCCGCTCCGGTGCCGGCGAGGTCGAGTGATCGCGGACAATGACGGTACGCGTGCCCTCCGACTGCTGCTGTGTCCTGTAAGGCGACGGCGACAACTCACCCGGCGGCGTGATCGGCGGCGGGGAATGCGGTGTCGGTATAATCGACGTCAGCACCTGCTGCCGGTGTGCCGGCGTCGAAGCGGGCGTCGGCGGGGCCAGTGGGATGCCCGCCAGTGGAGCGGTGCCGTACGATTTCTGATCCGGGTCGGTCACGGCCGAGCCGGATTCCCTGGACGTCTTCGACGCGTAGGCGCCGGTAGCCTCGGGCGTGTCGGTGTCGTCCTGCACATGCAACGACGGCACGTTCATCCGTTCAAAGAAGCTTTCGATCGCTTTCGAGGGCGCGAGAAATTCGAGGTTCGGACGGATTGAATCAGGGAGGTGCCGCATTGCTTCTGCGGCGCCGCCGAGCATCGTGATGCTGGCCGCCATGGCAACGGCGGCCATTCGTGTCTTGGCCCGGCCCATCGACGCCGCGACCTGCGCGACCAGTGCGGTGATGTCGCCCAGGTGATGCGGCAACGTCCCGATGCACGAGCCGGGATGAGCCCACGCCATCGCGAGGGTGGCCTGCTGGGTGGAGTGAACGAAGCGATCGGTGATGACCTGGTGGATGGCGACCGCGATCGCCGCACCCAGCGCGCCGCGCTCGAGATTCACTCCGCGCACGGTCAGGCGTTTGCCGAGCATTTTGCGAGCCCGGTGGAGCCGGACGCCCAGCGCCGCCGTCGTGCAGCGCATTTCCTGGCTGATCTGGTCGTGAGAAAGTCCACCGAAATAGTGCAGGACCAGCGGCATCCGGTACTTGGCCGGCAACTGATCGAGTTCGTGGCGGATGATCTGGCTGATCTCAGCGTTCTCGGATTCCCCGCAGGCGCGGGCGGCGTAGAACTCCGGGCGTCCCTCTGCCGTGATCGTCTCACGTCGCGTGCGACGCTTGCGGGAGCGAATCAGATCGAGTGCGGTACGCTTGGCCACTTTCTTCAGCCAGGGCCCGAGATAGGTGATCACCGCCCCCGTCTTGCACTGGACGGCGAGCGTGAGAAACGTGGCCTGCGACGCGTCTTCCGCATCAGCAGCGACCTTGGTCACCTTAAAACAGACCGAAAAAACCATCCCGCCATAGGCGCGCATGATCTGCGCAAAGATCTCCGGCGCGCCAGTAACGCGATACTGGCTCAGGAGGTCCGATCCGTCGGCGGTTTGCTGCTTAACTAACGCGACCAAGGTCCAAATTCTCCCTGTTCCCTGTTCTGTAAGGACAGACGCCTGCGTCCGACAATAGTTTACAGCATTTTAGAGTTTCCGTGGTCCAGACCCACCCATACCCCGATCTTGAACGCATAAACGTCAATGCCGAACGGCTTTACGTCTCACGCCGACCCCTGCGGGGTCGGATCGGGATTCGCACGCGCGGGGATGGGGAATTTCCCCTGCGCGATGAGCCGTTTCTCCTCCGCTTCCGGGATTCGCACATACGTCGGGGTGAGCCGATGCGGGTCCGCGAAGGCCTCGGATAGCGCCAACTCGTAGCCCAGTTGCGCGACGACCCCGGCACGGGCACGCCAGAGCGCTTCGTCGGTGACCACTACCTGCGGCACATCCGGGACCATCGCACGGTGGTATGGGATCCCTTCACCGATGAGGTGGACGGGCCGACCGGCGCGGTGGAGGACGGCGTCGAGGGTATCCAGGTGCTCGGGCTCGTTCTCGATCCACGCATTCCAGAGGTCGGCGGAATCGACGTCTCGGGCGCGCGTGAAGCGTGCGGTGAAGACTTGCCCGCGCTTGGCGTCGAGGACGATGATCGCCTCTCGCGCATCGGCCGGCACGTTTCCGAGCAGGACGCGGGCGCTGGGGACAGCGACAATCCGCGCGCCGATCGACAGCGCCAGTGTCTTAGCGAGCGTGATGCCAATCCGCAGCCCGGTGAACGACCCCGGACCCGACGAGACATACACATGCTCAATGTCGCGGGGGCGCCAGCCTTGGGCGCGGACAAGGCGGTCAAGCATGGGTAGGATCGTCGCCGCGTGCTGCAGGCCGTGCGGGAACGTCTCCTCTGACAGCACCGCGCCATTTTGCACGATCGCGACGGAGCCAATTCGGCCGGAGGTTTCAATCGCGATGGCGCGGGGCATCAGGGAAAGATTGTCGAGTGTTGGGCTTTGGGTGTCGAGCGCGATGCTAAGCGGGCTGGACTTCTGGACCTTTGCGCGTTGCCGGTTGACCCCCGCCGCAGATAAGCCCCGTCGCGATCATGAGCAGGCCGGCGCCGCAGAAATAAATCTGCCGGTGCATGTCGAGGAACCACCGCCCGAGGAACCCGCCGGCGGGCTGGTATGCCGGTACGGCGGGCGGTGGGTCGATCGAGACCAGGCCGAACGGAGACATGCCGTACTTGTCGTGGTGCGGCGGGAGGTTGGCGATCTTCGCGTCCGGGCGGGTCAGCCGCAGTTGCCGCATCGCCAACCGCTCGGCGAGGGTCGGGTCCGAACTCACCCGTTCAAGAAATTCCTTGTTCACTTCCGACTGCCGCTCGAAGTAGGTGACGTCGCGGTTGATCTTCTGCAGCTCGTGCATCGCGCGCCGATTTTCATCTGCCGCAGGGACGAGCAGGGCACAGGCAACGATGCCGATCCCCGCGAATACCAGCGGCAACGTCCACCACGCACCGGTGCGACCGGGGGAGCAGACAACCCCATCCGATTCTGCGTCGATTTCCTCCGACAAGACGACATCGTCCTGCGCCACGCACGCCGATCCCTGCGGGGTCGGATCCGACTCCATGGGAACTGGCGCACTGGCAGGCCTGAGCGCCCGGACGGGGCGAGTAGATCCTTCGCTTCGCTCAGGATGACAGGGCGCGTCGGCGTCGACTGGAGTCTTCGGCGCGACTTGGTTTTCTGCTTCAGCATCCTTCGACTTCAGGATCGCCGCGATCGGATCACCGACAAACTTGATCGGGGTGTGCTCGTCCTCGACCAACTCGAACGGCGTGTCCGCTTCCGACTGCGCCGCGTCGGGCGGCAGGGGCGCGTCGGCGTCCTGCGGTTCGACCTGCAGCGCATCGATCGGGTCCGCCGGGCCGGCGATGGTCAGGTCGAGGTCGGCGGGCGCGTCCGTGCGTTCCATAGTCGATAGCCAATAGCCGATAGTCGATAGCCGATGCAGGACTTCTGCCATCGACTATCAACTATCGACCATCAACTCCTCTTACTTATTCCACAGCTTTCCGCCGTAGACAGCGCGGTCGCCGAGCTGTTCTTCGATGCGGATGAGCTGGTTGTACTTGGCGACACGGTCCGAGCGGGCCGGGGCACCGGTCTTGATCTGGCCGCAATTGGTCGCGACCGCGATGTCGGCGATCGTGGCGTCCTCGGTTTCGCCCGAGCGATGGCTGAGCACCGCCGAGTAACCGTTGCGAATCGCCATGTTGACCGCCGCCAGCGTCTCGCTGAGCGTGCCGATCTGGTTGACCTTCACCAGGATGCTGTTGGCGGTCTTGGTCTTGATGCCCTTTTCGAGGAACTTCACGTTGGTCACGAAAAGGTCGTCGCCGACCAACTGCACCTTGTTGCCGACGCGGTCGGTGAACAGCTTCCAGCCGGCCCAGTCGTTCTCGGCGCAGCCGTCTTCGATCGAGCGGATCGGGTACTTCTCGATCCACTTGCTCCAGTAGTCGACCATCTGCTCGCTGGTCAGGATCTTGTCCGGCGCGCTCTTGAAGAACTTGTAGCCCTTCTTCTTCGCGTCCCACAGTTCGCTGCTGGCCGGATCGAGCGCGATGAAAACCTGCTTGCCCGGCTCGTAGCCGGCGGCAACGATCGCGTCGATGATGACCTTCAGCGCGTCTTCATTGTCTTTCAGGTTCGGCGCGAAACCGCCTTCGTCACCGACAGCAGTGCTCAGCTTCTGCTTGTGCAGCACGCCCTTGAGCGCGTGGTAGATCTCGACGCCGGCGGTGAACGCCTCGGTGAAGCTGTCGAAGCCCCACGGCTGGATCATGAATTCCTGGAAGTCGATGTTGTTGTCCGCGTGCTTGCCGCCGTTGATGATGTTCATCATCGGCACAGGCAGCGTGATCGCGCCCGGTCCACCGAGATAGCGGTACAGCGGCAGGCCGCACAGTTCGGCGGCGGCGTGGGCGACAGCGAGCGAGACGCCGAGGATGCCGTTGGCGCCGAGCTTGCCCTTGTTGGGCGTGCCATCAAGCTCGTTCATCAGGTTGTCGATCTCTTCCTGGCTGCGCGGGTCAAGCCCGACCAGCTCCGGCGCGATCTTGGTGTTGACGTTGGCGACCGCCTTGGTGACGCCCTTGCCGAGCAGCACCTTCTTGTCGCCGTCGCGCAGCTCGACCGCTTCGTGTTCGCCCGTCGACGCGCCCGAGGGGACGATCGCCCGGCCGAGGATGCCGTTCTCGAGGATGACATCAACTTCGACGGTCGGGTTACCACGACTGTCGAACACCTGACGGGCAATGACGGATTCAATCGCGCTCATGAAGAAACCTTCTTTCGTTTATCGGACGCTTAGAGAACGTAGCTCAAATAAAGACCAAACGATCCGCGAGTGTAGGGACCGGCGAACCTTCGTCAACGCCCGGAAACCCCCCGCCCCGCAGGTCGGACCCCGCGCCACGGCCGTTGTAACATTTTGTAACATTGCTTCGTTCGCCCCGGTCGCTAATTTCAAGCCCGGCCATGGCTTGCGCCGCGCACACCCGATGCACAGGGGTGCTACATCGTGTGACACATGTAACATCGGCTTTCGTGGGTCGAAGTGAGCGATCTGTGCGCATGAGGCCTCCGTATATACAGGGCTGTTGCGCCGTTCGGGCTTGGTTCGCGCAACAGGGTGGCCGTAAGTCGTGCTGCCGTCGGATAAGATTTTGTGAATTCCGCCCGGATTCGCCCGCCGACCCGTTGCGCGATTCGGATCAAGTGAGCGCGGCGGCTCGCGGTGGCCGCGGTATGCCGCTAAACTCGGCGTCGAAGTACTCCTACGGGAAATCCAAGTGCACCGAATACCGTATGCCTCGCTCGGCGTTGCGTTCCTGATCGCGTTCATTTCGTCGGCAGCGTTCGCACAGGTCGCGACCCGACCGAAATCCGCTACCCAGTACGACGCGCGCGACGCGTATCTGGCGTCAAACCGAAGAGAGCTGATCGAGGACGGTTACAAAAAGGTCGGCAAGCGTGACCCCGCGTGGGACGCCGCCGCGATCGCATTTCTGGATCGAATGGCTGTCCGACTCGCTGATCGAAGCGTGACAGAGTGGTATCGAAGCGACGCGGATACGTCCGACACGACCATGCTCCGATTGGCTGATCGTGCACTCAAGGCGGGTTGTTCAGATCCGATGGTCGTGCATTGTCGCGCTACGGTTAATGACGAGGTATCGGAGCGCGGTTGTCCCGACGACGTGCTGGCTTCGCTGCCCCCAGTGCTGGCCGGTCCGTACTCGCCACTCCGCAAATACTTGGCTACGAAGCGGCTCGCCATGTCGCGGAACTTTCATGACAGCCGAAACGGCGCGGCCGTGCGAAACCAGATGAAAGAGTTGTGGCCGAAATACCTCGCGGAGTATCTCAGCAGCCCGGTGGCTGATCCGGTCGAGATACGATTCCGCTACAAGATTTTCACCGATGCTTTCGCCAATGCCCCGCTGGATCGCGAGCGGTTTGTCGTGGTGCTGCGCAAGCAAAATGCCGTCGACCCATGGCTGATGCACATGCTGAACGGTTCAAATGAGATCGGCTTGGGCTGGGGGGCGCGGGGCGGCGGGGCGGCCGACACCGTTACGCAAGACGGCTGGGCCACGTTGTTGGAGCACATGGCGAAGGCACGCGAAGAGTTTACGGCCGCGTACGCGTTGCATCCCACGTTTCCTGAAGCGGCCCAATCGATGATTGTCGTGGCAATGGGTGCAGGGGCTCAGCTGCATGAAACGCCTCGCAAATGGTTTGACCTCGCCATCGAGGCGCAGTTTGACCACATGGAGAGTTGGTCCGCCTTTGCCACCACGCTGCGACCACGGTGGTATGGCAGCACGCAGGAGATGTACCAGTTGGGATGCGAGGCGATGCGAACGCGCCGATTCGACACCGCCGTCCCGTATTACCTCATCGTACTGTTGGAAGGCATCGCGCAGGACGAGGATGCAGGTCCCAAATATGATTTCTATTTGCGACCGGGCGTGCGGACGAACATTGATGCGGTTTTCGATGGGTATCTAGCGACCGCTCACCCTGGTGTGACCTCGGATACACTGCTTGCGCGTAAGGCCGTTTTTGCCTACCGGTGCGCCCAATACGAGGTGGTCACGAAGTTGCTCGTGCAACTGGGTGATAAGGTAGACGCGGCGATCTTCACGAAATACGGGCTCGTCTTGAGCGCGGTCAGAGTCGAGTGCGATGCAATCGCGTCGGACAAAGGCGACGAAGTCCGCGCAGCGATGCACGCCGAAAGCGCCGGCGATTTCGGGGACGCCGCCAAGCAATGGGCTGCACTTGACGCCAGGCTGCCTGCGAAGCACCAGGCGCGCCCATTTGTTGCCCGACACCTGTACTGGAGTACTGTGGGTGATTCGCTGGCGCGAGGCCAGCTCACCCCGCTTCCGCTACGCACGCCCGACGATCTCGTCGCTTGGACTGTGATTGCGGGGACCAACTGGGGCCCGTCCGACGGCGTCCTGACGGTAAAAGATTACAAGGGCTCGATTATGTACGGTCAGGAACTCCCGCACGATCGCGAGACGGAACTGGAATTTCTGCTGACCTGCGCGGACATACCCGCGGACGAGGTCGTGCCCACCTTTGGCATCTCCCTCCAAGACGTATCGGCAGACCGCTTGGTACGCTGCGATGTCTATCCACGGCGAGGTCAGGTCCAGATCGAATCGAAGTCGGCGACCTATGCCCCGCCGGGCCGAACCGAACCGTTCAAACCTGACGAGTGGCACAAGCTCTCGATTCGACAGGTTGCGAACAAGATCAGTGTGGCCGTGGACGGGACTTGGCTCATCATAGATCGCCCTAACGGCTGGCTTCTGCGCGGCCGCTCTGTTGTGGGAATCGAGTGCGTCGAACCGTCAAGGCCAAGCGATACCGTGAAAGTGCGGAATCTGACGGTAAAGGCAATTGGCGGTCACGATGCGAAGGGCGGGTAGAAATGCGCTCCCGTGACCCCCGCTCGCGGTAGTGTCCTCGTCGAATCCCCCCGGATTCGCCCGCCGACCCGTTGCGCGATTCCGGGATGACCCGCAAGGGCTACGTCATGACCGACAAACCGCGCTGCGCCTGGGCTCCGCTCGACAAGCCCGACTACGTCCTCTACCACGACACCCAGTGGGGCAGGCCCGTTCACGACGACCGGATGCTCTTCGAGATGCTCATCCTCGAAGGTGCCCAGGCCGGCCTGAGCTGGTACACGATCCTGAAGCGTCGCGACGGCTACCGCAAAGCGTTCAAGCAATTCGATCCCGCCAAGGTCGCCAAGATGACCGAAGCCGAACTGGAAAACCTGCTGCTGAACCGCGACATCATCCGCAACCGGCTGAAGGTTTTTGCCGCGCGCAAGAACGCGCAAGCCTTCCTCGCGATCCAGGATGAGTTCGGCTCGTTCGACCACTACGTCTGGTCATTCGTCGGCGGCAAGCCCAAGGTGAATCGCCCGCGGTCGATGAAGGAAATCCAACCGACCTCGCCCGAATCCGATGCGCTTTCCAAGGACCTGAAAAAGCGAGGCATGACATTCGTCGGCTCGACCATCATCTACGCCTACATGCAGGCGGTGGGGATGGTGAACGATCACACGCAGGATTGCTTCTGCGCGACCAAATAGTGAATGACGAAACCAGAAATCCGAATGATACGTTTCCGGTGTGAAACCCGCGCACCGGCACAAAGGGTCGAATGTCGAGTAGTGATCAGGCCCGGATTGCGTTGCGAGAACAATGCGAGCCGCGAAGATGCGAAGAGCGCGATGATCAACGCGAAGGGAAATATCAAAAAATACGCATGCTTCGCGTCTGCCTTCGCGCT
>JBBRFH010000027.1:0-19434 GCA_038224615.1 Tepidisphaerales bacterium
GCTCGGGCCCCACCGAATCGGGCTGCAAGAGCGAAGCCCGTCGACTGAAAGGGATCGGCATGCGCTGGACCGCCCGCAACGCCGAAGCGGTCATGGCGTTGGAAGGCCTGCACCAAAGCCACCTTTGGCCAACTTACTGGCAAAGATCACTCGCCGCCTGAAGAATTGGCAGACATGGCAGACACACGACGAGGCGCCTTGATGTTCATCGGCGTCGCGATCCGTTATCTTTCGCAGCCCCATGCGCGCCGCTAAATCATTCATCGTGGAACCGGTCGGGCTGGACATTGAGTCGTTGCCGCGGCCGATTGATTGGCGGGCGATGTTTGGCAACGATCACCCGGTCGAGCTCGAGATCGGCTCGGGGAAGGGGACGTTTCTCACCGACCAGGCGACGAGTCGGCCGGAGACGAATTTCTTCGGGATCGAGTGGGCCAACTGGTTTTATCGCTACGCCGCCGACCGCATGCGGCGGCACAACTGCATGAACGCCCGCATGATCCGCGCCGACGCGAGCGTGTTTGTGCGCGACTTCGTGCCGGATGCTTCGATCAGCGTGCTGCACATCTACTTCCCCGACCCGTGGCCGAAGGAGCGGCAGAAGAAGCGCCGCACCGTGCAGCCGGGCTTCGTGCCGACGGTGCAGCGCATCCTGACGCCCGCCGGACGCATCCAGGTGGTGACCGATCACAAGGGGTATTGGGACGAGAGCATCGAGCCGACGATCCGCGGCAGCGGGCTTGAGGTGATCGACTATAGCCGCCCGGGCACCGCGAGCGACGGCGAGTTTGTCGGCACGAACTTCGAGCGCAAGTATCAGCGTGAAGGCCGGCCGTTCTACGCGATCGCGGCCGTCAAGGCGTGAGAGTCCGATCGAGCCGATGTGGACGAAGGTGAAGCAGAACCTGCGACCGATCGGTGCCCGCACGATCGACACCCTCGGCGACGCGATCGACGCGGCATTCAAGACCATCACGCCGTCCGACTGCCCTGGCTACTTCAAGCACTGTGGGTACACGCTACGAAACGGCGCAAAATGCTCGAACTGCGTGTTCGTGATTCGCGAACGCAACAACGGACGGCCCTATGGGCCTGCCGCTAAACAGCAACTCGGCGTGTTCGAGAATCGCGGTCGGGTATTTAGCGGGCCGGCGTCTGTCGCTGGGCGGTCTTGGCCAACTGTTCGGCGATCTGCTTGGCGACATCACAGACCCGAGAGAGCTCGACCGGGTCGAATGGCCGGGTGGTGAAATCGAGGATGATCGCGTCGGCGTTGCGGATCAATCCGATGTCCGGCGGGAGCAGGGCGCGGCTCGGGCCGGTGGCGAGTTGCCGGGCGTCGATCGCGCGCAGCCCGTAGACGTTGAAGCGCGTCTCGCTCGACAGCTTGGGAAATAGCTGTAACTGCATCAGGTCGACCAGGCTCACCGCCGCCGTCGCGGGGCGCAGCGCGATGGGCGTGCTGTAGCCGTCGACGTGCCGCACCAGCACGTGCCAGGTTTGCACGCGCGTGTCGCGGGCGACCGAGTGCATGCGATAGATCGACGTCGTGCCGTCGCGACTGACGTAATGCTCGAGCGCCTGCAGGACGTGATCGCGGATCTCATCGAGCGCGTCGATGCTCACTGTGCCCAGCGCGCCGGTGCGGAAGCCGCGGTTGACCGACCACTCCCATTTCTTGAATCGCGCCCGGCCGACGGTGTGCCGGCGCAGCAATTGCGATAGCATCAACGAAGATGCGATCAGCATCGCGATAAGTGCGAGCGGGATTGTCCAATAATCCGGCACGTACGAACCGTACCCCGCACGAAGCCGTACGTAAACTGACCCATGCCGATCAAGCGTTCGCTATCGTCTTCAAGACAAGGACTCAACAAGCGGCGCGAGTTTGCCGATTATTCCGTTTGCATGGCGGACTGGAATGAGATCGTCGAGCGGATGAAACTGCGGTATGACATTCGTGTCCGCCGCTGGCGCAAAACCATGACCGGCTGTGCATGGCGCGTCTATTTCCACAACGGCCGGGTGATCAACTGGATCGAGGCGCCGCAGCCCAAGAGCCCGATCAGCCTGGCGATCTTCCTCCACGAGATCGGGCATCACGTCATCGGGTTTTCCACGTACAAGCGGCGTTGCGAAGAGGAATACCACGCGTGGGTGTGGGCGATCAAAGAGATGAAGAAGCTCGGCGTCACCCCCGACCGCCGCGTGCAGACGCGCTTCGCCCGCTCGATGGAATACGCCGTCGCCAAAGCGATGCGCCGCGGCATCAAGTCCGTACCGCATCAACTGGCGCAGTTTCTTCCCAAGGCGGCGTGATCCGCATTCCGTAAACTCGCCATCCCGTCCACACCCCTGTGGCTCGATGCTGTGGGCAGCATGCCCACAGTACACAAGACATCACTTCGAGAACTTCGACAGTTTATCCGCCATCCGCGTCGGTTCGGGCAGTCGATACTTTGTGCAGCAGGCGAGCGTCAACGCGATCGCCGAATCGATATCGACGCGATGGCCGACGCTGACGAACAGCGGGTTGACGTTGTCGCGGGTGCGGAGGACGACGCCGATCTGCTCGTCCTTGTCCATCAGCTTGGAGTAACTGCCGGCGGTCGGGTTCGGTTCGTCGAACGTGCCGATCAGCCGGCTCTTGGCGCAGCCGACGCTGGGCATGTCGAGCAACACGCCCAAGTGCGTCGCCAGCCCGCAGCGGCGCGGGTGGGCGAGGCCTTGGCCGTCGAAGAGGATCGCGTTGAAGCTCGACTTCACCCGGTCGAGCACCGCGAAGATCGCCGGCGCCTCGCGGAAGGTGAGATACGTCGGCACGTACGGCGCGCGGCAAGGCATCGTCAGCGCGTGCTGTTCGACGATCTGCTTCTCGACGCGATCGAACACCACAACCGCCGCCTTGGCATACTTGCCGTCGGCGGAGTACGCGCAGTCGACGCCGGCCACGCGCTGCGGCAGTTCGCGCAGCGGCTCGATCACCACGCGGGAGCGGATTTCCTGCTGCGCCCGCTTCCACGGCTCGACCGAACCTGTCCACGAAAAATCCATCGCCCGATTCTTGGACTGCAATGCCGGAACATCAACCCGAAGGAGAAGATCATGGGCCGCTACACGATCCGTGAGTTTGTCCAGAAGACCGCGCAGTTGGACCTCAACGCATCAGCACGAGCGTGACGGCGGCACCTTTTCGGTGAGGGACCGACGCGGCGTTCCTGACTTCGTGTCTTGGTCGTCTTTCCTACGCACTGGCGGCCAGCCGGGCGTCGTCTTCGAGTTTTTTCTTGAGGTACTTCGCGGTGTAGCTGACATCGGTGAGGTGGATCAATTTTTCCGGCGTGGTGCTGGCGATGATGGTGCCGCCGCCGTTGCCGCCTTCGGGGCCGAGGTCGATGATCCAGTCGGCGCACTTGATGACGTCGAGGTTGTGTTCGATGACGACGATCGTGTTGCCCTTGTCGGCCAATCGGTTCAGCACGTTCAGCAGGTTGTTGATGTCGGCGAAGTGCAGGCCCGTCGTCGGCTCGTCGAGGACGTAGAGTGTGTGGCCGGTGCTGTTCTTGCCGAGTTCGGTCGCCAGCTTGACGCGCTGCGCCTCGCCGCCGGAGAGTTGCGTGCTGGGCTGGCCCAATCGCACGTAGCTGAGGCCGACCTCGTTCAGCGCCTGCAGCATGCGGTGGATGCCGGGGAAGTTCTCGAAAAATCCGAGCGCCTCCTCCGTCGTCATCGCCAGCACGTCTGCGATGTTCTTGCCGCGGAAGTGTACCTGCAGCGTCTCTGCGTTGTAGCGCGTGCCCTTGCACTGTTCGCACTGCACATGGACGTCGGGGAGGAAGTGCATCTCGATCAGCTTGGTGCCCTGCCCCTGGCACGCCTCGCAGCGCCCGCCTTTGACGTTGAAGCTGAATCGCCCGGCCTGGTAGCCGCGGACCTTGGCTTCCTTGGTCTGCCTGAAGACCTTGCGGATTTCGTCAAACACGCCGGTGTACGTCGCCGGATTGCTACGCGGCGTCCGGCCGATGGGCGACTGGTCGATCTCGATGATCTTGTCGACCTTGTTCCAGTTCTTGATGTCCTTGTGCGCCCCCACCCGCACCTTCGACGCGTTGATCTTCCGCTTCATCGCCGGCAGCAAGGTCTGGTTGATGAGCGTGCTCTTGCCCGACCCGCTGACCCCGGTGACGCAGATCAGCCCGCCGAGCGGGATCCTGACGTCGACATTCTTGAGGTTGTTCTCGCTGCACCCCTTCAGTTCGACGAATTCCTTGTTTGGATCGACCGGCCGGCGCGTGTGCGGAGTGACGATCCTGTACTCGCCGGTGAGGTATTTGATCGTGACCGATTGCCGCTGGGCGAGCACTTCGGGCAAATCCCCCTGCGCGACGAGATTGCCCCCGTGCGAGCCGGCGCCCGGGCCGATGTCGATCAGATGGTCGGACGCGCGGATGCAGTCTTCATCGTGCTCGACCATGATGACGGTGTTGCCCAGGTCGCGCAGCTTCAGCAGGGTGGTGATGAGGCGATCGTTGTCGCGCTGGTGCAGGCCGATGGTCGGCTCGTCGAGCACGTAGCAGACACCGACGAGCTTGGAGCCGACCTGCGTCGCCAGGCGAATGCGCTGCGCCTCGCCGCCGGAAAGTGAACCCGTTCTGCGGCTGAGCGAGAGATAGCCCAGGCCCACGTCGAACATGAAGCCCAGCCGCGAGGAAATCTCCCGCTGAATCGGCTCGGCGATGACGGCACCTTCGGTCGTGAGCTCGAGGTTCGTGAAGAATTCCCTCGCCTTCTCGACGGTCAGGTTGGAGAGGTCGTTAATCGAATATCCCGGAAGCACGAGCGGACCTTCGAATTTCTTTTTTGATTTCTTCGTAGTGTGGGCATCCTGCCCACGCATTGCAGTGGGCTGGATGCCCACAGTACCTGAAGCGATGCGGACGGCGAGCGCTCCGGGCTGAAGGCGCTGGCCTTTGCAGACGGCGCACTGTTGCTCGCTCATGTAGGTCGTCAGCGCCTGCTTGATGTACTCGCTGTCGGTGTTCTCATAGCGGCGTTTCAGATTCGGGATAACGCCTTCGAATTCCGTCCCGGTATCGTTGTCGCCTTTCTCTGCCGTGCCGAACATGAGGATGTCGCGGACCCTGGCGTCGAGGTTCCTCCACGGCGCCTGGTAGTTGATGCCGAAATCCCTACAGAACTGCCGCAAAACCCGGCTGTAGTAGATCGCCATGCGCTTGCCGTGCTTACGCCAGGGTTGAATCGCACCGCTTTCGATCGAGACGTTTTCGTCGGGGATGATCAGATCGGGGTCGTACTTGAGCGTCACGCCCAGTCCGTGGCATTCCGGACACGCGCCGTGCGGGCTGTTGAAGCTGAAGAGGCGCGGCTCGAGCTCCGGCAGGCTGATGTGCGGGTGCTCGGGGCAGGCGAATTTTTCACTGAAGGTGTGGTCCTTCCATTCCCCCGCTTCGTCGATGACGGCGATCACCAGGCCCTGCGCCAGCTTCAGCGCCGTCTCAACCGAGTCGGCCAGGCGAGAGCGGATGTCGGGCTTGAGGACGATGCGATCGACGACGACCTCGATCGTGTGTCGCTTGTTCTTGTCGAGCTTGATCCCCGACTGGTGCGCCTTGGGATTAAGGTCGATGATCTCGCCGTTCACCCTGGCCCGCACGAACCCCTGCTTGGTGACGGCGGCGAAGATCTCCTTCTGCTCACCCTTCTGCCCACGGACCATCGGCGCAAGGATCATCACCTTGGTGCCTTCGGGACGGGTCATCACAGCGTCGGTGATCTGCGTCGGCGACTGGCTGCTGATCACGCGCCCGCATTCCCAGCAGTGCGGCGTACCAGCGCGGGCGAAGAGTACGCGCAGGTAGTCGTAGATTTCCGTCGTCGTTGCCACCGTCGAGCGCGGGTTGCTCGACGCGTGCCGCTGCTCGATCGCGATGGTCGGCGGAAGGCCCTCGATGTCGTCGAGTTCGGGCTTCTGAAGCTGATCGAGGAACTGCCGGGCGTACGTCGACAGCGACTCCATGTACTTCCGCTGCCCCTCGGCGAACACCGTGTCGAACGCCAGCGTGCTCTTGCCCGAGCCGGACAGCCCGGTGATCACCACCAACTTGTCACGCGGAATATCGACGTCGATGTTCTTAAGGTTGTGCTCGCGGGCACCGCGGATGCGGATGAACTGGCTGGGGGTGCTGCTCATGATCTCCAGAGGACTCGAAAACGGAATAGTAGGCCGCACGAACGGACTCGGAATTGTACGGATTTTGTTTGGTCTGCAAAGCGTAAAATCTTGGGCAGGAAAAGACGGGCGTCGGCAGTAGGATGTAGCACATGATTCGCACGTCCATTGCGGTTGCCCTGCTACTGTGCGTTGTCGCCGTTGGCGCGGAGCCGAAGAAACCGCGCGTGCTCGTCCTCCCCCTGGGCGGCGACGCTGAGCAGCGCGAGCGCGAGCGGGTGGCGGTCTCCATCCGGGCCAAGCTCGATCGCCAGGGCGTTTACGAGCCGCTCGATCAGTTTACGTCGGCCGAGATCGTCACCGGAAAGAAGCTCGACGCCGCGACGCCGGTTGACGACGTGGTGAAGCTCGCCGCCGACGAAGCCCCCGAACTCATTATCTGGGGCCAGCTCGACGGGGGTGAACTTCGGCTGAACGTGCTCGACACGCGTTTCAACAAGACCAAGGCCGACCTCTTTGCCGAGCGGATCAATGAGCCGACCGACATTCGGTTCGCGATCGAGAAACTGGTCGAATCGCTGGCCGGCAGCAAGGCACACGAGCACATGACCGAGGATGCGGTCGTCCATGACGAACAAGCCGAGAAGTTGTGGAAGGACGGGCCGAACCTCTTCAAGGAAGGCACGTTCGATGCGCCCGGCGAGTGGCACGGCATCCTGGCTGACAAGAAGTGGACGCCTGTCGTCCAATCCGAAGCGCCGGGCGACGACGGCGTGATCATCCGCAAGTCAGGCGATCAGCAGTTCCTGCAGATGAAGCTGTCCAAAGCCACCGCCGAAAGCTACGGCCTGGCGTGCCTGAGCGGGAAGATCCAGATCGAGCCGAAGACGCGCTATCGCATCTCATTCCGCTACCGCTCTGACGGCCCGACGGTGCGGCCGTTCATCAAGGGGTACTTCATCCACGAGGGTGCCGAGCGCGAAATCTACCGCCGGCAGATCCCCCCGCCCGAGAAAAACACCCACGGCCAGTGGGTGGAGGTCGTCGACGAGATGAACCCGCAGCACCAGACATTTCCGCCGACATTTCTTCGCATCGATTTCTACGCCTACCTTGCCGCCGGCACGGTTGAATTCGATGATGTGGTTATCAAGGCCGTCGGCGAGCAAACGCGCACAGCCAAGGACGAGGCGATCGATCAGCCGGTCCGATAAGAATGGGTTTGCCGAGAATCGACGACGAACGCGAGCCGGTTCAGACGATCACGAGTGCTTCGTGGTCGGCGGTGCTTGCTTCTGGCACGCGCTGCTGAATCCGGGAGACTCGGCGTTTGCGCTGCAAATGGAACGAGTAGGCCGTCATGCAGATCGCCAGATAAGGCGCCAACAGGGCGAACCCGTGGGCACCGGCGAGGAAGGCGAGGGGCAGGAAACGCAGGTGTTTCATCCGACGTGCCGAATCTTATCGGGCGCAGGTCGGTTCGCGTCGTTTCCATAGCGCAATCAACAGCTTTGGGACAAAAAGCACGGCAAGTTGGGAAAGCCGCTTCGGCTTTGTCGCGCCAAGTGCCTTTTGCGCGAATCATCAGGTGTCGGACTGGGATTGGCCACAGAGCCCACCGAGGACACAGAGAATCGCTTTGCACCGCCAAGCGATCATGACCAATGAGAAGCCGGTCTCCTCATTGGTCATTCTGAAGTTTGTCATTGGTCATTCGCCGATCACCCTTCAACGACGCTCTTCTCGATCGGGTCGACCTGCAGACCGTTGGCGCGGCAGAAGTCGATAGCGGCCTTGACCTGCTCGGCCTCGCCGCTGAGCAGGACGGCCATGATGCCGATCTCGTTCTGCACGCTGGCCTGGCGGATGTCGAACATCACCTCGGGGAACTTCCGACTCATCTCCCAGATGATCGGCCGCTCCACCTGCGTGCGGGTGGGGAAGGTGAACCAGAATTTGCGATCGATCTTGGCCATGACGAATCCAGAGTAGCCGCGAAGGCGTTGCCTATTCTTGTCTTATTCACCCGCCCGCGATCGCCGCGACAATGCTGACTTCGTCGCCGTCCTTCACGGGGGTGTCGAGGTTCTGCAGGAAGCGGATGTCTTCCTGGTTGACGTAGATGTTCACGAAGCGGTTGAGCTGGCCGGTGGTGCCCTTGTAGAGGCGGGTCTCGATGCCGGCGGCCTTGGTCGTCAGCTCGGCCAGCAGGGCACCGACGGTCAGCGCCTGGCTCTCGATCACGTCGGCCCCGTTGGTGAACTGGCGGAGCGGGGCGGGGATACGAATCTTCACACTCATCGTAGCGTTTCCTTAACTGAGACTATCTCGGACTTGGTCACGAGCGTTCAACACCTAAATGCCGGACTTGGCCATCTGATCCATCGCCTCCAGCACTTCGTCCATCGTTTTCTTGTCAAACGAGACAACACCGGCGGATTTCCAGGAGACGGCCTTGGTCTTTTCGTCGACCACGATCGACTCGAACGGCGACGGCCCGGTCCTGCCGACGTAGCTCTGCAGCATCTGACCGAATCGGCGAATGTCGTTGGGCTTCATCCCTGCCGCCGTCGCCCGCGCGTCCGACATCACCTGATTCAGAAATTCCTTGATGCTGTACCCGTCGTCGATGCGCGAGTTCATGTCCTGCATCGCCAGGTTGATGACGTCCGGCATCTTGGGCAGGCGCGCGTAAAGCTCTTCGCGGTACGAAAGCATCGGCCGATACTGCAGCATATGAAAAGCCACCAACTGCTTCCACTGGTCGTTGGCGGCGGCGACATCGTCCTTATTCAGGCGATTGATATGCGCCTTGAGCTCCTGCTGCTCGCGCGGCGCGCTGCCCGGTCGGGACGGCGGGAGGTGCATGGGACGCTGGTACAGCCTGGCCGCCTCCTTCAGGTGCGCCTCGTCGAACTCGCCCGACTGCGCCGAGATGATCTGCCACTTGATGTACGCGTCGATGCGCGGGTCCTTGTTCAACTTCTTGTTGAGCGTCGCCAGCATCTCATCCTGCGTGACGGTGACCTTCTTGTCCTTGAAGTAATCGCTGGCGAGCCGGGTGGTGCCGGCGGCGGCGGATTTCTGGTCCTTGAGCAGGGGCTCGTATTCCGCCGTCAGCGCGTCGATCGCCTTCTGCAGCACCTCGGGCACGCCGGCGGGCACCGAGGGGGAAGGGTGGGTCGTCGGCATCTTTGCCGACTTGGCCGTCGTCGACTGCGGCTTATCCGCTTTGCCGGGCCTGGACGTCTTGGGCGCGTCGGCGGCGAACGCCCACGAGCCTACTGCGAGCAAGCTCGACAACACTGCCAGGCGACAGATCAGACACGGGTGCAGACGCATCGGTGAGTCCTCCGCACGCGTCGTTCGCCGGCGCGCCTGCGTGTACCTTCGCACGCCGACGCCGCACGGGACGCGGCAGCCATAAGTATATCACACTGCGGCCGACTCCAGCGTCGGCTCGCGCAACTTCTGCCCGTCTTCGCCGAGCGAGGCGATAAATCGGTCGAATTCCGGCAATTTGGCGTCGATCACCTGCGGGTAGGGGAGCGCGTCCTGCACCACTTCCAGCGTCTTCAGCCCGTTGCCGGTGATGCAGATGCAGATCGACTCGTCCTTGGGGATGCGTCCCTGCTGGATGAGCTTGATCGCCACCGCCAGCGTGGTCCCGCCCGCCGGCTCGGTCCAGATGCCCTCGGTGCGGCCCAGCAGGGTGATGGCGTCGATGATTTCCGGATCAGTGGCGCTTTCGCCCCAGCCACCCGATTCCTTGATGATGTTGTAGACGTAGTACCCGTCGGCCGGATTGCCGATGGCGATGCTCTTGGCGATCGTGTTCGGCTTCTGCGGCTCGATGATGTCGGTCCCCTTGTGGATCGCCGTCACCACCGGGTTACATCCGGCGGCTTGAGCCGAGTACATCTTCGGCTGGTTGTCCTCGACCAGACCCAGTTCGATGAACTCCTGGTAGCCCTTGTAGATCTTGGGCAGGATCGTCCCCCCGGCCGTCGGCGCGATGGTGTGCTGCGGGAGCTTCCACCCCATCTGCTCGGCGATCTCAAAGCCGTAGGTCTTGGCGCCTTCAGTGTAATACGGGCGCAGGTTCACGTTGACGATCGCCCAGCCGTACTTGTCGGCAATCTCTGTACACAGGCGGTTGACGTCGTCGTAATTGCCCTTAATCCGGACCATCGTCGGCCCGAAGATCAGCGAGCCGAGCACTTTGCCCTGCTCCAAATCGTACGGAATCATGACGTAACACTTCACGCCAGCGACCGCGGCATGAGCGGCGGTGCTGTTGGCGAGGTTGCCGGTCGAGGCGCAACCGACCGTGTCAAAACCGAATTCGACGGCCTTGCTGATCGACACGCTGACGACGCGCTCCTTGTACGAGTAAGTCGGGTAGTTGCACGAGTCGTCCTTGATCCATATCTCGCGGCAGCCGAGCAGCTTCTCGAGCTTGGGTGCCCGCCGCAGCGGCGTCATGCCGGAATGAAATCCCGTGCGCGGCACGTCGACCGGCAGCAGATCCTTGTACCGCCACAGCGAGTGCGGGCCTTTCACGATCGACTCGCGCGTGACCTTGCCCTTCATCGCTTCGTAGTCGTACTCCACTTCGTACGGCCCGAAACACTGCTCGCACACATGTACCGGCGTCGCAGGAACGCGGTGTCCGCACTCTTTACACTTGAGGCCTTTGACGTAGGTCATCGTTAATAGTTGATGGTTGACAGTTGATAATTGATAGCGGGAACTCGCCATCAGCCATCAACTACCGACTATCAACTGCTCCCAAAACAAAAACCGCTTCTCACCAGAACGATAAGAAGCGGCTAGATTGCTGGATCAGCAGCACTGCCGTCTCCTTATCTTTCCCGGCGGGCGATCCACATCGCACGCTCAGGCAGGAATTAGCACCTAACCAAACACGTTGGACGGTTGCTGTGACGTCTACAGGCCCAAACCCTCGGTCACTCTGGATAAGAAAACTTATTAAATTGTCGAACGACGTATCTTAGCCCATCGTTGCTCCCTGTCAATGGGTTACTCAATGCGCGCGAGCGATGACGGTCGCACCGGGTCACTTCTTCCGCACGATCATGAACCCTGCCCCGACGGTGGCGATCATCGCTTCCGCGCGGTCGTCGTTGCGGATCGTCATGTTCAACGCGTGCAGCGTGCCATCCTTGGCCGGATCGAACTGGCTGGCGTCGGGCGAGCGGCCCATGAGGACGTTGTCCATCACGATCACACCGTTCTTTCGCACGAGTTGCAGGCACGCCTCGTAGTAGCTCGGGTACGGGTCCTTGTCGGCGTCGATGAAGGCGAGGTCGAACGTGTTGGACTGCCCCTGCGCGATCAACGCATCGAGCGTCTGTTGCGCCGGAGCCAGGCGCAGGTCGATCTTGCTTTCGACACCCGCTTCCTTCCAGTAGCGCCGGCCGATGCGGGTCCACTCCTCGCTGATGTCGCAGGCAATGAGCATCCCCTCCGGCGGCAGCGCGGCGGCCATGCACAGGGCGCTGTAGCCGGTGAAGGTGCCGATCTCGATCACGCGCCGCGCGTCGAGCAGCGCGATCAACATCGACAACAGCGCCCCCTGATCGGCACTGATCTGCATCCCGCCTTGCGGGAGCTTCGCCGTCTCGGCGCGCAGCCGGCGCTGCAGGTCGGTCTCATGCAGCACGTCGACATTGACGTAGCGGGCCAGTGATTCTGATTTCAAAAGGGTCTTGAACGCCATCGGAGTCTCCTTCGCACCAAGCGGTTCGGAACGCCGCACATCGTAGCAGGCATGCGGCGATAGTCGCTTCAGTGCATTCGCGCGCTCGTCTTCGCGTCACCCGACGCCCGCCACCATACGCCGCTCCCGGCACCCCAAGCCAATCTGCAAACCCTTGCATTGATCGCGTTTGCAACAGAATTGGGTTTGTTTTATCAAGTTTGGTATGTGCCTTCTCCCATCCCCTCGCATCGGTTTGGATCGGCGATGATGAGACGGTCGATCGGGCGACGCGCGCACACCGTCCCTCCTTATTGCCGGGGTTGTTGCGTGAATCCGGTGCGGATCGCGCAACGCGCGGCGCAGGATGGCTCAAAACACCCCGAAGATTTTCTTTATTTCTTGCGGCGCGGGTTGCGCGCTTCGGCGATCACTGCACGTACTGCGGCGGGGGCGGGGGTTTGTTGAACGCGCGGCACCGGACCGATCGCATGGGATTCCGCTTCGTGGATTTCTGTTCCGTCGACGGTCGCGGGCTGGTAAAACTCGCGCGGGCCGTAGTCGTAGGCGCCCATGCTCATCCTGCCGGTGACGAGAATCACGTCGAGACCGGGCACCCGGAGCTTGCCGCGGATCACTTCCGGGTCGTCGATGGCGTGGCCGAGGTCGATCGCGGCGCAGCCGAGCTGGCTGACCAGCGCGCGGAGCAGCGGGCCGTCCGCGCTTCGGACCGTCGCCAAAGCGGCGATCGTCGAGGCCGTCACCACCGCGCCGGCGGCGAGCACCGTCGCGCCCTGCACCGTTTCCCATCGCACTTTTTTTTGAACCCCTCTACTTCTTCCCCAGCCGACGTGCCCAGCCCCGCACCGTCGTCGCCCCCTCGATCCCGTGATTAACCCCCGCCGCCCGCGCCGATGCGAACCGACCCGACTCCAAATCCTCCACCACCTGACGCTTGAACGCATCGCTGTAACGCAAAATCAACCGACTTCCCATCCGTCACTCTCCTGGCCTTTCGACCTGTAAAGTGACAACCTATTTCAGGATGGGACAAACAATCCTTAGTTCGTATGGCACCCTTCAATGCGTAATCAGCTCGATTATAACTGCCACAGCACCGGCGGGCAGTTGAAATTCCGGTCTGGCGTCACGGGCCAGGGTGTTATGCGAATTCAGCAGCGACCCGCTACGGCCGTAGGCTTCTGCGTCGGCGGGGTCAAACACATACGCGTCGATGCGCTCGAGTGACCGAGGCGCGGGAGCGAGAAGCCGGATTTGAATCGGAACAGGCCGGCGATTGATCACCGCGACCGAGTACCGAGCGGGAACACCACCATGAACGGCCACCGCGCGGACGAGAGGATCGCCGGTGTCGACATCGTGTACCGTCCCGGGCCCGCGCAGAAATCGGCTGAGCAGTCCGATCGCATAATAGACCGGCCGGGTGGAAAACGTTTCGTCCCAGCGGAATGTGCCCCACTTGTTGGCGTAGGCGCGGGTTGGGCTGTATTCGTCGGGGAAATCGGAGAACGTCCAGTAGCCGACGCCGTCGGCGCCGGCGTCGATCGCCGCCATCGCCGCTTCCACGGTCTGGACGGCGGCGGCGGGCTCCTGCGAGGTGTCGAACCAGGCGCAGCCGTCCCAGTTGGCAAAACCATACCGTTCACCTTGGTACTGTCGCGGGCCGAACTCACCGATGAGGAACGGTTTGCCGAGCGACCGGGCGCGCTGGGCATACGGCGTTACGCGGTCGCGGAACCAGGCGTAAAAGTCCGGATCGTCGGGCAGGTGATCGTTAACGTAGTGATGGCCGCCGTAAGCGGCTGTCACGTCGTCCATGGTATTCATCGCCCAATCGATCGAGTCCCACCGCTGCACCGGTGACGCGTCGGTCGCCAGCAGCCCGACGGGGATTTTTCGCTCCTGCAGTGCGCGATGAATCCGGCGATGGTAGTCGGCGAACGTGGGGAGGTCTTTGTAGAGGGTGCCCCAACGTTGGCCGGTGATGGAAAGTTCGTTGGTCATGCAATACCAGCGCACGTTGTCCAGGCCGCGCCGAATCACCAGGTCGAAAAGAAGCTCGGCGACGCGGTCGGCGTAGGCGTCGCGCTCCGATGCGGTGGGCAGGTCCGGCGGATCCCACGTCGTCAGGTACACGCTCGTGCCCGCATCGCGCATCATCTGAAGCTGCCGCACGGCGTACTCGGTGTTCCAGGTCCACGCGTGCGTGACGCGCGCGAAGGACGGGCTGAGCTCGCGCCACCGCGCGTGGTGCAATGCTTCCATCGCCGGCGACATTTCCCGATCGTGCAGCGTGAAAAAGGCGTGGTAACCCACTCCCTCAAACGCACCGGCGCGACGGGCACTGCCGATTTGAACGTCTATGCGCGGGATCGAATCCATCAGACTTGTTCCCTTCTCAAGGTGGCACGAAAGACCTGCATCGAGTTGGTTAACAGGCCTTGATCGGCACCGACGCCACACGGACGGCCATGCAGATTTGCTACAGCTTGCGCGTCGTCCGCGGACTGTGTTCCAAATCAACCCACAGGCAGTCCCACCCGATCGCCGCGGCAATCTCGGCCGCACGCAGGCCGCAAACGTGAATCGTCAACGTGTATACCACGCCGCCGCGATCCGAAATTTCGCTTGCATCATGATCCGCTCATAGGACTTTGCGGTCAATCGTAGCAGTAAGAAGAAAATCCGACGGGTGTAGGGGATAGCCCCTGATCTGTGCTTGGGCTCGCCGCCGCCAACGACAAGCAATTGTGGATCGGTCTTATCGCCATCGGACGGAAATCACCCGCGGCGGTTCAGAACACGGGCAACTTCGGAACTTTGATTCAAACCGAAACTGAAACCGCATTCCGCTCCGCCGCCTCCCGTAGAATTTTGGCGTGGACTTCAGGGATTTTTCCGCGGAGGTCAGGCCCGACATTCAGCAGCAGGTTGGCCTGTGTTCGATTCGCTCGCCAGCGCCAGGACCGCACCGTTTCCGCAGACGGGTGGATGTAGCTTTTCCCCGGCACATAAAACCAGTCGGGGTTGAGCGACGTGGTGTATTCCAGAGGCAGGTAATGACTTTCGTGCATCGGGTCGACGTGAACCGGGTCCAGGATGGGCTCGCACAGCCGGTCGTCGTGTACAAAATCGTAGTGCTCGGACGACCGGAGGTCTGCCGGCCAGCTTTTGACCACGCCCGGGCGGTCGCTGCTGGAGTTGTTCAGCACCAGGCAGTTGGGCTGCAGCGCGTGGATGTGGTGGTACATCTCCCGCCACCTCCAGCGCGAGCCACCCAATACGTCGGCGTTTTGCGTGCGCCGCCAGTCCGGGTTCCATGGCCAATTGCGCGTCGGGTGGTCTTTATCCCACCCGCCGTCGAACCACAGTTCGAGGATCGGGCCGTACTCGGTCAGGAGTTCTTCGAGCTGGGCGAACATGTAGTCGGCGTATCGCGTGTCGTCGTCGTAGTAGGCACAGTTGAGATCCCAGAGCGAGTAATAAAGGCCCGGAGTGATCCCCTCCTTGCGACAGGATTCGACGAACTGCCCGACCACGTCAGGCCGACCCGGAGATTGCCGAACGCAATACTCCGTCTGCCGCGTCGGCCAGAGGCAGAAGCCATCGTGGTGCTTGGTCGTCAGCACAGCGTAGCGCATTCCCGCGTCGCGCGCGACGCGCGCCCACTGGTCGGTGTCCAGGTCGGTCGGCGCGAAGCGATCAGCGGGGAAACGGCCATCGCCCCATGCCATCCCCGCGAACGTATTCGGCCCGAAATGAACGAACATTCCGTAGCCCAGGTCCATCCAATCCTGCTGAGCGGCCGACGGATGGGCAGTGGGCACAGGGAAATGAATGGGTTGCAAAGCAGTACTCTAGCCGTATCTCCTTCTATGACGTCACCGGACACAAAATGCACTTCCGCCGGACCCGTGTGTCCGTCAATTCGACGCAGCAGCAGATCGATCGCCCGTCGCGCCTGCTCTTCCCGTCGGCTGTCGAAAGTCGTTAGTTTCATCTGATCGACCCCCATCGCGCCGCAGCGGTGCGCGGAGAGGACGGCGATGTCTGCAGGAACCTTCAGCCCTGTTTCGACAATCGCCTGGCGGGTACCGATTGCCGGGTAATCGTGACAGCAGACAATGGCCCGCGGACAAAGCCCGCCTTTCAGCAGTTTAGCGACGAAAAGTCGGGTGTCGATTACCGGGTCCGGCGGGTTCATGTATCCGTGCGGAGTCTGGACGTGGAACACCCGATCGTTCGTCAGCTCAACCCCACCTGCGTGCAACTCCGAACGAAGCCCGTCGAGCATCGTCGCACGAAATTCATCGTCCACCGGATCTTCGATCAACGCCGCCACATCAGTGTAACCACGCTGCAGCGTGTACAGCGCGATTTTTCGACCGGCGTCGAAACCACTTACGAACACGCGATCCAGCGCCATCGCCGGCAGCGGCGTGCCGATCAGGACGGTGGGGATGCCCCAGCGGACCAGTTGCGTGTCGTCCAGCCGAACGACGTCGCGAGGCACCGAGTGCAGGATCACACCCGCGGGCATGATTTCCGCCATGCGGTTTAGCGTGTCGTGATAGCGCTCGAGGTCGGCGTGGGTGGAGTATGTCGCAAGGGTAAACCCTTTTTCGTCCAGCGAACGGGTCATCCCGCGCAGATAAACGTCGGTGTCTTCCCCGAGGGACGGCGTGACAAACGCGATCTGCCGGCTCGCCACCCGGGGTGCCTGCGTCACGTCGTCCGATACAAAATACCCCCGCTGCGGATGACTATATAGAACCTGTCGCTCCCGAAGCAGATTCAAGCCTTTGACCACCGTCGCCATGCTCAGCGTACAAGCAGATCCCTAAATCGAGGCTTCTGAAGTCGAATAAGCCATGGTTCGTTGACGGCTATTGCCAGGCACCGGCATCGGTCGGGTATAACATGCAACGATCCAACTCAAACGCGATGCCCGGTCCATGGCCGACCAAGGCGGGTAATGTCGGCAAACTTGCCGGGCACCCCGGTCGTCAGGCCAACTATTTGTATGGCGACGGGCATGTGGCAGCGTTCTAGCGCTTCCCGCTTCGACCTGGCAGGGAAATCAACACGTGCGTTGTAGCAGCGGCTTCAGCCGCCCGTACAGAGTGCAATGCGTACACATGCGATCGGCATGGACGGGCCTGCCCAATCATTCCTCTGAAGTCCGCCGCTTCTATTATCCTTCTTCGTTCCAAAAGATCCCATGATTAGATCAATCGTTCTTCATCGCCAACTTTTGACCCTTTGTGCGCTGGCGACCGTGTTGCTGGTGGCCGAGGTATCCATGGCAAAAATGCCCGGATCGACGGTTCCCGAAGGCTTCGCCGTCAACATCAAGCGCGCAGTGATGTTGAAGTCAAATGAGAGAGATCATGGACCAGCCCGCCGTACAACGAAAAATTCAGTACCATCACGAGTACCACCAGTGCCTGGTTTACAAGACGTTTAACGCCAGCAAACCCTCGTCCAACCACGGGGGGAAAGACTGGCTTAACTTCCAGCAGACGCTGGACGTGATTGAACGAACCGCCAAGCTGATGCGCGGTGTGAAGCAGATCGTCTACCTCACCGGTTGGCAGTACGGCGGGCACGACTCGAAATGGCCGGCGTGGTTCGAGGGCAACGCCCGGCTGGCCCGGCCGAACGAACAGCCGCTGGACAGCATCCGCTGGCTGATGCGCGAAGCGCGCGAGCGGTGCAACACGGTCGTCAGCCTGCACCTGAACATGTGCGACGCGTACGTCAACAGCCCGCTGTGGCAGACGTACCTGCAGCGCGACGTCATCGAGCGCAACGCCGACGGCACGCTCAACATGGGCAGCATGTGGGACGGCGAGCAATCGTACCGCGTCAGCAAAACCCGCGAATGGCGCGAAGGTCTCGGCCAACAGCGGATCGACCGAATCCTCGACCTCCTTGCGCTCAAAGAGCTCGGTACGGTTCACATCGACGTCTTTTACCCCCGCCACTCCAAGGGACACGGCATTACTCAGGCCGAAGACATCGCCACGATCGTCGAGATCATCAAGTACTGGCACGCCCGCGGCGTCGACGTCACCAAGGAGTGGTTCGATCACGAATTCGCCGGGCTGATCCCGATGGTCTGGCATTACAACCTCGACGAAGCCGACCGCATCACCTACCCCGCCAGCATTTGCTGTGGCGGCGGATCGGCATGGAACAGGCGGCTCCATCTGACCGAACCGCGCCTCACGCTGGCGACGACGACGCGAACGACGCCCCCGACGACAACGCTCGTGCAGACCCGCTTCGATCAGCCACCGGCGAACCGTGTCGTGGCTCGCCCAGATCCCGTGATCCGCCGACAGCTTCTACGACAAATGCGTCGGACCCAGGTCCCAGTAACGATCACGACGAAACGCCACCGCGCGGGCCTTCTCCGACGCATCCCACCTCCGCTTCGACGCCTTCCCACGCGAAGCATGCACCAGCCCAGCGTCCCCGCCATCACGCCAGCGGACAAACTGCCGATGCACCTGCCGAAGCGATAACCCCAGCAACTCCGCCGCCTCCGCACGCGACAATTCTCACGCCTTCACACGACCGAACACCAGCAACCGTTCACGCTCTTTGCGATTCATCGTCAACTGCTCCATACCGGCCATTTACCCGGATTCCGCAGGTGACACTTTCATTGCGTCGGAACAGGTGACACTTTCACTGCGTTACAACAGGCCGTCATCACCGAGATGCTGCTGCAGAGCCAAGGTGGTATGATTCGCCTGTTCCCGTGCTGGCCGCGCGACAAGTCGGCGTCGTTCCGCAAGCTCGGCGCGCGCGGCGGCTTTGTTGTGTCGTCGCAATGGTTGGGCGAGGCCGGGTTGGGAACCACCACCATTGCCAGCCGAGCCGGTGGTCGGTGCCGGCTGCGATGGAATGACGTGGCACTTCCGGTCGTGCGATCTGACGACGCCACCGTGAGCGTCCATCGCGATGGCCGGGACGTTTGGTTTGAGACCGTCGGCGGAACTGAATACGTCGTTACGCCACAATCCACCGTTTAAGCGTGTGTTTGAGCGCAAATCAAGCCGTCGCAGAATTGGCATAGGTAGTCTGGCGTTATGTCGAACTCATCAAACACAACCAGTCCCGTTGATCGCCATGTGGCCGCTTATTATTTTCCGGGCTACCACGCCGACGCGCGCAACAGCCGGTGGCACGGGAACGGCTGGACCGAATGGGATCTGGTTCGCGCCGCCACGCCGCGCTATCCCAGTCATCAGCAGCCGAAAGTTCCGGCGTGGGGATACTTCGACGAAGCCGACCCGCAATGGGCAAACCGCGAAATCTGCCTCGCCGCCGACCATGCCGTCACCTGCTTCATTTACGACTGGTACTGGTATGGCAACATGCCCTTCCTGCATGATGGGCTGGAACAGGGCTTTCTCAAGGCACCGGATCGGAACCGTCTTAAGTTCGCGCTCATGTGGGCCAACCATGACTGGAACAACATGTTCCCCGC
>JBBRFH010000028.1:0-19360 GCA_038224615.1 Tepidisphaerales bacterium
TGGGTGGTCGAGGTGAGGACGGCGACCTTCGTCTCCAGGCCGGCGACGGCTTTATCGCGCTCTTCGATGGTCGAGCGGAGTGTCAACGCCGCCGTCCGCAGCGAGCCGGCTTCGGACGCCGCGTCGCTCTGGGCCTTATCAAGGGCTGAGACGCTGGCGGCGTACTCGGCGTTCTTCTGTTCGAGCAACTGCTTAGCGTTGGCGACATCGCTTTTCAGCGTGACGATCGTCTTCTGCAGTGGCTCGACCTTGTTCACGAACGTCACCACACCGGCGGTGAGTACGATCGACACGAGCACCAACAGGACGACGAACAACTTGGTCAATGGGCTCACAGGCTGGCTCCTCGGACGCTGGGGTTATGCGTCCAAAACTCAACGGTGCGAATTCCAAGGGTGCAGAAAACCGACCGGCGAACCTGCTGCTGATTCCGCACTTGCCGCAGGGACGACCGCTCGCACTCCGACTTCAATCTTGGGCTTCAAAACTCGGTCTACGAGACGTTTCCGGCCTCCGTCGGACCACGCCGCACACCCCGGCCAACACCCGGCCGATGAAGTACACGCACTCCGACTCTACGCAATCTAATCTGCCGCCCCAAAGTGTCAAGTTATAAGGTGCGTCTGCGACAGGTGCAGCTACCGTCTGCCACTACATTTAGCGGACGTGAGGCTCCGAGGGGGCTCGTCCATCCTTCACGGACTCTGCCGGCATAAGCGGGCGGTCCGCTGGTTTGGGACTCAGTATCGACAATTTTTGGGCGTCCGGGGGAACGGAATCACGTCGCGGATGTTCTGTAAACCCGTTGCGTACAGGATCGTACGTTCAAAACCGAGCCCGAAACCGGCGTGGGGGACGCTCCCGTAGCGGCGGAGGTCGCGGTACCAGTTGTACTCCTCGGGGTGCAGGCCCATTTCGACCAGCCGCCCGTCGAGCAGTTCCAGCCGGTCCTCGCGCTGGCTCCCGCCGATGATTTCCCCGATGCCCGGGGCCAGCACGTCCATCGCCCGCACCGTCTTGCCGTCCTCGTTCAGCTTCATATAGAAGGCTTTGATCTGCTTGGGATAGTCGGTCACGATCACCGGCTTTCCGAGCAATTTTTCGGTCAGCCAACGCTCGTGCTCGGTCTGCAGGTCGATGCCCCACTGCACAGGGAAATCGAACTTCTGCCCGCTCTTTTCGAGCTGCGCGATCGCTTCGGTGTAGGTCATCCGCTCGAACGGCGTTTCGACCAGCGACTGCAGTCGGGTGATGCAATCCTTGTCGACGCGCTCGGCAAAAAATGCCAGGTCGTCGGCGCGCTCATTGAGGACAGCCTTGAAGAGGTATTTCAGAAACCGCTCGGCCAATTCGGCATCGGTGTCGAGGTCGGCGAAGGCGATCTCGGGCTCGATCATCCAGAATTCGGCCAAATGACGCGGCGTGTTGCTGTTCTCGGCGCGGAATGTCGGCCCGAATGTGTAAACCTTGCTCAAGGCCAGGCAGTAACACTCGACATTGAGTTGCCCCGACACCGTGAGGTTGGTCGGCCGGCCGAAAAAATCCTGGGAATAGTCGATTTTCTTGTCGGGCGTGCGGGGAAGATTCTCGAGATCGAGCGTACACACCTTGAACATCGCGCCGGCGCCCTCGGCGTCGCTCGAGGTGATGATCGGCGTGTGGATCCAGAAGAAACCTTCGCTGTCGAAAAACCGATGCACAGCCTGTGCCAGGCAGTGGCGAATGCGCGTTGCGGCACCAATGGTATTGGTGCGCGGGCGCAGGTGTGCGACTTCGCGCAGGTACTCCATGGTGTGCGCTTTGGGCTGGATCGGATAGCTGTCCGGATCTTCGACCCAGCCGACCACTTCGATCGCATCGGCGAGGAGTTCAAATGCCTGGCCCTTGCCTTGTGACTTGACCAGTTTGCCCCGCGCCTTCACCGCGCAGCCGGTGGTCAGGTGCATGACCTCGCTGTCGTAGTTGTGGAGTTCCCGGGGTGCGACAATTTGGAGCGTGGCGAAGCACGAGCCGTCATGCACCTGTACGAAACTCACACCCGCCTTGGAATCGCGTCGGGTGCGGACCCAGCCGGCAATTTGTAATTCGGATCCTTCGGGCAAACGACCGGTAACGACGTGGGCGACGGGGCTGCTTTGCATGGGCTCGTTTCCTGCGGCTGATAAAGGTCCGCCGCACAACCACATTGTGAGCGGTAGCCCCCACTTACGGCAAGCGCCGGGGGAGTCGGCTTGCGACAAATGGTTCTTCAGGCGATCGGAATCCGCGTCGATGCATGTTCTGGAAACGCTCCGGGTCGGAGCATCCAAAACGGAGTCAGTACTATGTCGTGTTGGGTAGCCGTTTCAGTCGCAGGTGAGTATCTCGGGGTCTCGTCCGCTGAACTGATGCAGCGGGTTGAGACCGGAACGCTCTCCAGCCGATTTGAGTTGGGAATGTTGATGGTCGACGTGAAGCCCGAAGCAAATCCCTTCGAGCGCAGACGTCACCCCCGCCCCGCCATGACCATCCCCCAGCGACCACTGCACGAGAGCGAGATCGAGCGCGTCGTCGAGCAGATCGACGACCCGTCCGGCATCGAGCACGACCGCTTCTCCGACTGGCGCATCGCCCGCGCCCAAACCTCCCGCGTGCGCCGAGCACCCTTGGCAGCGTGAATGGAATGGGGGATGGGCAATGAGGCAGAGAGGCAATGAGGGAATCAGGCCCGAAGTCGAAAACGCCGCTTCCCTCTATGCCTCTATGCCTCTATGCCTCATTGCCTCTCTGCCTCATTTCCCCTCAAACCACCCTGTACTTATGAATGTCCTCGATCGGCTTCGGATACGTCAGGTCGAGCGATTCGAGCGTGCGCAGCAGGATGTCGCTGATGACGTAGTTGCGGTACCACTTTTTGTCGCTGGGGATGACGTACCACGGCGCATCCTTGGTACTGCATTTGGTCAGCGCGTCTTCAAACGCTTCCATGTAGTCGTCCCACAGCTTGCGTTCGTCGAGGTCGCCGGCGTTGAACTTCCAGTTCTTCTTCGGGTCATCGAGCCGCTTCTGGATCCGCTCGGCCTGCTCTTCTTTACTGATGTGCAGGTAGATCTTGACGATCGTCGTCCCCTCGTCGGCCAATAGCTTCTCGAATGTGTTGATGTGCTCGTAGCGTTTCTTCCAGACCGACTTGGGCGCGTAGCCGTGGATGCGCTCGACGAGCACGCTCTCGTAGTGCGAACGGTTGAAGATGCCGATCATTCCCTTCGCCGGCACCGCCTGGTGGATTCGCCACAGAAAGTCGTGCGATTTCTCCAGCGTGGTGGGCACCTTGAAACTGGTGACCTGACACCCCTGCGGGTTCACGCCGGAGAAAATGTAGTCGATCGTCCCATCCTTCCCGCCGGCGTCCATCGCCTGGAGGACGACGAGGATCGCGTGCTGCGCCTGCGCATAGAGCACGTCCTGCAGCTCGGCGAGTTTCTCGAGGTTCTTCTTCGACGCAATCTCGGCGGCGTCGCGGTCGCCATCGAACTGGCCACCGTCGTTTGTCTTGATGTCCTTCATCCGGAACTTCTTGCCCGGGCGAACCAGATAGGGTGAATCAACCATTTTTCATTTCCTTCCTATAAAGGGTAACTCCGTGACGACGGCTTCGCGCACTGCCCCCTCCGCGGGAACGCGGACGGGCTTACCGGTCTCGAAGAACGGCTTGCGGACGATCGCCAGCGCGATCGCCGCGTCCGATAGCAGCGGCGACATCGTGCTGCTGGTGACGACGCCGACCGCGTTCTGGGCGTCGTCAAATACCGGCTGCCCTGCGATCGGGAGCGATCCATCAGGCACGCGCAGACCGACCAGTTTGCGCGCCACCTGCTGCCGCGCGTGCATGCGGGCGACGATCTCCTGCCCGAGATAGCACCCCTTGGTCACGCTCACGGCGCGATCGAACAATCCCGTCTCCGCCGGCAGCACCCCGACAGGACGCGGCCCGTCATCGCTCGTCGGCTGTGACTTGGCACCCGGCATCGACGGCTCGGCAAGCTCAAAGTCGATCCCGAACAGTCCGCGACCGTTCTCGATTCTGGTGCTGTTAAACGCCGCCCAACCAACCGGACGCAGCAGCCGCTTGTTCACCGCGTACTCGCGGCCGTGTACCGTCAGCAGGTGCTGCCACAGACTCTCCACCCGCGCCGCCGGTGCAATCACATGCAGGCCGGGCACGCCGCACAGGTCATCGCGCCAAACGATCACCTCGATGCCGATGATCTTCGTCGCGACGCACTTCCCCTCGTCGAGCGCGTCGCGTCCGGTTTCGAGCGCGAGCAGTTCGAGCGCGCGAGCGCCGTGCAGTGCGATCTCGTGCAACTCGCCCAGGCGCGAAGCCACCTTCACCTGCTCGGCGAAGAGGTATCGGTCGAGCAATTTGACCAGCATGTCGATCAGCCGCGCGTCGACCTCGAGCAGGGTGCGCTCGCCGAGTTCGATCACGTTGATGTCACAGACGACGCGTCCCTTGAGGTTCAGCAGAAACGCGGGCACCACGCGCCCCGCGGGCAAGGGCGTCTTCGTCGACTTGTCGATCAGTTCGTTGCTGATGAGGTTGTTCAGGAACGCCAGCCGATCTTTGCCGGTGAGTTCAAGGATGCCGCGCTGCGGCAGGTCGATCATTCCGACGCCCTTATGGATCGCGGCGTACTCGGCCTGCGGCTCGCCGAAGGTGCTGACGATCTCGATCCGGTCGTAGTCGATCGTCTCGACCTCAGCGATACGCTGGTGCAGTGGTAGGAGTGAGTTGGGGAAATCGGGCATGGCGCGACCGTAAGTCTATGGCTTGTTTTTGCCTGCGTCGAACTGCTGCATCTGCTATACTTATCCCCGCATGAGTGACCCGCTCGACCCGAGCCCCGCCGACGACGCCAGCGACAATGAGAGTGGCGAACGCGATATCGCCCCCCTGCTTAGCGGCTGGGGCTACGAACCCGGCACGCTCAACGTCCGGAGGATCATGGGCACGGACGGCGTGCCGAAACTTCAGATGCGTCTGGAGCTCGGAGTGCTTCAGTTGGAAGTCACCGGCCGACCCGACGGGACGCGGCCGTTCGGGTTCGAGTCGCTTTTGGAGTACCACGAGCACCGCCTGACCGAGCACAAGCAAAAGTCCGGCGGGACGATCCACGGCTTCTCGCTCACCAATGAGCAGTGCCAGCAGATGCGCGATGAGGCATCCATGTACTACCAGCGATACCTGTCGCTGTTTGTCGTGGGCGACTTCCCCGCGGTCGTGCGCGACACCAGCCGAAATCTTCGCGTGCTCGACATGTGCGGCAAGTTCGCCGTCGACGAGCAGGACCGGCTCATGCTGGAACAGTTCCGTCCGTACATCATCATGATGCGCACGCGGGCCAGCGCCTCGATCCTGTATAAAGAACAGAAGCTGAACCAGGCATTGGACAACGTGCGCGACGGGCTTGGTCAGATCCGGGATTTTTTCGACAAGTTCGGGCACGCCGATGCGTTCGAGCAGTGCGAAGAGGCGAAGGTGCTGAAGCGCTTCGCCAAGGAAATCCGCAAGAAACTTCCGGTAGGCGCCTTGGAGCGGTTGCAGCGCCGGCTGAAAAAGGCTGTCGCCACCGAGCAGTACGAACTGGCCGCCAAACTCCGGGACCAGATCGCCGAACAGCAGCGGCTCGAACAGACGCCCCCACCGCAGATCGGCCAGAAGGCGGATCGTTAGCGCGAAAAACGCGATTCCCGCTTCATCCTGCTCGCCTCCGCGGCTACATTTCGTCACGAGCGAACAAAAAAAGGAAAGCTATGCGCGCAGTTGTTACGGGACAGGTCGGTATCGATAAGGGTCCGTACCTCGAGGCCGTGAAGAAAATGGCGATCGAGGCGGGGCACGATCTGGAAGTCTTCCACGTCGGCAAGATGATGTACCAGGAAGCGCCCGACGTGCCGGAAGGCCGCATCCTGAATCTGCCCATCTCGCGCCTCAACACGCTCCGCCGCGCGGTCTTCAAGGAGATCCGCCGCGAAGCCGAGAAGCACGAGCACGTGATCGTCAACACGCACGCGACCTTCCGCTGGCGTCACGGGCTGTTCGCGGCGTTCGACTACGACCAGATCAAGCAGTTTAACGCCGACTTGTACGTGACGATGCTCGACAATGTCGAGAGCATCCACCAGCGGCTCAACCGCGAGCACGACATTGACCATACGCTCAAGGACATCATGGTGTGGCGCGAGGAAGAGAACCTCGCGACGGAAATCATTGCCAACATCCTGCAAGGCTACGGGCACTTCTTCGTGCTGTCGCGCGGGCGAACCGTCCCCACGTTCAAGACGCTCTATCGCATGATGTTCGAGCCGAAGACCAAGAAGGTCTACCCGAGTTTCCCGATGAGCCATGTGATGGATTTGCCCGACACGCTAGCGGAGATCAACGCGTTCCGCGCCATCCTCGCCGAGCACTTTATTGCGTTCGATCCGGGAGACGTCGATGAGTTCGTCCTGCACATGCAGGCCAGCAAAGCCAAGGAAGAGGGCAGGGACCGCGTCGAAGTCGAGGCCGCCGAGGGCAAGGTGACGTTCGACACCGACGAAGTCATCCAGATCTCCGGCGACATCATGGGCCAGATCTACGCCCGCGATTTTAAGATGGTCGACCAGAGCGACATGATCGTGTCGCTGGTCCCGGAAATGGCGAACGGAAAGCCCGCCCTCAGCAGCGGCGTCGAGCGCGAACTGCACCACGCATGGGAAGGCGGCAAGGAAGTCTACGTCGTCTGGGCCTGCCGCGGCACGCCCAGCCCCTTCATCAGCGAAACCGCGACCCGCGTGTTCCGCTCGGTGAACGAAGCGGTCGAATTCTTCAAGCGCAAGGGATATATTAAGGAGTGAGAGGTTGGCTTATGTCGAAAGTTGAATCCATCAAGAAGGCGATGTCGGAACTCACGCCCGAAGAGTGGGACGAGCTTGAAGAATGGCTTGTCGACCGCGCGTTGGAAGACGACGCGTGGGACAAGCAGATGAAGGCAGATTCTGCGGCCGGAAGAATGGACAAACTCGTCGCCGAAGCGAAGGATAACCTCAAACATGGACGCACCAGAGGCCTGCCTTGACCAATCACACGAGCGTCAGGTTCTGGCGATGCTTTGACTCGCTATCGCCAGACCTTCAATCGCTCGCCCGGCACAAATTTGAGTTCTTTCATCGCGATCCCGACCATCCTTCTCTGCACTTCAAACCGATTGGCGGGGATCGTTGGTCTGTTCGCGTGAACAAGCGCATCCGCGCCGTTTGCCACCGAGAAGACGACGTGCTGCTGTGGTTCTTCATCGACGGGCGTGATGAATATGAGCAGGTCATTGCCGGCCGCTGATTGACCTGCAACACTTGCCAACCCCATGCACCCCACCGACGCCGAAATCCTCTCCGTTCCTGATGCCCAGCCGACCCGCAGCAAGGTGAAGGCCGTCACCGTCTTCCTGTCGTCGGCGAAGAAGGTCGACCGCGTGTACTTCGATGCCGCCCGCGCCCTCGGCCGGGCGATCGCGAAGGAGAAGTGGACGCTGGTCTACGGCGGCAACTACATCGGCTGCATGGCCGCCGTTGCGGACGGGGCGCGGGAGATGGGCGGGCGGGTCGTCGGCATCACGCCGCGACTGTTCGTCGACGAGAATGTCGCCGATACGCTCTGCGATGAACTGATCATCACCGACCACATGCGCGATCGAAAGCACGAGCTCGAGCGCCGCGGCGACGCCTTCATCGCGTTGCCCGGCGGGCTGGGGACGTTCGAGGAACTTTTCGAGATCATTGTCGGCCGGCAGCTTAAGTATCACGACAAGCCGATCGTCGTTCTCAACCTGAACGACTACTACACACCCCTGCTGCAGATGCTCGACCGCGGCGTCGAGGAACATTTCGTCCGCGCCGAAGCGCGAAAACTGATCGACGTCGCCACCAGCATCGAGCAGGCGATTCAAATTCTGAAGAAATAGAGACGGACGAGCACCGACAAGGGGCAGGTCCGCGGACGCTTTTTCACGCGCCCAATGCCGCTTATTACGTGCCCCTCTCTCTCGTGCCGATAACGGTGATAAGCTATTGCCGGCCACGCGATGTACCCGCACAGACGCCGTACCAACCTCGCCGCGATCGCGTTTCTGCTGTCGCTCTTCATCCACGTCGTTTCGATCGTGGCGATGTGGGGGTACGTGCGCTTTCACGATATCGCCCGGCAGTCGACGGTCGCGCTGCTTCCGATTGACATCCTCCCGCCGCCCGATTCGTTTGGAGAATCCGAAAGCACGGGAACGTCGAACAGCAGCAGCCAGGCCGAGGGCGTGCAGCGGGCACCGAAGCCGTCGCAGGACCAGGCCGCCCTCACCCGCGATCCCGAAGGCAACGAAAGCGGCGCGCAGCCGCCCGCCGTCCAGCCGACGCCCCCCGCCGAGGCGCTCGCGGCGATGACCGAGCCGCAGGCGTTCCGTCCACCTGCCCAGCAACTGACGTTGGAATCGGCCCCGATCGGCCGAAGCGCCAAGGCCGCGCCAACCCCCGTGGACGCAAAGGACGATCGCTCGCAGACGGAGCAACTGGCCCGCGCCCAGCCCCCTGCCCCGTCACCGTCGAAACCCGAGGTGGAGCCGCGCCCCGTTCCGCCTCGGTCGCACGCCGGCACGCCGCTGGAGCACAGTGATCGTGACAGCGACCTCTTCGCGTCCGAATTTTCCGTCCAGTACGAGCGCGGCCAGGTGAAGGCGCGCCAGGGACGTGAGTTCAAGTTCGCCCGCCCGCGCGAGAATCTCGCCGCCATCACCGACACCGCGGTCATCTCGTTCCCGGCGGTGTGCCGGTTGAAGGTCGAGACCGACGAGCACGGCAACGTCCGCCGGGTGACGATCGACCACTCGACCGGTAGCAGCGCGCTCGATCGGATCTTTGAACTGGCGACTTACTCATCCTGGTTCGAGCCGCCCAAAGACGACGACGGCAAACCGAAGCGCGATCAGTTCACATTCGCGATCACGCTGGAGTAGGGTGCGATGAATCGCACCATCGTTCGGCAATTCGCATCCGACGGTGCGATGAATCGCACCCGACGAATTCACCCGCTGCCGATGGGGAAATCGTTTTCGTTGAAAATGACGTCGTAGCCGTCGCCGCCGGAGTAGTTGTCGTCGCGTTCGTTGACGTAGAGGGAGTCATTGCCGTCTTCGCCGCGGACGGTGTCGGCGTCACCATCGACCGAATCCAGGATATCGTGGCCATCGAAGCCGAGCATGGTGTCTTCGCCGGAGTCGCCGAGGATGGTGTCGTTGTCTTCGCCACCGTCGAGATAATCGTCACCGCGGCCGCCGCGGAGGGAGTCGTTGTTGTCTTCGCCGAAGAGGCGGTCGTCGCCGGCGTCGCCATAGAGCACGTCGCTTCCGCCGCCGCCGCGGAGTGAATCGTCGCCGTCGTCGCCGTAGAGGGTATCGCTGTTGTCGCCACCGGTTATCGAGTCGTCGCCCCCGAAGCCGCTGAGGACGTCGTTGCCCGCCCCACCGTCGATTTCATCGGCATCGGCACCGCCGAGCACGTCGTCGTTGCCCGATCCACCGAGGAGCGTGTTGAAACCGTCGCCGGCGCGGAGGTCGTCGTTGTCGGCGCCGCCGTCCATGAAATCATCGCCGCTGCCACCGTCGTCGAGCCGGTCGTCACCCGCCCCGCCACTCATTGAATCGTTGTCGCGTCCGCCGTAGAGCCGATCATCGCCGATGCCGCCAATGAGCGTATTTCCACCGTTGCCGCCGTAGATCGTATCGAAGCCGGTGTAGCCGTCGACGTAGTCGCTGCCTTCGGAGGCTTCGATGTAGTCATTGCCTTCCAGCCCGTAGATGACGTCGGAGCCGCCGTTGCCGTAGATGATATCGTCGCCAAGCCCGCCGTAGATGTAGTCGCCGCGCGAGTTGCCGATGATGATGTCGTCGCCGGCGCCGGCGATGATCGAATCAGTGCCGTTGGAGGCGCGAATGGCATCGTTCCCGTCGCCACCCAGGATCGTGGTGCGGAGCTTCAGGCCGCGCGAGATGTTGAGGCTGTCGTTGCCGAGTCCGGCATCCATGACGATGCGCGAGACGTCGGCGATGGCGTAGGTCCGCGTCGCGTTATTGTCGAACACGATGACGGTCCCCGCCACGACGTCGAGCCCGACGCCAAGCGTATCGGCGCGGTCGGTGCCGACGACGCTCAGCGTTCCGTTGGAACTGAGCGTGCTCGATAGCAGCACGCGCGGCCAAAGCAATTCGACGGTGGCTCGGGCCGCAGATTCAATCGCTCGCATGAATGCTCCGTAAAGTCCTCGGTCAAATCATAGACGACGCGGAAGGCAAATCGTTAGTAGCGGATTCGGGGAGCAACCGCGAAGGCACGAACGACGCGAAGAAATCGCGAAGAAATCAGAACTGGGGCTGGGTGCCAAAGCATGGCTTCGCGTCTGCTTGGTGGCCTTCGCGCAGTCGCGGTTCCCTGACAGCCGGCGTCACTTCACCAGTGCGAGCTTGAACTGCCGGGTGTAGGAGCGCAGGACGTAGGAATCGATCTCCTTGAAATCCTCGCTGTCAGCCAACTGGTAGTGCGTCGCGATATGGGCGTCGCGAATCTGCTTGAGGATGGCCGGTAGTTCGTTGTTGCGGAGCAGGCTGGTCGGGCTGTCGACGTCGACACGCTTGATGTTGCGGATGTCGTGCGGGAGCAGCTTGCGCATCATTTCTTCGTCGGCAAAGTAGCGGAAGATGTGCCGCGTGTAGAGGCTGGCGGCGTCGACGTAAGCTTTGTTGGCCTCGGCGGCGAGTTTTTTGCGATCCTCACCCGTGGCTTTCATGGCCCGCAGGTACAGCGCGTCGGCCTTGAGCAAAACGGATTGCGCCTCGGCATTCTTGATGTGGGAGCGATAGTTCAGTTCGTCTTCGGGGAACCGCTTGTTGTGTGCCTGGTACTCTTCGACGGCGCGACCCGCGACCCGCGAGGCGCGCTCGTAGCGGGCGATCGTCTCGTCGAAAAGCGGGCAGCGCGGCAGGTCGGCCTCGAGCGCCAGATCCGCCGTCACCGGCTCGTACAGGCTCTCGTCCTTTGGCACCGCCCGACCCGCCAGTTCCATCTCATTGCGTCGACCGGTGTACCAGTCCTCGTCGCTCCATTTTTTCAGTGCCAAAGCCGGCCGCGAGGAGATCACGCGGTCCGAAAGCTGCGCGTGCCGCGCGCCCTTGTTACTCTGCAGCCACTCGCAACGCTTGAAGTAGTTGTAAGCCAGCGCGTGCGGTGGAACGCCGAGAGGGTACGGCTCGAACTCCTTCAGGAACGGCAGCGTGCTGCCGTCGGCGGCATCGCCGGTGGCGGTACGCCCGCCGCGCGGCTTGAGGAACTCGGGCAGGATATGGAAGTCGTTGTCGAGGAGCGTCGGGTGCTCAGTGCTCTTTCCGGCGGCGCCCTTGCGGTCACCCTTGATGTTCCGGCGCTCGGCGAATTCGACGTTCGGAAGGTTTTGCGCCTTGAGTAGATTTGCCACGCCCTTTGTCAGCGTGAGCGAAAGCCGCGACCCATCCGTCGCGGCGTCGCGCGTGACCAGCGCGTAGCTCGACGCCCCGGCGAACCGCGCCACCCGCAACATCTCCGCCTTCTTGTCGGCGGGGAAGCTCATGCGGATCTTCACGTCCTGAAGCGGCAGCGTTTCTTCGCGCAGGCGCGGGCTGTAGTAGCCCTTCTCGGCGGCGTTGCCGAACTTATCGAAGTAGAGCCCGCCAATGGACGACAGGATGTTGATGTTGTCAGGGCGTTCGCTGTCGACGCTGAAGCCGTAGTTCAGCGCGTCGAGGATGGTCGTGTACTTGTTGGGTACGTTCGCCATCTGGACGCTGATGTTGTAGGCCTTGTTCCAGATCTGAAACAGGTGGACCGTGTCGAACTCCGGCTGCAGCAGGCGGATCAGGTCGACCTTGGTGTCGAAGTCGTCGAGGTTTTTTTCGGACTTCTGGTTTTCGCTGCTGGTCCACAGCGCCATCACCAGCGGCCCGCGCAGGCCGCCCAGCAGCAGGCCCAGCGCGAAGCTGTTGAGCTTGCTGAGATTGGCTTGGGAGGTGGTCTTGGTGCCGCGTGTGTCTTCAATGGCGTCGCGCTGGCGCAGCACCCAGGCGCGGGTGACGCCGGCGCCGAGGATCGACGCGATGAGCACGCCGACGATCGGCAGGGACGAACGATTGCTGCGATGGGGATTGGGAGAGCCGTTCAAGGCGCGACCTCTTTGTTACGCAGGAAGACGTATGCCGCCGTCAGCAGCGGCAGACCGAACAGCACGAGAACCTGCAGGGGCTCGAGTATCTGGGCGCCGCTGATGGTGACGCCGCGCTCGATCTGCTCGGTGACGCCGAATGGCGTGATGTCCGGCAGCACCCCGGCAAAGACCACCAGACTCTTGGTCAGTCCTTCGACAGTGCTGTTGACCAACTGGGCCCCGCCGGCGCTGGTGGGGAAAAATTCCTGCGCGAACTGCGCACCCAGCCCGCTGCCGATGTCCAGGTTTGAGACGCCCCACTTGCCAAGAATGATCAGCACCGTCAGCACTGCCGCGATCGGCCAGGATAGGAACGTGCTGCAGCAAAGCGCGATCGTCGCGACCAGGACCGACAGCAGCCACAGCACCAAGAGCCCGATCGCGAAGTTTGCTTCAAAACTGCCGCGTTTGGCGACCAGTTGCAGCGAAGTCGGCATCAGTGACACGACGTGACCGGCCGTCTTGTTCGTGATGACGATGTCGAAATCCTTGTTCGTCAGGTAGCTCTGCGGCAACGAAAAGAAGAGGGTTCGCCGGTTCTCGGGATAGACCAGCACCGGGTCGCTCATCCGGTTACCCGGACGGTCGTACACCTTCACTTCGACGGTTGTTGCGACTTCGGCGTCGGCATCGGCGCCGCCGGTTTCGAGTGCGACCGTCAACTCGAACGGCACCTTCTCATGGGCGGCGGCAGGCGGGTTCACGCCGCGGAACTGGTACATCGCGACCGGCTGAAGCCCGCGCTCAGGCCCATGAAGTTGCTGACCGGACCGGCCTTCGCTGCCGCGGAGTTGCGGGTTGCTCTGTGCCTCGATCCGGCGGAATGGCGTGTCCGGGCCGTCCGAGACCACCACCGCGATCGACTTTTCGCCGAAGCGGTATAAAAAATCCTGCGAAGTGGGAACGACCTGGATGAAAAAATCCTTCAGGTCGGCAACCTTCGCTGCGATCTCGGGCGTCAGCGGCACGATGGCGGCCTGACGACCGGTCGGGTCGATCAATGTGGCGGGCTGCTGGCCGACGACCTGCTCGCTGGCCACGACGACCTGTAGCGTGTGGCCGTCGATGAACTGCACGTTGAACGTCGGCGTGGGAGAGGCGGCGGGTGGTTGCCCGGCGTCGGTGTCGGCGGCGGCACGGATCTGCTCAAACCCGATGTTCAGCACCACGGCCGCACCCAGTGCGCCCGCCGGCGCGCCGGGGATGCCTGTAGGCGCCATCAGGTTCGGGCGGCCGGGTGGTTCGACTCGGAAAGCGGCGACCGCGTCGTGCATCCCGCCTTGGATCACACGGTCCGCCGGCGTTAGCGGTAAGCGGGCATACTGGCTCAGCGCCTTCGGCGCCTCGACCGTCTGCGAAAACAGGAGGCCTTCCTGCTTGAAATGCTCGAGGTAGCTGCGGTTGCTCTGGTCCGCCCCCGCCGACTGCAGCGTCTGCGCGATCTGCCGGCCGAGCAGCCAGCTTCGCATGTTCAAGTAGCTAAGCGAAAAGACGCCCATGATGATCAGGATCAGCGCCGACACCATCGCGAAGCCCGCGATCTTGCCGATCACGATCTCCAGCCGCGTCACCGGCTTGGTGACGATCGTGAACACCACGCGATTCTCAATCTCGCGCGGAAGATTCGTGACGGCGGTGATGATCGTGATGACGGTGACGACCAGTCCGGTCGTGAAGAAGCAGAATTTGATCGTCTGGCGAATCGCGTCCTGCTCGTCAATCGGCTTCTGCAACTGGCACACCACGACGATGCCGAGCATCGCCAGCGGCGTGATCCAAAGCACGCGACGGCGTATGGCGTCGCGAAAGCAGACGCTCGCGATCGCGCCGATGCGCCCGGTGCTGAAGCGCAGAAGGTCGCCGAAGCCGTACACGACCAGGCCGAGCACGACGATCGCGAGCGAGATATTCCAACTGGCGATACCGGATTCTGCGAGATGCCGAAAAAAAGTGCCCATGACGTGCGATCGCTTTCCAGTCGAGACTGCCAACCCACGTTCGGCCGCGTCACGGCCGACACCTGCCTGTTCTAGGCGTCGCTGCTCGTGTAAGACCCGCTGCCACCCGTCTGGTCGCGGACGATCTTCACGAACAGATCCTCGAGCGTCGTCGTCGGATGCGTGACGGCGGCGCCTTGACCCAGCGTGGCGACGAACTGGCGAAGCTGCTCGGTCTGCTGCGGCGTCAAGCCCTTCGCCTCGACCTGGGCCACGTCGCGCACCTGCAGGATGTCCTTGATGTAACCGACGTACTGACCCTTGTTCGTGCCGCTCAGATCCTGCTGACGGCCGCGGAAAAGGATCGTCACGCGCTCACACACGTCCTGCACGTCAGCGAGCAGATGGCTACAGAGAATGACGGTCTTGCCCTGGTCGCGCAACGAGATAATCAGATCCTTCATCTCGCGCGTGCCGATCGGGTCGAGGCCGGTGGTCGGCTCGTCGAGCAGGATCAGGTCGGGGTCGTTGATGAGGGCTTGCGCCAGACCGATTCGACGGGCCATGCCCTTGGAGTACTCACGCAGCTTTCGCTTGCGCGCCTTCTCGTCGAGGCCGACCGTGTCCAGCAGCAGCGGCACGCGCTTCTTCAGGTCGCGGTGCGGAATCTTGAAGAGTCGCCCGTAGAAATAGAGCGTCTCTTCGCCGTTCAGGAAGCGATAGAGGTACGACTCTTCGGGCAGGAAGCCGATCCGCTTGTTGACCTCGGTGCTCCCGCACGGTTGGCCCATGATCGACGCCCGCCCGCCGGACGGGAAGATCAGGCCCAGCAGCAGCTTGATGGTCGTTGACTTACCCGAGCCGTTAGGCCCGAGCAGTCCGAACACCTCGCCGCGCCGGATCGTCAGGTTCAGGTTATCGAGGGCGCGAACTTTATCGCGGCCCCAGAAATCCTTATAGACCTTGGTGAGACCTTCGGTGTACACGGCCGCGTCGGCGGCGGAAATCGTCTCCGACGGATCACCGATCGAGGAAACAGTTGCAATGCTCACGTCCTGCTCCGCTTCTCGTTATTGCCGACTACCGGGTCGCCGATTGTCAATCGAAAGACGTGTCAACGTGCGCGTGCCTTACCATTCGGCAATCGGCAATTGACAATCGGCAACGAACCTTACCGGCTGCTGCTGCTGCTGCTTCGCGAGCTGCTGCCACGCAGTGCGAGCGGCGGGCCCTTGCGGATGCGACGGCGACGCTTTTCACTCGGTTTTTCGTAGTAGGCGACGCGTTTGAGGTCCTTGGTGAGACCTTCCTTTTCGCACGCCTTCTTGAAACGCTTGAGCATCTGCTCAGCCGTCTCGTTGCCGCGGAGCTTGACCTTAATCATGGGCGATCACTTTCCTGAATGCTGGTTCGTTAAGACCGACTGATTCGACGAACACGCCACGGCCGAGGCTCGAACAGAGGCCTCCCTGCCGTGGCGAGAGAGGGAAATCTTACCCGCCGCCTCGATTCGTTCAAGCCACGGGAACGAAATTGACGCCACTTTGGGCCTCCAGACGGTTCGGGTTCTGATCGGGTTGACGATTCCAAAGCCTACTCCGCGGATCGTCCGTGCCTCGCGTTCAGCCACCGATCAAGCAGGCGCCGGCGACTGCGGGAGTGTGCCGGGACCGGGTGAATCGATCTCGGCGGACGAGTTCGCGCTTCGCCTCGGCGCGCCGGTCAGTGACATCCACATAAACACCCCCGCCGCGATTAGCGTCGCCCATGACGGGCCGGGGCAATTGATCCGCTCAAACAGATCGCGCATCTCGCCGTTGAACAGGGCATTGAAGTGGTCGCCGCCGACGCGGTTGCCGAACATCATGCAAAGCGAGGTTTGCTCGACGGTCAACGCGGAAAAATAGAGCACCAGCAGCGACATCCCCGCGCTGCGGCCGATGCAGATCGCGCCGATACCGGCGGCAAAGACGGCGTAGCGCGGGCTCATCTGCGGCATGAGCGTGAAAAACAGCACCCAAGGCAACACCAGCGCGATGAGCAGGTTTCGCCCGCGCCGGCGCCACTGCCGGGCCAATGCGAATGCACCGGCGACGAAAAACAGCATATAGATCGTCAGCAGCACCTGCCGATTGTTCACCGCGATCGACTCCGACCCCCAGTTGAACCACGTCCCAGGCGCGATGGCGAAGCAGGTCTCATGAATGTCCTGCCAGTTAAAGTTGAAGTGCAGGATCGCACCCAGATTGTTGGCCAGAGTCCCGCCGACGTTCGGGAAGCGCTCTGCGCCGTAGGCGAAGCCGATGTCCCACCATGCAGTGGTGGCGCCGAACAGCGGCATGCACCCCGCCAACAGCCCCGCCGTCGCCAGAGGGAGCAGATAGCGTTTGGTCGTCCAGCCGAATTGCCAGAGCGCGGCGATCATTCCCACCGAGAGCAGCATCGTCGCGCCGATTATCCAGCGGTCGCCAATTGCCCACGCAGGGACGTTGATCACCACGACCGCAAGGCCCGCCGGCACCAGCCACCACACGCGGCGATAACGCCATGGAAACTGTCGATGCAGCGCGAGCAGCAGCAGCATCAGCAGCGACGCAACAAGCCAGCTCACGGCGCGCCAATTGACGAACCGTACCTGCGACTGCAGATCGGGCCGCACGCTGAGCATCCAGCCGGACGTGATGCCGATGAACGCGAATGCAAACCCGCACACCCACCGCATTGCCCGCACCGGACGCCCCGCAAACAACGGCCAAAGAATGAAGATCGGCGCGACCAACATCTGCTGCCCCTGCATCATCGCCCCGATGCCCATCACCAGCCCGGCGACAAACCAGCAGTCCCACAGGCAGAACAGCGCTGTCCAGAGGTACAGCGGAATGACCCACATGTTGGGACTCGGCCAGCCATGCGCGATGATCGCCACGCCGGGATCGAACCACAGCAGCGTGAACGCCAGCATGGCGCGCACGAATCCGGTCCACGGGCTGACGTCGGGCGCAAACGGCTGATCGGCCCGCGCGCACTCGATGAGCCAATGCCGTACGATCAACAGCGCCGCGACAGCCGCCAGCCATTCGAGCGTGGTGTAGTAATTGATCAGCGGCGCGGAGTACGAATCCTCCCACTGGCTCGCCCCTGGATGCGTCCGGCGCGTCCACGCCGCCCACGTCTCGAACGTCAGCAGGCGCAGCGGCGTGTAGTCCAGCTTCCAGCCGCGCGACGGTTGGTCGCGGATGTCATCCTCGTACAAGTTGAGATAGCCGTTATCGAGAGCCTTCGCACCGAACACAAAATTGCGATTGATGTCCCCGCGGAATCGGCCGGGCTCGGTGAAGTCCCAGGCCCAGGTCCGAAACCCAAGGCCCGGCCGGATCATCGCGATGACGAACAACCCGAGCAGCAGCGCCGGGATGTACCGTCGCCACACCCGCCGGCGCGGGACAGCCGTGTCGCTCGGGGTCGATTGGTGGGCTGAAATGGGTGCGTCTTCGCGGCTCAGAGTCATGGCTGTTTAGTCCAGCGGTGTTTGCGTCGCCACGGTCAACGTGGCCAGATCAATCGTGCCGGCCGAGCAATGCTTTCAGCTTCAGGGTACAGGTCGCCTTAAACTGCTTGCTCGTGATGAGTTCGCTATGGCAATCGCCGGGACTTCGAGAAGATTTAAGAACCGCAGATTGCGCAGATAAATCGCGTTGGAAATCTGCGTCATCTGCGGTTCTCTCTCCAGTTCTGAAATAGCCTGTTAGCAGCGCGGCTCGATGGCCTGCAATTGCCCGTCCAAAAACGCCTGCAGGAACAACGCCGCCGCCAGGGCGTCCAGGGCTTGCTTGCGGTCTTTTCGGGTGATCTTGGCGCCTTGCCGCTTGGCCTCGATCAGTTTTTGCTCCGCGTCGAAACTGCTCAGGCGCTCGTCGACATACAAGACGTCGACCCCTGTCATCGACCTAAGCCGATCTCCCCACGCGACGGCGGCCTTTGCCTGGGGGCCAATGGAATCGTCCATGTTCAAGGGCAGGCCGACGACGACCCGTTCAACGCCTTCTTTCTTGACGATCGCCGCGATGGGCGACAGGCCCTGCTCGGTGCCGTTGACTTCAACCCGTTCAAACGGTGTCGCAAACCGCCCGCCCTCGTCGCTCATGGCAAGGCCGATGCGTTTGGAACCGAGGTCGATGGCGAGGGTGCGCAAATTAGACCTTGGACCTTAAAGGCTGTTTCAGAACTGGAGAGAGAACCGCTGATTACGCACATGAATGGCATTAAAAATCTGCGTAATCTGCGTAATCTGCGTCATCTGCGGTTCTAAACTCTTCTCTTAAGCGGTGGGAATCGTCTTAGGCCCGGCGTTGGTCATTCACCAATGCCCAAGCCCCAAGCCCCAACGCCTACATGTATTTTTCGCCGTACTTCTCTTTTACTTTCGCCACCAGCTCCTTCACGCGTTGCGATTCGGACTGGGGACAGACCATCGTGACGTCCGGGGTGTGGACGACGATCATGTCGCTGAGCCCGACGCAACTGATCAGGTGATTGGGGTCACGGCTGACGATGATGTTGCCATCGCTGTCGATCGTCACATGATTGTCGGCGTCGATGCTGTTCTCGTGCTCATCGACTTCCAGCGTCTCGGCCAGCGCGGGATAGCTGCCGACGTCGATCCAGTTGACCGGCATCTCGACCACCACCACTGCCTTGCGCTGGCTGGCGGGCTCCATGACGGCGTAGTCGATGCTGATCTTGGGCAGCCGCGGGTAAGCGTCCTGCAACACCTTCTGCTGATCGGGCGTGCCCCAGGCGTTGGCGATCTTTGTCAAGCCCTGGTAGCTCTGCGGCAGGTGAGCGGCGAGTTGTTCCAGCACCGTATCGGCGCGCCACACGAACATCCCGCTGTTCCAGTAGTATCGGCCGGATTCGACATACCGATCGGCCGTCGCTTTGTCGGGCTTTTCACGAAACGCCAGCACCCGGTAGGCCCCGGTGCGCTGGCTGCCCAAAGGCAGGCCTTCCCCGCGGTGGACATATCCCAGGCCGGTGTGGCCAAAGGTGGGAACAATGCCGAAGGTCACCAGAGCATCCGGCTGCCCCGCGACGACCTCGAAACCAAGCTGCAGGGCATCCTGGA
>JBBRFH010000029.1:0-19294 GCA_038224615.1 Tepidisphaerales bacterium
CGTCGCTCACGGAGGTCGCGGTCGGATGGCGCTTGGCGAACGAAAGCCCGTTCAACAGCCCCTGTTCGTCGGCACGGCACTCACCCGGCGACTCGCCAACGAGTTGGGTGTCAACGTCCGTCAGCAGTGGCGGCCCGACGCCACATGGCTGGCCGGATACCAGAAGGGTCAGTTGACGCAGTTGATGGCCGACCTGCGCGGCCCGGTCTACGACCCGAAGCAGGAACGGCGGAAGAAGTCGCAGTTGGTCGAAGCGCTCGCCACGCTCTTCACCGACGCCGCGGAGGGACGGCTGGACGACCCGAAGCTGGCCCAGCGCGCCAATGACTGGCTGCCGGTGAATCTTCGGACGGAAGTCGAGGAATCGGTACCGAAGGTGGACGGCCAGCGCCGGTGATTCAGGTATCCACCAAAGAAACGGCCGGGCCGGGCGATTACGCCCGGCCCGGCTTTTTCGCTGCGCAGTTGGGTGCGCGCTCGACCGTCATAGATGACCGTCTGTCCACGAGTCGGATCGAACTTGATTGCAGCATCGCACCATCCTGAGTTTGACGTGCGCTTTCGGCGCGCGCTCGAACCAACCGTGACGCGGCCGCAAGTCGGATCGAAATCGAATACGACGGCGCACAAACAGCACTCATCCTGATGTCACAGCAGACGCGAGCGACGATGAGCGATACTGAGATTCCAACTGCCGTGAAGGACAACCCGCCCGACCCGCCGCCGGCGTGGATCACGCCGGCGCTCCTGGCCCGGACGATTGAGGTCTGGTCCGCCTCGTACCGCCGGCCCGTCAGCGTCAGCGAGGCCGAGGAAATACTCCGCAACGTCAAGCGTCTGGGCGACGTGCTTCTTTGCGCAGATGAGGCGAATGGTGAGCCTCGTCGCGTCAGTACATCCGTGGCGTGAAGGGATCGCTCGCTCGGTCATCCGTCCCATCCCGGTCCGCTTTGATCACAAGAAGTGCATGGCACGGACGGCACAGTGCTGTAGACACCACTCCCATGTAACTGGCTCGTGTGTCCCACGAAACTCCACGCACGAAAAATCAATTCAACTATCGCGTTTTTCGGTGCTTACGCGACGAGAAGTGATTAAAATGCCGCTCAATGTCGGGCCGTCGCCCGACGCCGGTTTTTCTTGGGGCATCCATGAGCACCACCGATCGTTCGCAGGGCAAACAGTTTGTCGCCTGGGCACGCGTCAGCAGCGTCCGTCAGAAGCAGGAAGGCTTCAGCCTCGACGATCAGGAGTCGCGCCTGCGCGAGTTCGCCGGCCGGCTCGGCGGAAGCGTCATCCAACTGTTCAAGATCGCCGAAACCGCGACCCGCCGCGATGAGCGCACGACGTTCCGCGAATTCACGACGTACGTCCGGCGGAACCAGCATCGCCTCGCCGGCATGCTCTTCGTGAAGGTCGATCGCGCGGCCCGCAACATCCGCGACTGGGCCGAGCTTGAAGAGCTGTCCGAGTCGTCCGACGTGCCGCTGTTCTTCCCCGATCAGCCCACGGGCGAGACGCCCGCCGGCCGAATGCAGCGTCGCATGTCGGCCGTCTTCGCGTCCTATCAGACCGATCAGCAGGCCACCGACATCCGCGCCGGCCAAAGGCGCCGCGTCGAGAGCGGCCTGCCGCTCGGACGGCAGTACGGCTACCGGCTGCTCCGCGTGAACGGACGCTCGATCGTCGAGCCTGATCCGATCAGCGCGCCGAAGGTGCGACGCATCTTCGAGCTTTACGCGCATCAACCCCTGACGCTCTATGAACTGATCGACCTGCTCGCCCGCCAGGGCGTGCCGTACACTGACCGCCAGCCTCGGTTCGACAAGTCGGTGCTCTATTGCATTCTAACCAATCGCGTCTATCTCGGCGAAGTCGGCTACCAGGGACAGTGGTATCCCGGCACGTTTGCGCCGTTGGTGGAACGTGAGACGTTCCAATTGGCGCAAGACCGCCTCGGCGGCCGCGTGATGCACAAGCCGCAGATCACCTTTGCCGGCCAACTCATGCGCTGTGGCCACTGCGGCCACGTCGTCACGGGTGAGAAGAAGCGCAAGAAGTCCCCCGACGGCACGGTAAGACACTACACCTACTACCGCTGCACGCATTATCACACGCCGGGCCATCCGCGCGTTCGCATGACCGAAATGGAAGTCGATCGGCAGTTCGTCGCGGTCTTCGCCGACCTGCGGATCGACGACCCTGCCATCCGCCAATGGTTCACTGACGTGATCCGCACCACCGCTCATCACGGCCAGCGGGACAACGACGCACGCAAAACCGACCTGCTGCGTCAACAGCAGCAGGTGGATCTGAAGCTAAAAACACTGCTCGATCTGAGGATGGAGAACGAGATCGGCGCGGACGAGTATGCCGCAAAGCGGGCCGAGCTCCGCGAGCGACAGTCTGCGATCCGCCTGCAACTGGAAGTAAGCGACCTCGACGCCGAACAAATCGCGGACCGAGCGCTCGCGGCGTTTGAACTCTCACAAAGCCTTGTCCAGCGGTGGGTTAAAGCCGATTACACGGCGAAACGCACGATCCTAGAGATCATGGTCAAATCGGCCCTGTTGAACTCTGAAAATATCGAAATAAGCCTGAAAAAGCCGTTCGACGTGCTGTCGAACGGCCTTTCCAAGACTTTGAGTGGAGGCGGGGGGAATTGAACCCCCGTCCTGAGACAACCCAAATGATGGCCTCTACATGTTTAGTCGGATGGTTTGTTGTCGAGCCCGCCGGCGAACACCGACACCCTACGGGGGGCTCCAGGCCTAGTGTTTCTAGCTCATCTCGAAAGACCGGTCTGGATGAGCCGAGCTCGCTTTTTGCGAGTGACGGTCAGCGAGCATCGCCGTCATCTCGAGACTACCGAACCTGGGCTAAATTAGGCCAGATTAGGCAGCCATGCGGAGAGCCGGAGCGTTGAAACCAACGCGACCAGCCACTGCAACGTTATCGTTGGCAGTTGATGTTTGCCAGCTTTTGTAACCCGGCCAAGCTGACGTCCGGGACATGCCACCATCACCGTAGCCATCCAGTCGAAACCGGTCGCCCCCGGTGAAGGAACAACGCAATTGTATGCAATTTGTTCGGTGCAGGCAAGCGAAATCCAGGAACCCCCCAACGCCAAACCACCGATGACCAACGGAAGGAATACCAAGAGTTGATGGTCGATAGCCGATGGTCAATGCGCGTTGGTCATTGATCATTTCTCGTGAAAGTAAATTTGCCAGAGGCCGCGTCCTGGCGGGTGAGCTCGATTCGCGCAACGGGTGAGGAGTCAAGAAAAGAAAGAATATCGCTGATTTTGGGCGTTTGACGCGAGGGCGTTGCGCGAATCGACCTGCAAACGCGCAATCGAGCTGCCCTTACGGATGGACACACTGCGCGCACAGGTTCTGCCCTGCTCGGTCGACACGCCAATGCTACAAATGCATCATGCGGTGCGCTGGGTGATACATTGCACCCTTCGCGCAAGTCTCGACCCAGAAACGATTTGCAGCGACAAATTCGGCCAATGTATCAATGTGCTACATCGGCCGGAGGGGAGGGAGGGAGGCGCGGGCGAATCTGACAAAACGATCGCAATTCGCCGGCTAACGATTGGCCGGAACGGGTCTTGCGGGGGCGCGATCGAACGAAAGCGCCGCGACCGGGGGCGCGGCCGCCAGCCAGCGTTGGGGTGCGTAAGGCAGGCGGGCGTGTTCGAGTGCGGGGGTCGGGCGAAGCCAGCCGACGCTGGCGTAATCTTCGGACGCGAGCACGTCGGCAGCGCCCGGCGCGGCGCTGACAAAGCCGGTGATGATCGGCGCGGCGTCGATCGCCTGCTGGAGGTCGGTGGTTCGCACGGGTCCGGTACGCGCGTTGGACTGGCTGATGCCCATCCATCCCCCGACGGTGGGCCAGGCAAGCCAGATCACCAGCGCGTGCGCCCCCGCCGCCAGCCCAAATGCGATCAGGCGGCGACGCCAGGGACGGTCGATATGTCTGCGTCGCAGTACGGCGTCGGGCACGACGTAACTTATACGCAATCGACAGGCGATTGGGAACGGGATTCAGGTGCGGATGAGTCGGATCGTCTGGAAAGGCAGGGTTTGAAGCGAACGGCCGGCAGCGGTCGTGACGGTCGTGGCGACAGCGGTCTGCACCGAGGTCGCCCGGCCGAGCGAGTCGAGTTGAACGGTGTACGACGTTGCCTCGCCGAACACCAAATCGACCACGCCGTCGCGATTGACGTCGACCTTTTGCCCGAACCCGCCGGCGCTGTAACGGCCGGTGTATGTGGTGCCGATCACGCTGGCGAGTGCGCTCGTGGTTGTCGTCATCCCGCGCCGGCGCAGCGTTTGTTGCACAACATCGGCGGTCGGGTCCGAGGCGGTGCGCGGGTAGATGAAGACGCTCATCCCCGTCGCGCCGCGCCGCCGGGCGAGCAACGGCGCGAGGTCGCCGGTCGCGCCGTGGACGACATAGCCGAGGTCGATGAGCGTCGAGCGCGAGTCGAGCAGGATGTAGTTGAGCGAATCGCCGGCGCCTTTGCGGGATACGTAGGCGGTCGACGCGATCGTGCTGCCGACACTCGTCTGCAGCGCCGCTCCGTCGTTCACCATGATCGGCAAGGTGACGGCGATGTTCTTGGCGGTGCTGACGACGGTCATCAGGATGCCGTCGGGCGTCACCTCGAGCGACTGCGTAAACGTCGGCCCGGTCTGCCCGGCGCGTGGCGCGTAGACGATCTCGACGCGGGTGAGTTGGCTCGACACGAATGTCGGCGTGAACGTAGCGGCGTAGCGCGTGGGCAGCTCGCTCAAGCGCTTCCAATGTCCGCCTTCGTAGAGCACGGGCGCGAGCGAGGCGGCGACGCCCGTGCTCGCGTCTTCGCCGGCGATCGCGCCGAGGCGCGAATCCCAACCGGCCTGGCTGATGCGGGTGATGCCGAGCTGCGCCCAGAACTGGCTGTAGTTGACCGCCGCCTGTCCTTCGGTCGTCGCCTGCACCTGCGTGCCGCCTGCGGTGGCAACGGCGAGATCGAAGTCGTCACAGGTCTTAAGCGCGTAGCCCCCTGCTTCGGCGGGTGTCGGGGTCTGTGGAAACACCTGTCGGCGCTCGGTGGCGAGCTCGCACAGGTGCAGCATCATGTAGCCGTTGTAATTGGTGAGAAAGCTGTAGTCGGCATACCCGCGACGGGCGGCGGGATCGACGCGGTTTTTCGTCACCTGATAGAGCCCGTCACGTCGACCCCATCGGTCGGCAGACGTTACCGCAAGGCTGGCGGCGCGCTGGTACTGCCCCGCCGTCGCCACGTCACCGTCGGCGGCATAGATGCGGGCGGCGCGCTCGAACGTGACGGCGGCGACGATGTCGTTCCATACGTGGTTGCTCGATCGCCCGCTGCTGGGCGCCTGTCCGGTCGGATCGAGCAGGTACAGCCCCGACTTCGCCCCCACCAGCAGCGTCGACTTCATCGCCATTGCCGACGCACCGTCATAGCCGGCGGTCAGAAGAAACATCATGTTGGCGCGCGACGCGTAGTCGTACGCCATCGTGTCGGGCGTGCTGGTCTTGTCCTGGTAGAGCCGAAGCGCATTAGAGGTGAGCCGTTGCGATTGCGATTGCTTCCAGGAATCCTCGATGAACGTGACGGCGGTCGATCGACTGATCGCGCCGACGCCGTACAGCGCCCAGGCACCCTTCATGGCGTAAGTGCGCCAGTTCCAGTCGTAGCCGCTAATGACCTGATTGAGCGGCGTCTTGAGACGGGTCAGCCACGTCGATGCCTTGGCGGCGCTCACATGGCGCGACAGTGTCTTGTAAGCCATCGCCAGCGGGAAGAGATAGAACTCGCCGTGCTCGTCGGGGATGCAGGTTCGGCCGTTGGCGTAGCAGGTCGACGCGCGGTCGAACGCCTTGATCGCCGGGTTGAGCAGTTCCGGCGCGCGACCGTCGGCAATCAGCGTCGAGGCGGCGTAAGCGAAGTACGGCGTCGAGTATTGCACCTCACGCCTGGCGAACGGGTCGATGATCGCGCCGGTGTTCTTGTCCTGGTAGCGGGCGATCCCGCGGACGATGCCTTCGACACGGTCGAGCAGGCTCGCGCGAGTGACGCTCGCCGCTATGGGCGCGGCGCTGGTGAGCGACAGGGATTGGGATGGGACCGCGCCGTAATCGGGCAGGACGTACGCGGCCATCAAATGGCGCATTTCGAGCGGCTCAAACTGCTTGGACATCGCCGACGTCACCTGACTCCCTCGAGCCAGATGATCATGCTAGAGGCAACTCCGACGCCGAAGAAGTGCGGATTGTCCCTGAAGCCGCGGCGGATCGCCTCATGCGTCGCCGCGCAGCACCTGTGGCAACGAGCCGGCGAAGGCGCCGTTGCTCATCACCCGGTCGATCCCGGCAGCCTTGGCGGCGGCGATGGTGTCGGCGGCGACGTGCGAGACAAACCCCGTCACGTGCCCGCCGAACGCCTGCTTCCACTGCACCGCCTGCTCGAGCCGGCCGGGCTCGTTCAGGTCGACGATCAGCCGGGGTGCGGGCGTCTGGATGAGGATCGAAAAATCCCGTACCACCCGGAACGCGACTCCCTCAGCGCGGGCGGTTGCCACCACTTTGCTCGAAAACATCAGGTCACGGACGAAAATCAGCACGGAAACGCCATCGCTCATAAGACTTGGCAGTGTAACGCCGTGCGTCCAATAACTCATGTTTCGCCCCCCACCGCGCCGATACAGGTGGGGGACGCAGTCTATCCGTGGTCCCATGGATTGGGCTTGAGATGATTCGCGACGGTCAGAAGCGTGCAAACGTAACGGACGCAGTCAAAAGAGAAAGAGACCAATGGATCTAGCGACACTGATCGGCTACCTGCTCGCGTGGGGCTCCCTCGCGTACGGCGCGTACCACGCCAGCCACGGCGAGATCGGCTCGTACATCAAGCCCGGCGAGGCGATCCTGGTGGGTGGCTGCGCGCTGGGCGCCACGCTCGCGTCGATGCCGCTGCACGCCATCATGGGCGCACTCAAGGCGGGCAAGAAGATGCTGCTCAACAAGCACGAGCATCTCGAGCACATGATCAAGGAGATCGTCAACTACGCCGAAACCGCAAGGCGCGACGGCGTGCTGGCGCTCGAAAGCGCCGCCCGCGAAGCACATGATCCGTTCCTGCGGCGCGGATTGCAGCTCACGATCGACGGCACCGACCCCGAAATGATCGAGCGCATCATGCGCATCGAGATCGACGCGATGCTCGAGCGCCACAAGCACGGCAAGCACTTCTGGGCGAGCCTGGCGAAGTTCGGTCCCGGTTGCGGTCTGGTCGCTTGCCTCACGGCCCAGGTTGCGATGTTCAAGAACCTCGCCGGCGATCCCGCCATCATCGGTGCCGCACTGGCGGTCGCGCTGACGGGCACGTTGTACGGTGCCCTGCTGCAGAACCTCGTCGCCGGGCCGATCGCAGAAAAGCTCGGCCTGCTGTCGAAGGAAGAAGGCTTCGCCAAGGAGATCATTCTCCAGGGCGTCCTGAGCATCCAGGCCGGCAACAACCCGCGCGTCGTCGAGATGCAGCTCCTGTCGTTCCTCGATAACAAGACCCAAGCCGCCATGCTCAAAGCAGCGGCATAGAGTGTGATCACCGCGGAGACGCAGAGAACGCGGAGAGCGTCATGGACCTGAACCAGATCACCGAGAAGATCATTGGTGCAGCAATTGAGGTGCATCGCGAAACCGGGGCAGGCTTGCTTGAATCGGCTTATGAAGCGTGCCTATGCCATGAGTTTGACTTGCTCGGATTGAACTATGTGCGGCAATTGCCGCTTCCCGTGCGCTACAAGGGCCTGCAGCTTGATTGCGGCTATCGAGTGGACCTTCTTGTCGAGAATGTGATCGTCATTGAAATCAAATCCGTGAAGGCAATTGACCCAATTCACGAGGCACAACTCATCACCTATCTGAAGCTGGGAGGCTGGCCCATCGGACTGCTCATCAACTTCAATGTGAAAGTATTAAAAGACGGCATCCGGCGAAAAGTCTTGAACTTGCCGAGTTGATCTCCGCGTCTCTGTGTCTCTGCGGTGGATATCCATGGCCAAACCCTGCAAAAAATGCGATCCCCACGAGCTCTGCGAAGAGTGCCCGGAATGGATCTTCACGCTGGCGGATCTCATCATGTGCATGATGGGTCTGTTCGTGATCCTGTGGGTGCTCAAGCCCGGGTTCACGAATCCGACCACGGCATCGGCGGCGGCATCGGCCGAAGCGCAGAAGCAGTCGCAGGATTTCCTGGAGACCATCGGGGAGATCCGCGCCGCGTTCGGATACGTGCCGGATCCGAGCAAGGGCGACCCCGTCGACGACGCGATGATCGCCAAAAAAGCTCGGCTCGTTGGCCCCGGCGAACAGGGCACGAAAAAGGAGCACGAAGAAGCCGCCGAGGGAACCGACCCGCAGGTGCAGACGATCCGCGAGGGCAAGCTGGCGGCGGTCGGCACGCGCATCCTTTTCGACATCGGCCGCGCCAACCTTGATCCCGGCGACATGCAGGTGCTCGACCAGATCGCCAAGCAGATCACCGGCACACGGTTCGTGGTGATCATCAAAGGACACGCGTCGCGCGACGACTTCGCCGAAGGGACGCCCGGCCAGCAGTTCATGGACGTTTCTATCCGCCGTGCCCAGATCGCGGCCGACTACCTGACGAAAATCGGCGTTTCGCCGGACATCCTTCGCGTCCAGGGCTGCTCGACGTTCGAGCCGGTGCGACAGCGTGCGTACACGAGCGACCAGCAGCATCCGAACCGCCGCGTCGAAGTCTTCTCCACCGACGTCACCGTGCGCGACATGCAGGACCCGCGGCAGACGTCGTCGGTCCCGATGAACTGAACCGCTACGGGCGATTCGCTATCAATGACCAAGTGCCACGCCGGGTCAGGGGCGCGGCCGCTATAGACGGTGGGCTGGCAAAAAAAACGCCTTTGAACCTGAATCCGAACTATTCGCTCGCGCGTCGGGACGGGTCGCCCGCAAGTCTACCGCGGCAGCGCCGCCTCGCTACAATCGCGTCGATGCCAGCAACCACGCAGACGGTCCGTGTCGCGCTACCCGACAGGCCGTACGACATCCGCATCGAGCCGGGACTGATCGATCGCGCCGGCGCGGCACTGCGCGCGGTGTCGAAGTCGACGCGCGTTGGCGTCGTGACCGACAGCAACGTCGGACCGATCTTCCTCGAGCGTCTGAGCGCATCGATGCAGTCGGCAGGGTTTGACGTCGTCACGGCAACGCTCTCGGCCGGCGAGCAGCACAAGACCCTGCCGGCGCTTCTGCCGGTCTTCGATACGTTCCTCGGCGCGAGGTTTGAACGCTCGATGCCGATCATCGCGCTCGGCGGCGGCGTCGTGGGTGATATGACAGGGTTCGTCGCTGCGACGCTGTTGCGCGGTGTGCCATTCATCCAGATGCCGACCACGCTGCTCTCGATGGTCGATGCGTCGGTGGGCGGCAAGACCGGCGTGGATCATGCCGCAGGCAAGAACCTCATCGGCGCCTTCCACCAGCCTGCCGCCGTGCTGATCGACCCGCAGGTACTCACGACGCTGCCGCCGCGCGAGTTTCGATCCGGCCTGGCCGAGTGCATCAAGCACGAGATCATTCGTGACGCCGATGGCTTTGCGCAGATGGAAGAGCAACTCGAGTCGATCCTTCGACTGGAGCCGACACTTCTCGCGGAGCTGATCGCACATAACGTGCAGATCAAAGCCAACGTCGTCATCGCCGACCCGTTCGAGCACGGCGAGCGCGCCCATCTCAATTTCGGCCACACTTTCGGCCACGCGATCGAGAGCGTCTCGCAGTTCGCCTACGCGCACGGCGAGGCGATCGCACTCGGCATGTGCGCCGCGACATTCGCCGCAACCGAACTCAAGATGATCGACCCCGCCACCCGCGATCGCATCCGCCGGCTTGTCGGCCGCGCCGGGCTGCCGACGAGCGGAATGATGCTCGACATAGATCGCGTGATGGAGTCGATGTACTTTGACAAGAAGGTGAACGCCGGGCGAATTCGATTCGTGCTGCCGGATCGAATCGGGCACGTCGCCGTGTACGATGATCTGTCGCCCGAACTCGTGAAGGCAGCACTCGATAGTCTGCGGGGGTAAAGCATGTCGCATCGCAACTGGTTGTGTTTGTCACTGACCGAAGGGATCGGGCCGATCCTCGCGCGCCGCCTTGTTGAAGCGACCGGATCGGCCGAAGCCGCGTGTCATGCGAGTGCGAATGTGTTGAAAACGATCGAAGGCATCGGCTCGGCGCGAGCGCCGAAGCTGGCGCAGGCGCTCGTCGAGGCGCGGGCGAAGGTCGAGGACGAGATGGCCCGCGCGCACGCGATGCCGGATGTTGGCTTTGTGTGTCCGGATGATGAGGCGTTTCCGTATCTGCTTCGCGCGGTGCCGGATGCGCCGCTAATCTTGTATATCCGGGGCACGCTTGAGCCGCGCGACCTGAATTCGATTGCGATCGTGGGCAGCCGCAAGTGCAGTTTCTACGGGCGGGAGCAATCGGAGCGATTCGGTGCGATGCTCGCGGGCGCGGGCTTCACCGTGATTTCCGGCGGCGCGCGAGGGATCGACTCGGCGGCGCATCGCGGGGCGATGCAGCAGCCGAATGGACGAACCATCGCCGTGCTGGGCAGCGGGATCGACGTCTCGTATCCCCCCGAAAATGCCGAGCTTTTCAACCAGATCGCGGCGCGCGGGTGCGTGCTCAGCGAGTACCCGATGGGCACGCCCCCGCTGAAGGACAATTTCCCCAAGCGCAATCGCGTGGTCAGCGGGATGTCACGCGGCGTGCTGGTCATCGAAGCCGACGAGCGCTCAGGCGCGCTCATCACCGCGCGCCAGGCGATCGAAGATCATCAGCGGCCGGTGATGGCGATCCCCGGCCGGGTCGACAACGCGCTGTCCGCCGGGCCGCACAAACTCATTCGCGAGGGCGCGACGTTGGTCACGCGCGTGGAGCATATTCTTGAAGCGGTCGGTGCCCTGGATGCGTCGCTTCCAGAAATGCCGCTCTTTGAATCGCCTGCGGAGCGACTGAACTTGCCTGTGACCCCCGCAACCTTGCAAGCGGTGTCGGTGACCACCCTGTTGTCGGCCGATCAGCGGCATATCCATTCGGCTCTGACACGCGATCCGCTGGGCGTCGACGCCATCGTCGAGCAGACGTCACTTGCGGCCCACGTCGTGTTGCGGGAGTTGACGATGCTCACGCTCAAGGGGTTCGCCAAGCGCGTCGATGGGCAACGATTCGTTCGCACCGGGTAGAGGTCGATCATGCCGCTCATGTATTCCGTCGCTGGCTTTATCGTCCGCCCCGCCGGCGGTTCGCACGAACGTTGACGCACCCTTCGATCACGTTTGTACTATTTTTTATTTCTCCTTCCTATTTTTTCGTTTGAATCCTCTGCTAATCTAATCACGGTTTTACTTTTCTTCAGGAGCATGTTTCATGGCCACCGCCACCGCAGTCGATGAGAGCAAAGCAGGTCACGCCGCCCACACCAAGGCCGCCGATTCGCAGGAAGGCCTGCGCGGAAAGATCAATCGTCCGATCAACATCACGTTCCTCGGTGCCGGCTCGGGCTTCTGTCCGACGCTGTGCAAGGACGTGCTGCTCATGCCCGGTGCCGACAAAGGCGAGCTTCGCCTGGTCGACGTCGACAAGGATCGCCTGAGCACGATGCACAAGGTGATTGCCAAGCTAATCAAGGACGCCGGCCGCGATGATGGGTGGACCGTGAAGTCCTCCACCAATCGCCGCGAGATGCTCCCCGGCACGACCTACGCGGTCTGCTGCGTCGAGGTCTCGGGCACCGCGTGCGTGGCGTTCGATAACGACATCCCCCTGAAGTACGGTGTCGACCAGTGCATCGGCGACACCATCGGCCCGGGTGGTCTCTTCAAGGGCCTGCGCACGATCCCCGTCTTCCTCGACATCCTGCGCGACATGCGCGAGATCTGTCCCGACGCGATCATGCTCAACTACACCAACCCGATGAGCATGATGATCTGCGCCGCCGGCCGGGCGGTGCCGGAGATCCAGATGGTCGGCCTGTGCCACAGCGTCCAGGGCACCAGCCACCTGCTCGCCGGGTATGCGGGCGTGCCTTACGAAGAGCTGGAATGGGAGTGCGCCGGCGTCAATCACCTCGCGTGGTTCACCAAGCTGCAGCACAAAGGCGAGAACCTCTACACCAAGGTGCTCTACGAGAAGTTCCAGAAGGAACTCGAACTCGGCTACCGCGAAGCCGAAGAGGGCAAGGCCGTCTTCGATTCTCAGTACGCCGGGCACGGTGTGAAGACCGAGCAGCCCTACAAGACCGGTGACCTGATCCGCAAGGACATGTGTGTCCAATTCGGCGCGTTCATCACCGAATCGTCCGGCCACCTCAGCGAGTACCTGCCCTACTACCGCAAGAGCAAGGCCGGTCAGGCGCTGCTCCGTCGGGGTTACGAAGGCGGAAGCCGCTTTTACGCCTCGAACTGGCCCGACTGGCGCAAGGGTGCAGATGAATATCGCATGAAACTCGTCAGCGGCGAGGCCTCCATCGAACTGAAGCGCTCGTGGGAATACGCCTCGTGGATCATCGAGGCCCGCGAAAAGGACGCGCCTTTCCGTATCCACGGCAACGTGATGAACAGCGCCGTCACCCCCGCCAAGAAGAACGTCGGCGAAGCGGGCAAGCTCATCACCAATCTCCCCGGCGACGGCGCTGTTGAGGTTTCCTGCATGATCGACCGCAACGGCATCAACCCGACCCGCTACGGGAAACTGCCCGCTCAGATGGGTCACATCTGCGCCAGCCAGATGGCGTACTTCGATCTCGCCGCCACGGCGTGCATCGAGCGATGCAAGGAGTCGGCGATTCACGCCCTGTTCCTCGACCCCCTCACCGCCGCCGTCTGCACGCCAAAGCAGATCCGTGACATGACCAATGAAATGTTCAACGCCGAGAAGGAATTCCTGCCAGGATACAAGTAATCCGCAGTGATCCCATCCGGAGCAACACGAGCGGCATGGCGACTTCAGTCGCCATGCCGCTTGTGCGTGCGCATCCAATTCCATCTCGACTCCGCACCGCGTAATCTACTGCGCTAGATGATAACCCCTTCGACGACTCACGCGCGTCGCGCGGCTGTGCCCACGAATGACAACGCATCGCTTCGCATCGCTGCGATCGACGTCGGGTCGAACAGCGTCCACATGATCATTGCACAGGTCGACGCCGACGGGGGCATGACGACGCTGTGGCGCGTGAAGGAAATGGTCGGCCTCGGACGCATCTCCTTCCCGTCGCACCAGCTTTCCCCCGAGGCCATGGACCGCGCCGTCGCCTCGCTGCAACGCATGAAGCAGGCGGCGCAGCAGCGGCAGGCTGAGAAGATCGTCGCCGTCGCCACCAGCGCTATCCGCGAAGCCTCCAACGGCGGCGATCTCATCGAGCGCATCAAGCGCGAGCTGAAGCTCTACGTCCGCGTCGTCTCGGCGCGCGAGGAGGCGCGGCTCATCTACCTCGGCATCCGCAGCGCCCGTGACCTCGGCAAGAAGCCGCACCTGATGATCGACATCGGCGGCGGCAGCGTCGAGTTCATCGTCGGCGACAACCGCGAGGCCAGGCTCGCCGAAAGCCGCAAGCTCGGCGCGGCGCGGATGACGGCGCAATTCGTCAAGAGCGATCCGATCAGCAAAGACGACCTGCTCGCGCTCCGCAACCACTACGCGAAGGAACTCGCGCCGCTCGCCCAGCGCATCCTGCCGCTTAAGCCCGTGCAATGCCTCGGCACCAGCGGCACGCTCGAGAACATCGCCCAGCTCGCCGGAGGAGATGACCCCGAGCAGTCGCGCGTCATCGATCGCGCCAAGATCGAAAAGCTCGAACAACGGCTCATCAAGAGCACCAGCGACGAACGCTCGCGCATCCGCGGCATCGACAGCCACCGCAAGGACCAAATCGTCGCCGGCGTGGTGCTGGTTAGTTCGTTCATGCGCACGCTCGACGTCAAGCGGATCGACCTGTGCAGCGCCGCGCTGCGCGAGGGGATCGTCAGCGATTACCTGACGCGGCATAACCCCGACATCCAGATCCGCCGCGAAGTCCCCGACCCGCGCCGCCGCAGCGTGATGGATCTGGCGCGGCGGTCCAACTGGCGGGCCACGCACAGCACGCACGTCGCCAAGCTGCTGCTCAAGATGTTCGATGACCTCAAGCCGCTGCACCATCTCGGCGATCGCGAACGCGAGCTGATCGAGTACGGCGCACTGCTCCACGACATCGGCTGGCACATCACGCCCAAGCGCCACCACCGCCACAGTGAATACCTGATCCTCAACGGCGAGCTGAAGAGCTTCGCCGCCGACGAAATCAAGGTGATGGGCTCGATCGCCCGCTTCCACCGCAAGAGCACTCCGAGCAGGAAGAAGCACGGGCTCTACGCGAAGCTGACCGTAGCCGATCGCCGCATCGTCGATGTGGGCGTCGCGTTGCTTCGCCTCGCCGACGGCCTCGACCGCAGCCACGTCACCGGCGTCAACAACGTCAAGTGCCAGATCGGTACGGAAGCGGTCACGTTTGCCATCACGTCGCCCGTCGATATCCAGCTCGAACTATGGGCCGCGAGGAAGAAGCGCGGGTGGTTTGAGAAGATCTTCGGAAAGAAAGCGGAGCTGATGCGGAGTTGATTCATGCAGGGGTGGATGTCGACCAATTTCGGACCCATTGGTTGCGTCGGAGCCGGGTGCCACAGGTCAGCGTACTCGCAGACCTGTGCTATCTGGCACGGCGAGCGAGGCACAGGTCTCAGAGTACCGTGATCCGTGGCACCCGAGATCGAACGCAGTGGGCAGGATGCCCACAGTACGTCAAACCAACCGCACCGGCACGCCGCGGTCGTGGAGGAACTGTTTGACGGAGCCGACGGTGTACTCGTTGAAGTGGAAGATGCTGGCGGCCAGGGCGGCGTCGGCTTTGCCGGCGCCCAGGACGTCGAGCATGTCGGCGGGCGATCCGGCGCCGCCGCTGGCGACGACGGGGATGTGGACGGCGCTGCTGACGGCGGCGGTCATTTCGATGTCGTAGCCCTGCTTGGTGCCGTCGGCATTCATGACATTCAGCACGATCTCGCCAGCGCCGAGTTCCTCGGCCTTCTTGACCCAGTCCATCACCATCACGCCCGTCGGCACGCGGCCGCCGTTGACGAAGACCTCCCACTGCTCGACGCCGTCCTTCATCACGCGGTTGGCATCGAGGCCGAGCACGGTGGCGCAGCGGCCGAACTTGCGGGAGATGTCGTGGATCAACTGCGGGTTCTTCACCGCCGCAGAGTTGAGCGACACTTTCTCAGCGCCGGCTTGGATCAATCGCGTCGCATCGTCGAGCGTGCGGATACCGCCGCCGACAGTGAGCGGCATGAAGATCACATCCACCACCCGCCGAACAAGATCGGCCATGATCTCCCGGCCCTCGTGGCTGGCGGTGATGTCGTAGAAGACCAGCTCGTCGGCCCCCTGCTCCTGGTACCGCCTGGCCTGCTCGACCGGGTCGCCGGCGTCGACGTGATCAAAGAACTTCACGCCTTTGACGACTCGGCCACGGTCAACGTCGAGACAGGGAATGATGCGGCGGGTGAGCATGGGAAGGAGAGAGTTGATAGTCCATAGTGGATAGTCGATAGCGCAATCCACGCTTCCGACTATCCACTATCGCCTATCGACTTTCCCCAAAGGGTGACCGACGGGATTCGAACCCGCGACGTCCAGTACCACAAACTGGCGCTCTACCAACTGAGCTACGGCCACCGTTTCGAGTCCTGAATATGGCAGCATTTTCGAGCAATGTCAATCCGCCTCACTGCCAGACGATACGGCCGGACGGCGGCACCAACCCGATCCGAGCGTTTGCCGGCCGGCGTAGCGTTACGTCCGCCGGGGTCCAATGACGGGGGAGGTGCGAATTGTCCCGTGATTGACGTGAACTTGACGCTTCGTTGCCGACGACGACAGTGGTGCGCGGTGGAACCACGTCAACGCTCCCTGTCGATCCGCGCTGTCCTCGTCGGCGTGGCGCTTTCCGTGCTCATCGTCGTGGTCACGCCTTACAACGACTACGTCGTCGACGGCAGTTTCATTGTCGGGAGTTACTTCCCGCCGATCGTTGCGCTGTGCATGCTCGCGATCGTGCTGCTGGTCAACGGGCCGCTGCACAAGTTCGCGCCACGGCTGGCGCTGATGCCGGGCGAGCTCGCGGTGATCATGGCGATGGCGCTGATCAGTTGCTCGATCCCATCACAGGGGCTGCTGCGGCAGATCATGCCCCTGCCCGTCGCCCCCACAAAGTTTGCCGGCGACGTGAGCGAGTACCCGCGCGTGCTGCGCGAGATGAATCTTCCGCCGTCGCTGTTCGTCGCCAAGCCGGTCGAAGGCGGCGCGAACGATCCGGCGATCACGTCCTTCTACTCGCGGCTGCGCGATGACGAGGCGATCCCGTGGGGACGATGGATCAAGCCGCTTTCGATGTGGCTGCTGTTCTCGGCGGCGTTCCTGACGGCGCTGCTGGCGCTGGCGTGCCTGCTGCGCTTCCAGTGGACCGTCAATGAGCGCCTGCCGTTCCCGATCGTGCAGTTGCAGTCCATGCTGGTGGCCGCGCCCGAGCCGGGGCGGGCGTTCAATGGCGTGTTCAGCAGCCACGGATTCTGGACCGCGATGGTGGTCGTGCTGCTTGTCGAAAGCACGCTGGGGCTTAGCCAGTATTTCCCGAACTATGTGCCGCTGATCCCCTTCAAGTTCGATCTGACGGCCGTGCTCGCAGACGAGCCCTGGGTGCAGATGCAGGGCTTCATGAAGGCCCAGACGATCTACTTCACGCTGCTGGGCGTGTCGTACTTCACGCAGACGCGCACCAGCTTCAGCTTATGGGGCAGCGTCGTTATCGTGGCGGTGGCACGATGGATCGTCGACCCCACCAGCACGCGCATCCCAGCCGAAGCGTACAACGACCAGCAGCTTGGCGCCGTGTTCGCCTTCGCCGCCGGCGTGCTGTGGATCGGGCGGGCCCACTGGATGATGATCCTGCGAGCCCTCGTCGGCCGGCCCCGCGCGGGCGATGCGCAAGGCGGGTTCGTCTCCTATCGTCTGGCGGCGATCGCGTTCCTGACCGGCGTCGGCGGGATGCTGGCGTGGCTGATTCTGTTTGCCGGCTGCTCACCGTGGCTTGCGGGAGTCATTGTCCTGATGATCCTGCTGGCCCACTTCGTCACCGCGCGCGTGGTTGCCGAGACGGGGCTGGCGTTCGTGCGCGTCTCGGTCGGCATCAACCAGTTGCTGACGACGTTCTCGCCGAAAATTTTCTCGACCCGCGACGCGTTCCTCTACGGCGTCAGCCATTACGGCTACATGCAAGCGGCGCGCGAAAGCGCGCTGGTGTTCGGGATGCACGGGCTTAACACCATCGACACCGTCGACCCCCAACCGCCCGGCGAGCGCCGGCGAGGGATTGTCCCCCTGCTGACGGCCACGCTAGTCATCGCCACGCTCGCCTGCGCGGCCGCCTCCCTCTGGTGCTACTACCGCCACGCCATCCCGCTCAGCGACTCGGCGTCCGGCGTCCTCAATGTCTACGGCACAACCCACTGGCCCAAGACCTATCTCGTCGATTTCCCCATCCAGGTCGACCGCGGCATTTTCCCGAGCCGCCCGCAGAACACCTGGATACACCTTGGCATCGGCATCGGCGTGATGCTCGTGCTGCAGGTGCTGACGATGCGCTACGCCGCCTGGCCTCTGATGCCGGTGGGCTTCCTCATGTGCTCTGTCTGGTACATGCAACTGGCGTGGTTCAGCATCCTGCTCGGCTGGCTGGCGAAGGTGCTCATTCTCCGCTTCGGCGGGGCCACGCTGTTCAACCGGATGAAGCCGATCTTCATCGGCATGATCTTCGGCGAAGCCATCGCCACCGGCCTGTGGCTGATCATCACCCTGGCGCTGGTCGCCGGCGGGCACGAGATCAAGGTCATCCGCTTCCTCCCCCAATAGCCCCATTTTTGCCCCCCGCCGACCACTGGCGAACGCCGCACGAAGGCGTTATCTTGTCCGGTCCATCTGGAGAGGTGGCCGAGTGGCTGAAGGCGACGGTTTGCTAAACCGTTGTACGGGCTTATACCCGTACCGGGGGTTCGAATCCCCCCTTCTCCGTTTCTGCACACCGCCCGCTGTTCTAAGTGTAGGAACAGCGGGCGTTTATGTTTCCGGGACTTCCTCGGAGCGGCCGATTTGTAGCGCTATTTGTAGCGCGGGGGATCTCTGCGAGGTCCCGTTGGCTTCCCCACAATCCGTTCGTTCGCCGGGCACATTTCGTGTCGGGCGAGTCTCTGTCTACTCCCGCGGCAAGGTCTGGTACCTGCGGTATCACGAGCATGGTCAACGCCAGCAGGTTCGCGCTTCGGGCGATCGGGCGGCGGCGCGTCAGTTGGCGGCTCAGGTAAATGTTCAGATCGAGACCGGTGTCCCGGCAGCGACCAGCTTCGAACCGATATCGGTTGCCGATCTGCGTGTGCAGTGGCTGGAGCATCACGAAGGCGTGAAGCGTTCCAGCGTTCACACCATCAGCCGCTACCGTACGGCAACTGCGTACCTGGTCCGTTTCCTGCAGGCCGAATGTCGGCACATGCAGAAGGTGTCCCAGTTCGGGCCGCGGGAGGTTGAATCGTTCGCCCGGTGGCTCCGAACGATCAAGGTGGCACCGAATGGCCACAAGCACTCGGCAACGCGCCGTCTGCTCGACAAGGGCATCCTGTACATTCTGCAGGCTTGCCGGTCGCTCCTCCAGTACGCCATCAAGCGTCGGCACCTGCCGCCGTACAGCGAGAACCCGTTCTCGTCGATCCGGATCGAGTCGATCACGATCGAGAACGCCAGGCCGATCGTGCTGCTGACGGTGGACGAAGAACGGTCGCTACTAGGAGCGTGCGACCCGTGGGCGTACCCGCCTTATCCGCCGACACTTGCAACGACTGCTCCTGCTGTAACAACGACATCAGTCTCCTTATCTGGCGATCCGACACCATGCTTTGGACTCCTTGCCTTTTGAGTCCGAAACAGGGTCGCCGAATCCCCGTTCAACCGGTGGATTCTAATTGTCGTCGGTGGTGGATTTTAATTGTCGCTGGACATCGGCGAACAACGCCATGCCCTGTTGGGCAGACGACAAAACGTCTCCGTGAACTACCCTCCGCCAGCAAACTCGGTC
>JBBRFH010000030.1:0-19174 GCA_038224615.1 Tepidisphaerales bacterium
GCTCGGCGGTAATGACCTTGTCGCCGATCAGCAGCCGGGTTTCCCCTTCGCGGTTGCACGCCGCGTCGAGCGGGACGATCTCGGGCGTTCGTCCGAATTGCTTGAGCAGGATCACCCGCGCCAATGCCACCGACGTATGGCTGTCGGTATCCGCCGCCAGCACGCGGGTTTGGTCGATCGGCGTGCGCGAGAACAGCCGGACCGTCAGCGTCGGCCCGTCGCACCCGATCCCGCCTGCCGGGATGATACGAAGGCCTTCGACGCGCTGGTAGTCGATCACGGGCAGCAACGCGACGTCGGCGCGTCCGGTGAGCAGGTCGTCAATGAGCGACGACGGCACGCCAAATCGCAGCGCCAGCGCCGGGTCATCCGCGAGCCCGAAGACGAGCGGGACAGTGTTGAAGAAGCTGACGCAACTGATCCGAATCACGTCGCCGATCATGCCAGATCGTATTGCCGGCTGCACGGGGCGAGGTCGCGTTTCAAGCCTTTCAGATTTGATCGGCCGGACGATCAAGGATGAACAGGAGCCGTTTCATGCTTCAACCTCTGACGTACTCCGTTGAGCGACGACGCGGGTTTTGCCGGCTTTCTTCGCCCAGAAGAGCGGACGTTGGCGAGTGCGGGATTGGAGATGCGCAGCCCGGCGATCAATCAACATTCTTGCCGAAGGGTGGGGTCAGCGGGACTCAATCCGTTGCCCGCTCACGCACGCACCGATCGAGGTGGGTGACCAGCCAAGCCAGCAGCGGCGCGTTGGCTTCGGGGAACGCGAAGTCGGCAAGCTCTGTGGGCAAGACCCACCGCCACTCGGCGCAACCAATCGCTTGAGGCTCGCCACTGAGGTGACGACACAGGATCGGCGTAAGGGTGACGATTGCGTGGGCGTAGGCGTGGGTGATCGGCTCGAGCGCGCCCGTCGAGGCGACCTCGATGCCCAGTTCCTCGCGCACCTCGCGCACCGCCGCGTCGGCGGGGGATTCGCCGGGCTCGATCTTCCCTCCGGGAAACTCCCATAGCCCGGCCAGCACCGCGTCGGGCTGGCGCCGGCAGATCAACAGCCGGGCTCCATCGGCATCGACGACGACCCCGATCGCTACCAGCACGGTTTTGGGCGTTCCATCGGGGGTCACGGACGACTGGTGTATCACACCACCCAAACAGCCACAAAACTACAGTGCCCCACCCTGCCCGGGAGGGGCCAAAACGCCACGAATCCGTCCAGCCGAATGCTCTGTAAGCCGTTGGCAGCATTGATGTTACCAATTATAGAGGGGGGCGGAACTTATCCAAACTCTTAATTGACAGGGGGTAGGGGCAGGGTTATAGTCGATCCTGTCATCGGAATCCGATTTCCGATGGCTCACAACCGAACAAAGCGGCTTCAAAGCCGTGGCGCACTTCCGGAGGCGGATCGGAGCCACCCCTCCGGAAGTTTTGTTTTTACACTTCGCAGACCGGCAACCCGTTACTTGCATGCCCGTCACCGGCCGACGCCATGGCCGGGACGAGCCTGCGCGGGTCGGCACGCGCGATGCATCAATGTGACGCGCGCTACATTTGATACATTCGCCCCACTAAACCGGCCGGGATTGCAGGGCGAACTCTTCACTTTTGAAAGAGCTTCCGGCTCCCGCTGATCGAGAACCCGGATCACGCGCGACGCGTCGCGTGTACGCCCCTTCATACCGCCGCCGATCGCAAAAGTCGGCGGAAAAATGGACCGTGAAAAATAGGCCGATTGTCCAGAAGACGATGAGCCGCCCCCACCAGACGCGGGATCAAGGCGCCGGGTGCTTCGGCGTTTGTCCTTGCAGGACGGCGACGACGTCGCGGACCACCCAACTCATGTTTTCCAACGCCGTGCCGGTGCGGGCGGCGAGGTGGGGGGTGAGCAGGACGTTGTCCAAGCCGACGAGCGGGAAATCGGCCTGAGGCGGCTCCGGCCAATAGACGTCGATGGCGGCACCGGCAAGCCGATGTCCGCGGATGGCGTCGGCAAGTGCGCGAGCGTCGAGGACTTCGCCTCGGCTGGTGTTGAGCACGATCGCGTCGGGCTTCATCAGCGCGAGCTGGTCGCGGCCGACCATGTTCTCGTTGCCGGGGAGCATGGTGACGTGGATCGTCAGGATGTCGGAGTGGCGGAAAAGCGCTTCCTTGTTGACGCCGGTCGCAGCGAACGCAAGATCGCTCGGCTGGATGTCGAGGACGTCGTTGTAGATCACCTTCATGCCGTAACCGTTGGCGGCGATGTTGCCGACGCGTTTGCCGACGCGGCCCATGCCGAGGATGCCAATCGTCATCTCGTTAAGCTGTCGGCCGCGAACGGTGGCGCGGATCTTCTTGAACTCCGCGGGCGTGTAGACCTTCTCCTTGAAAAAATTCCACGGACGGATGAGCTGCTGGATGTAGCCGAAGATGTAATCGCCGACGGCGAGCGTGTTGGCATCGGGCGTGTAGACGACTTCAATGCCGCGGGCGCGGCAGGCCTTGACGTCGATGTTCTCGATCCCGACCCCGCCTCGGCCGACGACCTTCAGCTTCGGTGCCTTGGCGAGGAACGGCGGCGTCACCTTGGTGTACGTGCGGATGACGAGTCCATCGGCCACGGCGAGGTGTGCATCAAATGCCGGGTCGTCGTACATCACCTCGCGGACATCGACCTGCTCCTTGAGCCATGCAAGCGGCGTTGGGTCCGAGCCTTCGGTGACGATGACGACCGGTTTCTTCGACGAAATCATGATCGACCAAGAATAGCAGATGACTTGGCAGTGCGCCGATTGTTAGGATATCGTGGCTGTGTCGTGCCGTGGGCATCTTGCCCACGGGGCTTCAAGCGGGGAGCGTGGGCAGGATGCCCACGCCACGAGAAACGCAAACGTCTCTGTCTGATCGAACCGGAGCACCTGATGCTGAAGCGCGCAATCGCGATCACGTTGTTGTCGTCCTCGCTGGTATTCGCCGATGCGACCACCAAGCCGACCACCAACCCGACCATGTCGTCGTCGACCACCCAACCATCCACTCAGCCGTCGGCGGCAAAGAAAAAATTCGTCACGCCGGCGGAACTGGCGCGGCAGATGCAGGAGCAGACGCAGACCGTCGAGAAGATGCTGCAGGTCGCGCACTTCGACCTCAACGAAGCCTTCCGCGAGAAGCCGGCGAGCTTTTCGTTCTTCGGCGAGCCGTCGCCGACGCTCCGCGACCTGATCGCGCGCATCGAAAAGGCCGGCGACGACGCGACCATCAAGGCGGCGGTCTTTTATATCGGCGCCGGGACGGGATTGAACTTTTCGCAGGCCCAGGAAGTGCGGGACGCCATCGCCGAGCTGCGCCGGGCTGGAAAGAAAAGCTTCGTTTACGCAGACAGCTATGACACGACCTCGTACATCGTTGCCTCGGGCGCGACCAACATCTGCCTGATGCAAGGCGGCGAGATCTTCATCCCGGGAATCGGCTTTGAGACAATGTTCTACAAGGGCGCGTTCGACAAGCTCGGCATCGCCGCCGACTACGTGCAGATCGGCGAGTACAAGGGCGCCGAGGAGCCATTCACGCGAAGTGAGCCCTCCGAGGAGCTTAAAGGCGAGATGAACAAGCTCGTCGAGGCGTACTACCAGCAGATCGTCAATGGCATCTCGCTGAATCGCAACCTCAAGAGCGAGGACGTGAAGCGCGCCATCGACGGCGCGATCGTCAGCGGCAAGCAGGCCGAATCGCTCGGGTGGGTCGATCACCTGGTCGACGCCGACGGGTTGCGCGGGCTGATGAAGGAGGAACTGGGCGATGAGATCAACCTCGTCCACAACTTCGGCTCGGCCGAGCGCGAAGCGATTGATCTGTCGAACCCGTTCACGCTCCTGGCGGCGCTGAACAAGCGCGAGACGCCGTCGGAAAAGCCGAAGGTCGCGATCGTCTACGCCGATGGCACGATCATCGACGGCAAAGGTGGCGAAGGGATGTTCGGAGGGAGCAGCGTGGGATCCGAGGACATTCGCCAGGCGATGCGCATGGCGGCGCGGGATGATTCGATCAAGGCGATCGTCATCCGCATCAGCTCGCCCGGCGGTAGCGCACTGGCGAGCGAGGCGATGTGGCAGTCGGTTCGGCGCGTTGCTAAGGACAAGCCCGTCGTCATCTCCGTCGGCGGCATGGCCGCCAGCGGGGGGTATTACCTCGCGTCGGCGGGGGACTGGATCGTCGCCGACCCCTCGGCGATCGTCGGTTCGATCGGCGTCGTCGGGGGTAAGTTCGTTATGACCGATCTGTACGAGAAGCTCGGCATCTCCACCATGACCTTCTCGCGCGGGCAGAATGCCGATCTGTTCAGCTCGACGAGCCGCTTTGACGAGAAGCAGAAGCGCATGGTCCGCACGTGGATGAAGAACACTTACGACCAGTTCACCGACCGCATCACGACGACGCGCGGCAAAAAAATCAAGGACATCGACAAGATCGCCCGCGGGCGAATCTTCCTGGCGGCGGATGCGAAGGATCTGGGGATGGTCGACGAGATCGGCGGCCTCAAGACCGCTATTTCCAATGCCGCCGGCCGGGCCAAGCTTGGTGAAGCGAGCAATTACGACGTGACGATCCTCCCGCCCCCCACGACGTTTGCCGACATCCTGAGCGGCCGCGGCGCGGATGCCAAGCTGCCGTTCACGCCGAGGATCGAGATCAGCGCCGATTCAATTCTTCGCTCGCTCCCCCTCGATCTCCGCGAGTCGCTCGGCCAACAGCTCAACCTGATGTCGATCCTCCAGGATCGGCCGGTGGCGCTGATGTCGCCTTACGTCATTCGGATGAAGTAAAAGGCCTGTCCACGAATCTCCACGAATCTCCACAAATGGTACGAATGGAGAAGCAGCAGCCACAGGTGAAGCGCACAAGGACACAGATAGTTGAAACTGAGGCGTCGCGCGCCCTGCGCCCCCTCAATTCGTGTCCATTCGTGTAGATTCGTGGATCGCGTTTTTCTTTTTAGCCGAGGCAGCCGCTACGGACCTCGCCTTAGAGAACTTCCCGCAGTGCGACAAAAGTCATAAAAAGACCATCGCATCCCTTTTGAAAGCGCGGGCAGTTTTCCATAGGATGATGACTCGGACGCGAACGATTCGTTCGCTCGCGGGCCGACTCACTGAAACGACCGCGCACGCGAGCCACTGAAGGCCGCTATGGCGCACGAAAGGATCCTGCTATGCCTCTGATGACCACCAAGCCGATGTTCGACCTCGCCTACGAAGGCGGATTCGCTGTTGGCGCGTTCAACGTGAACAACATGGAACTGTGTCAAGGCATCATCGAGGCGTGTGCCGCCGAGAAGAGCCCGCTGATCCTGCAGATCTCCAAAGGCGCGCGCAAGTACGCCAAGATGCACTACCTCAAGGCGATCATCGACGCCGCCGTCGTTGAGTATCCCTGGCTGCCCATCTCGATTCACCTTGACCACGGCGACACCGTCGACCTCGTCGACACCTGCGTCAAGGACGGGTTCACGTCGGTCATGATCGACGGCTCGCACCATTCGTACGAAGACAACATCAAGCTGTCGGCCGAAGCCGTGAAGCACGCGCATGCGGCCGGCGTTGTCGTCGAGACCGAACTCGGCATGCTCGGCGGCATCGAAGAAGATGTCGTCGGGATGGACGCCCACGACTACGAGAAGAACGTTGAGAAGTTCCTGACCGATCCCGATCAGGCCAAAGATTTCTGGAAGCGCACCGGCTGCGACAGCCTCGCCGTCGCGATCGGCACCAGCCACGGCGCGTTCAAGTTCAAGCACGAAGCCAAGCTGGCGTTCAACAAGATCGAGCAGATTATGAAGACCTGCCCGGGCCTTCCGCTGGTCATGCACGGCTCGTCGTCGGTCCCGCAGGAATTCATCGACCTGGTCAACAAGTACGGCGGGGCGATGCCCAACGCCAAGGGCGTGCCCGAAGCCCAGATCAACATGGCCGTCACCAAGTACGGCGTGTGCAAGGTGAACATCGACACCGACCTTCGCCAGGCGATGACCGCGAAGATCCGCGAAGTATTCGTCACCAAGCCCGCCGAGTTCGATCCGCGTAATTACCTTGGCCCGGCGCGTGAAGCGATCATCGGCATGGTCCGCCGCAAGTTGCAGCCCAACGTGCTCAACAGCGCCGGCAAGGCCGACGCCGTCGTGAAGCAGTGGGAAAAACTCGGCAAGCCGATGCCCAGCTTCTATGGCACGAAGTAATCGTCGTCCGCGCGGACGCATCATGTGCGTCTGCGGGGCGTGACATCACACACCGAAAGCCCCGGCCAAGCCTGGCCGGGGCTTCTCGGCTTCAATGGACGTCATCGTCGATTCGCCTCCCACAGCTTTTGTTGGCATGCTGTACGCAAATGACCACACCCGAAACCCTCTCGTCGATGATCGCCGTCCAGCCGGGCGCCGTCGTTTCGCGGACGCTTGTGAAAAAGCCGACCGGCACCATCACACTCTTCGCGTTCGACGCCGGCCAAGGCCTCAGCGAACACACCGCCCCGTTCGATGCGCTCGTGCAGGTGATTGAAGGCGAGTGCAACATCACCATCGGCGCCGCGCCCCACACGGTCCGCGCCGGCGAAGTGCTGCTCCTGCCGGCCAACATCGCGCACGCGGTGCAGTCGACCGCGCCGTTCAAGATGCTGCTCACGATGATTCGGACGTAGTTGCCGCATCCGTAATAGATTAGAAAACGGTTTGTACGACAGACCTCGGATTTGCATAGGATACGATCGCAAACATCTGGAGCGGCTCGATGCCCAGCGATAGAATCGCCAGGAAGTTTTGGTCTGGAACGATGGCAGAGGCCGACGAGGAAGATGCGCGCCAGTGGTTAGCGCTGACGCCCGTTGATCGGCTTCGCGCATTGGAGCAGATTCGCGCCGCCAACCATGGGTACGCAAGACCGGATCAACCTCGCCCCCGACTTCAAAGAGTTTATCGAGTTGCTCAACTCCGAGAACGTTGAGTACCTCCTGCTTGGCGGGTATGCCGTGAACTACTACGGCCACCATCGCTTCACCGCCGACATTGATTTCTGGATCGCGACCAGCCCTAAGAACGCCGAGCGGGTCGCGCGGGTTATGAAGCGTTTCGGTTTCGACGAAGCCGCTGACGCAAGTCGGTTCCTCGAACCCAACCGGATGCACATCCTTGGCGTTTCACCGGTACGGATTGATGTGCTCACCGGTCCCAGTGGAGTAGACTTCGCCGACTGCTGGCCGCGCAGATCAATCGTGGAAATCGATGGTGTAAAGCTTCCCGTGATAGGTCTCGCCGATCTTCGGGCCAATAAAGCAGCCAGTGGACGCGATAAAGACGTCTCCGATCTGAAACATCTTCCCAAGGTTTGAACGCAACCGACCCAATGTCCACCTCCGACATCCAACGAGACCTTCAATCCTTCCGCACCGACTACGGCATAGGCCACCTCGACGAGCGCGACGTCGCCCCTGATGCCATTGAGCAGTTCGCGCGGTGGTTTCAGGACGCGAAGATGAATCGTCCCGGCGAGCCGAACGCGATGACGCTTGCAACCGCAGACGCCACGGGCGCGCCGCACGCGCGGATCGTTCTGCTCAAGGACTTCGGCCCGCGCGGGTTCACGTTCTACGGTAACTACGACTCACAGAAGGGCACCGATCTCGCCGCCAACCCGCGCGCGGCGCTGTGCTTCTTCTGGCCGGTGCTGGAGCGACAGGTGCGCATCGAGGGCACGCTCGCCCAGACCTCCCGCGCCGAGGCCAATGCGTACTTCAGCATCCGCCCGCGTGACGCCCGCATCGGTGCCTGGGCGTCCGAGCAAAGCCGCCCGATCGCCTCGCGCGCCGCCCTCGAACAGCGCAAGGACGAATTTGAAAAGAAGTTCCCCGATGCCAACGTCCCGCTTCCCGACAACTGGGGCGGCTGGCGACTTACCCCCGCGCTGATCGAGTTCTGGCAAGGCGGCACCGCCCGCCTGCACGACCGCATCCGCTACACGCGCGATGGCGCGGCATGGAAGATCGAGCGGCTGAGTCCGTGAGGGGGAATGGCCAATGCTTAATGACCAATCGGCAAACCGGCGTCGTCGGCAAGTCAGACATTCGGCAGTTCCGCATGGAGGGGGACAGGATGAAGTCAGGGTGAATCCTGCGCGGGATAATCCGCTCTGGATGGTCACGGACGGACGCGACACGGTGACGAATCGGCGAGGGAAAGGGCGCACCGTGATGGGCTTGAGATTGATCGGGTTGCGTTGAGCGGCCGGATCGAGACAAGCCGGAGATGCTTACGGTGTACGACTTTCTCGGCATTCGGACAGCGCATGCGCACGGCGAATCGATTCGCGCGATCGTTGTCGTCAGTTGCCTTTGTCGAGCGAGGCTGCGACTTTCGATGGAACTCGCCCGAGGCTTCCACAAGGCTTAGTCACTTATTTGGCGACGCGCGTCAGTGAGAAACTCGTGATCGTCACGGTGCCGCCGGCCGCGCCCAAAGTGACGGCGATCTTGCCGTTGGGCTCGTCGGCGGTGCAGGTGAATTCGTGGGTGAGGGTTGTGGATTCCGTCGTGATCTTGTCGTTCACATTCAGGCCAGGCATCGCGTAGGGCTTGTCCTGTTGCTGGACCAGCAGGTTGACGGGGTGCTCGCTGTCCGCGCTGGCCGTGACTTGCAGCCTGTACTTGGTGCCCTTTTCGAGCGGGACCTTGTCCTGCATGAACTGAATGTGCCACGGTTGGTCGGCCGCCTGCGGGATGTTGATGGCGACGGATGCTTTCCCGTTGTTTTCAACGCGCGTGGCGGTCGCCTTGGTGGCCTTGTTGACGATCAGCTTCCATGCGGCGCCGGGCTTGCCGAGCGTCTCGAAGGTCGGATCGCGGAGCAGATTGGGCTCCTCGGCCGACGCCCGATTGGCGGTGAGACAGAGCATTCCCATCAGACAGGTCAAAAAGATTGCAGGTTCCATATGGTTCCTTGAGCATCACCGCGCCCGGTTCCGCGTGCTGCTCGCGTTTCGGGCCGGAACAAGCGGCCGAGGGGCAGATGGCTCGCGTTTTTCTAAACATCACATGTTGGCGAGGAGACGGCTTACTTAGGGAACCCGCTTGCTGATCAATGTGATGGCCCACTTGCCGTTGCCGGCCGTGTTGAGGACCGAGCCGTCAGTCATGACGTCGGTCGTGCGGGGCAGGTCGCTGCCGCGAACGGACGCGACGTGTACGTCCAGGAACAGAACATTGCCGAGTCGCTCGGTGGCATTGCTGCGGCGCTTGCCGTGCCGGAGCGTGAATCGCACGCCTTTGTGGTTGTGAGCCCAGAGCCCGTCGAAGACCAGCGCGACGCGCGTCGAGTTCTTAACTTTGAACATGCTGACCGCCTGCGGCTTGAGGGCGGCGGCCTTCTTCCAGAAAACGAAGGGGAACCACTCCGAGACGGGCCTGGTGCTGTCTCAGAACGCCGCAGCGGAAGTGGCGCTGCCGTTGACGGCGTAGTTGCAGGCGTACTGCTTCCAGGTTGCCGGGGCGGGAAGGTCGTCGCCGTCCATCAGACTACAGCGCATGTCGTTCAGTTGGCTTGTTGGGTCAGTGAAGAGATTGCTCTGGAACGTCTGCTCGCCACTGGGACAGATGAACGGGTTGTTGCTGAGTCCGCCGTCTTCAGGCCGGTTGACGATGTTGCGCTCGACGAGTTTGCAGACCCATTGTCCGTTGAAGAAGCTGATGTCGTCCTGCATGGGCATGAGGATGCCATGCGTCTCATTCATATAAAGCTGCAGCGCAGCGCCAATCTGGCGAAGATTGCTCTGGCACTTCACGGAAGCCGCCGCGCGACGGGCGCTGTTAAGCGCGGGCAGGAGAATGGAGATCAACAGCGCAATCACGCCGATCACCACCAGCAACTCGACGAGCGTAAACGCCTTGGCACGATCAGTTCTCTGTTGATAAGTCATCGCATCCGCAGGCACATCACCCCAGAACGTTCCCCGGTGATTATCGAGGCCCACCCGCACCATCGGCTCGTCGACTTTCACGGCAAGTTGCCGGCGCTCGGTTGCGCGAACGTGATGACCGACATCCATCCGTACCAGTCTTTCTACGAGATTTACGACAAGCTGACGCTGGACGAGCACCTGGCCTATCCGATGGAGCACGCGTACCCGCGCTTCGCCGAGTTTGCCAGGGGCGGGCCTCTGATTATTGGCGAGTGGTCGCTGCGCGATAGCGTCGCCCGCGGCTGGTTCCCGGCCCGGCTATCGCAATCGGGTTCGGGTGAAACAGACTGATTATTTCAGAAGCAACGTATCTGCCGGCGATCGACATGAGGACTGCGGATTTCAGCTATTCTGTGATGGTCTTGGGCGGGCAAAGCGGTTGAATTGTCACGGGATTTTTCCGTGGCAAGCAGATGCTGCGCTTCGTTCAGGATGACAGCGATTCCCCGCCGGACAGAGCTCGGCCTTTCGCGAGATAGAAGACGACCGGGTAGATCACCAGTTCCATCAGGAAGCTGATCAGCAGGCCGCCGATCATCGGGGCGGCGATGCGGCGCATCGTGTCGGCACCGGTGCCGTCGGCCCACAGCAGCGGAACCAGCCCGGTGAACGCCGCCGCCACCGTCATTGCCTTGGGGCGGATGCGCATCACCGCGCCGTCGTGGACTGCGTGCCACAGGTCGTCGCGTGTGTGCAGTTTTCCCTGCCGTTGAAATCGGTCGGCGCTGTTGTCGAGGTAAAGCAGCATCACCATCCCGGTCTCGGCATCAAGCCCCGCCAGCGCGATGATGCCGATGACGGCGGCGAGCGACAGGTTGTAGTCCAGGAGGTACATGAACCAGAACGCCCCGACCAGGCTGAACGGCACCGCCAGCATCACCACCGCCACGCGGAACCAGCTCTGCGAACTGACGTACAGCAGCAGCACGATGACCACCAGCGTCATCCCGCTGGCCACGATCAGCCTGGGGATCGTCCGTTCCCACATCTCGAACGTGCCGGCGAATGAGATGGTGTAGCCGGGCGGGAGCTGGACGTCGCGGGCGATCACCTTGCGGGCTTCGGCGATGTAGCTGCCCATGTCGCGCCCGGCGATGTCGACGTAGACCCACGCCGTTCGCTGGGCATTTTCCGAGCGGATCATCGGCGGGCCGGGGTTGATCTTCAGCGACGCCAGTTGCCCCAGCGGCACCTGCACGCCCGCCGGCGTCGTGATGAGCAGTTCCTTGAGCGCGGGGATGTCGTCGCGGTAGTCGCGGGCGAAACGGAGATTGAGCGGATAGCGCTCGAGGCCTTCGACGGTCGAGGTGATATTCATCCCGCCGACGGCGGACTGGATGGCGTCCTGCACGTCGCCGCTGGTGAGGCCGTAGCGGGCGGCGACATCGCGGTCGATGTCGATGTCGAGGTAATAGCCGCCGAACGACCGCTCGGGATAGCTGCTGACGGTCCCGGGAACCGCGCGGATGGCGCTGGCGGCCTGCTCGGCGAGGTCGCTGAGCTTCTCCAGGTCCGGGCCGAAGATCTTGATGCCGACGGGCGTCTTAATGCCCGTCGCCAGCATGTTGATGCGGTTCTCGATCGGGAACGGCCAGGCGTTGGCGATGCCGGGAAGCGCGACGACGGAGTTGAGGCCCGCGTGCTGCGTGCCGTCGGCATCCGTCCAGCCGAACTTCAGCTCCGCCGCGCTGATGTGCCGCTCGGTCGGCCACCATGTGTGCCTGAACGGCCACGCGAAGACCGCCGGCCAGTCGTCATAGAAACGGGCGACGCGCACCTTGCGCCATTGGGAGCGATCGGGATTGAGTTGCACGACGGTTTCGACCATCGACGTCGGTGCCGGATCGGTCGCGGTCTCCGCCCGGCCGATCTTGCCGTGTACGCTGGCGACCTCGGGGAAGGTCTTGATCAGCTTGTCGGTCTGCTGAAGGATCTCCTTCGCCTTGGTGATGCTCAGGCTCGGGTCGGTTGTCGGCATGTAGAGCAGATCGCCTTCATCCAAAGGCGGCATGAACTCGGTGCCGAGGCGCGACAGCGGGTAGTACGTCGACGCCAGCGCGACCAGCGCGACAAAGATCACGGCCCACGGGTGCCGCAGCGCCATCTTGAAGAACGGCGAATAAGCCCATTGCAGCACGTTCGAGATCGGACTGCGGTTCTCGTGGATGATCTTCTGCGGGATCAGCAGCATCGCGGCAAGCACGGCCCACCCGAGCCCGATCCACCACTTGTACGGCGCAATGTCCGGCAGCAGGCTCGCGACGATCACCAGCGCCGCGGCGGGCACGAACATGGACGCAAGCGTGACGAGCAGATTGCGTGCTCGTCCCCAGCGCGCGGGCAGGACGCGGGCGGTGATGAAGTAGTACATCAACACCGGGATGATCGTGATCGACAGAAACGCCGCCGCCGCCATCGCGAATGTCTTGGTGAACGCCAGCGGCTTGAAAAGCCGGCCGGCCTCGCCTTCGAGCACGAACACGGGGAGGAAGCTGACGGTGATGATCAGCAGCGAGAAAAAGAGCTGCGGGCCGACTTCGATGGCGGCCTCGCGGATGATCTCGTGGCGCGGCGTGGAGGGATGGCCGGAGTGGACGAGCTCTTCTTCGCGATCCAGATGCTTATGCGCATTCTCCACCATGATGATCGCCGAATCGACGACCACGCCGATGGCGATCGCGATGCCGCCGAGGGACATGATGTTGGCGTTGATGCCGACCAGGTGCATCACCAGCAGCGACACGACGACCGAGCAGGGCACCACGAAGACGGCGACGAGTTCGCTGCGCGCATGCAGCAGGAAGAGGATGCAGACGATGCCGACGACGACGATTTCCTCGACCAGCGTGTGCCGTAGCGTGGCGATGGATCGGCCGATGAGTTGGGAGCGGTCGTAGGTGGTTTTGACGAACACGCCGGGGGGCAGGCCGTCTTCGAGCTCAAACAGCTTGGCCTTGGCGTCGGCGATGACTTTGTAGGCGTTGGCGCCGAATCGCGCGATGACCACACCGCCGACGGCTTCGCCGGTGCCGTTGAGTTCGCCGATGCCGCGCCGCGCTTCGCCGGCGATCTGAATAGTGGCGATGTCGCTGAGTAGCACCGGCGTGCCGGTCGATGCCGCCGCCGCCGACGCCGCGCTCATGCCGGCGGCCGGCGCGCCGGGGGCTTTGACGACGACCTTGCCCAGGTCGTCAACGCCGCGCAGGTAGCCGCGGCTGCGCACCATGTACTCGTTCTCCGCCAGCTCGATCGTCGCGCCGCCGACGTCGTTGTTGCTTCGCTGGACGGCCGTCATCACGTCGCGCAGCGCGATGTTGTACGCCTTGAGCTTCAGCGGATCGACCACGACCTGGTACTGCTTGACGAACCCGCCGATCGAGGCGACTTCGGACACGTCTTCCACGCTCGTCAGCGGGTAGCGCAGGTACCAGTCCTGCAGGCTGCGCAGTTGCGAGAGATCGGTCTGCACCTGCACCAGCCGCGCGCCGGTGAGCGGGTCGCGGCCGTCCTGCTGCCAGGCGCGGATGCGGGTCAGGTGCTGGCGTCGATCTTCGGGCGCATCATCGCGCGCCGTGTACCAGCGGTCGAACGACGCATCCTGCCACAAGCCCTTGGGGTGATCCGGGCTGTAGTAGCCGGGATAGAGCACGTATTGATAGACCCAGCCGACGCCGCTGGCGTCCGGGCCGAGCTTCGGCTCGACACCCTTGGGCAGCCGGTCGCGCGCGAAGTTGAGATACTCGAGCACACGGCTGCGCGCCCAGTAGATGTCGGTACCGTCGTCGAACAGCACGTACACGAACGACTGCTCGAACATCGAATACCCGCGCACCACTTTCGCGCCGGGCACCGCCAGCAGGGCGCTGCTGAGCGGGTAAGTCACCTGGTCGTCGACCACCTGCGGGTTCTGTCCGGGGTACTCGGTGGTGACGATTACCTGCACGTCCGACAGGTCCGGAATCGCGTCGAGCTTGATGTGAAAAAGGCTCCAGATGCTGGCACCCACGAGCATGAACGTGAGCATCAGGACGAGGAAGCGATTCTTCAGCGAGTATTCGATGATCCTAGTGATCATGGCCGGCGTGGGTTCCTTCCCCGGGGTTGGCCGCGTCGGTGCGGGTCTTGATTTCCTCGGCCACCGAACCGCATTCCTTCATCGAGGTCGCGTAGAAGGGGTTGGCGATGACGTTGGTGTCCTGCACCCAGTTGGCACCCTTGGCTCCGAACGCCATCGGGCAGTGGAACACGTACAGCACCGGCGCCAACTGCGCCGTGGGCGGAGCGCGATGGAGCAGTGCCTTCATCGCTTCGCCGACGACCACGAAGGCCTCGCGCTGCCTGGGCAACGGCTTGCCGTCCATCGCGACGGCGGCGGTGGCGAGCGCTGAGGCAAGCTCCCGCGCCGCGGCGCTGGAGCGCCCGTCGTCAGCGACGCGCCGGGCGGCCTTCAACAGCTCGTCGACCTTCAGCGGCGTGTCGGACTGCTGCAGCGCGCCCAGGTCTTTCGCCATTGCGAGGTACGCCGACGTTACCTCGTCCATGCCGGCAACGACTTCGACGGTCGCCTGAGTGGTGGGGATGGACGGCTTCGATGTCGGCGCTGCTCCACCGGCCAGATGCTTGGCGATCGCCTCCTTGAGCCGGCTTTCGCTGTCGAGCAGAAATTGCCCGCTGGTGACGACCGTTTCGCCGGCACTAAGGCCCGAGCGCACTTCGACGGTACCGTTCTGACCCTGCGCGCCCAATTGCAGGTCGCGCGGCTCAAATCGGCCTCCACCCATCGCGACGAACGCGATCTGCTTGCGGCCGCTGTCGATGACCGCCTCGCGGGGGATCATCAGTGCGTTGGTGCCTTCGCTCACGGCGATCTCCGCGCTGGCGTACATGTTTTCGCGAAGGGCGTAATCCTGGTTCAGCACTTCAATGCGCACCGTGGCGGTGCGCGTCGCGGGATCAAGGTGCGGGTGGATGAACAGCACACGCCCGTCATACGTCCGTCCGGGTTGGGACAGCACTGATGCGTGGACGGTTTGCCCTTCATGGATCAACCCGAGCTCCTGCTCGTAGACCTGCGCGTCGATCCACATCTCATGCCGCGATGCGATGCGCATGACGAGATCCCCGGCTTTAATGGCGGCGCCCTCGTAGACCATCTTCGTCGTCAGGTGTCCGCCGATGGGAGCGAGGATGGGGATCGTCCGCGGGGCGGATTTCAGCTTTGCCAGATCCTCGATCTGCTGTTCCGGAAGGCCGAACTGCAGCAGCTTCTGCTTCGCGCTGTCGGCGACGTTCTTGCTCGTCGCGTCGTCGGGGGCGCGGGCGACCTGTGCGCGGGCACCGATCAGTTCGTCCACCGCCAGCGTCAGTTCGGGGCTGTAAAGGTCAAACAGCGGCTGGCCTTCCTTGATCATCATGCCGTCGATGTTGGCGTAGAGCTTCTCGATCCAGCCGCTGACGCGCAGGTTGATGTCGCGGTGCAGGGGTTCGGGTTCACGCAGGTAGCCCACGGCTCGGACCGTCCGCACCAGCGGCCCCTTGCTGACTTCGGTGGTGCGGACGCCCATGTTCTGCACGATCACCGGGTCGATCAGCACGCCGAGTGAACCCGCGCTGGACGATTTCAGCGGCGTCAGTTCCATGTGGCAAATCGGGCAGAGGCCGGGGTGATCCTGAATCACCTGCGGATGCATCGAGCAGGTCCACAGTTGCTTGTCTGCGGCGGCGGGTGCGGTCGTCGGGCCTGTGGCGTGATTCGCTGATGATGACGAATGTCTTCCCGCGAAATATGCGGCCACAGTGATCACGACGACGATCGGCACGAGCCAGCCGCGGGACGGGGAATTGGCGTGGTTCATGGCTTGGTCTCCTGAGTCGCCGGCGATGCCGGTGCGAGCGTTTCGACGTCCATCCCCGCCAGTGCTTCGAGTTCGGCGAGCATTTTCTCTCGCGTGGCCCGGGCTTCGACGGCGGTCAGGCGCACCTCGAGGAGCGTGCGCTGCGTGTCGATCAGGTCGATATAGGATGAAGCGCCGTTGGAATACGCTTGGCGCGAGAGATCGACGGTGCGCTGGGCGAGCGGAATGATGTCTTCGGTGAAGACGAGCCCGCGCCGTTCGGCGTCACGCAGCGCGAGGAGCGTCGAAGCGAATTGGCCTGCGCGGTCGGCCTGCAACTGCCCGGCGGACGCTTCGATGCGACGCAGGTCGGCGCGCGACTCGGCGATCATCGCGCGGATCTTCGGAAACTGCGTCGGCAACACGATCGCAGCGCCGATGGACTGCGAGATCGACCCCGTGAATGCCGCCATCGGGTTGATCTCGGGCATGTACTCGAGCCTGGCGCGACGGACGGCGGCGCGGCGCGATTCGCGGTCGTAACCCATGGCCGACAACTCGGCATTGTTGACCACGCCGGCGGCGAGCAGCGAGTCGTCATCGGCCGGGATCGGGCGGGCGGCGGGAAACGTTGTCGGTGCGAGCAGCGCAGCGGCGGCGGGGCGACGCAACAGGCCGTTCAGCACCGCACGCTGCTGCTCCAACTCAGACTTCATCGTCGCCAGTTCGCTGTCGGCAAGTTTCAGCTCGACGTCGGCGCGGAGCTGTTCCTGTTGCGATCCGCCTGCCCGCACCCGACTGGCGGCGGTATCGGCGACAAGCCGCAACAGGCCGGCGTTCTGCTGCTGGATGCGCACTCGCTCGGCCTGCAGGCAGTAATCCGACCACGCCTGCAACACTTTCACCTGCAGGTCGAACTTGGCGGCCCGGAAGCGTTCGCCGGCGGCCTGGGCTTCGCGCCAAACCACGACGGCGTCCTGGTAGGTCTTGTTGGGCAGCGCCGTCGCGTCCATCAGCCTGACCGACGTGGTGAGCCGATCGAACGACTTCATCCGCTGGGCCGAGAACATGTACTCGAAGTTGAGCTCGACCGGCTGCGACGGCCACGAGCCGGCCTGGTTGATCTTGTGGACGGCCATTGCCCACTCGTGGTATGCAGCTTCCAGATCGCCGTTGGCCAGGAAAGCGCGCCGCAACACGTCGCGCCATGCCGGCTCGGGGGGCAGGTCGTCGGTCGTACGCGTGCGGGTGCGGTCATCGGTCGCGTACCCGTACCGACCCGCCGTCGCGTCGAGGGCGTCGTTTTGCTTGTCGGCGTCGGCGGGCTTCAGGACGCAACCCGCGATGGGAACGACGACGGCAAGGATGGCGTAAGGGATTATCCGCATGAGGACCGTCGGTTCTTCTTTATAACGAACGCCGGTGCCAGGAAGGTTCCAGCCTTCTTTGTGGCACGGGTTTTCAATCCGTGCCATAGACGTGACAGCCTACTCGTAACGTTGGCCGCGGTGTTCGATCCAACCGCCTTCGCGCCAGTTTTTGGGGTCGTGGTGGGTCCAGTGGATGCAGCCGCCGCGATCGTTGTACTCGTACTCGCCCTTGAATCGCACCGTGTCGCCCTCCCGTACCGGCACCCGGCCGAACTTGGTGTTGTGGGCGATCTTGATGGTGACGTCGCAGTCGGCAACTTCGACGAGGAACTGCTGATGCTGCCCAGTACCGTCGGAGGTGTCGGTGTCTTCTGGAAGGATTTTCACGACCACGCCGGCGGCGGTGATGATCCGGTCGCTGGTGCGGGATCGAAAGAGGTCGGCGATCTCCGCGGACGCCGGCGACGATCCGGACGCAGGCGGCGAAGCCCGCGATGGAGAGTCGGGCGCGGGTCGACGCCCGAGCAGGGCTTTGATCAGCTTCAGCAGCATCTGCGCCAGCGCCACCCACGCGGCGGCCTGTCCGGGGGAGTTTTTACGGGTCGGACCGGGCATGCACCAGGATCATACCCACAACCAGTGGCCTGTCGCGCAACTCACAACACCTTTGACAGTTAGCCGGTCGATTGGTTTAATGCGGCCTGCGTTGGTGGAGCGCTCTGCCGCAACTTGTGATTCTCAACAGGAAGTCCTGCCCATGCGTAAGATTTTTGCACTCGGCATGCTGACGATGATTGGTGCCTCGATGGTCGGCTGTGCCCGCCCGAACGAAATCGGCTGGACGCCCGCCTACACCACCGGCGAGCGCCTCAACGCGATCGCCCGCAACTGGGACATGGAAGGCAAGTACATGCAGGATGACATCGATCATATCCTCATGCTCCGCCCGATCACCCAGATGAGCGACTGGCACGTGCGCTGAACTGCGCCGCCGCTTGCGAATCCGGCGCGCGATTCGTTCGCGCGTGACAACCTGACAACGAATCGGACCGATCCGCATTGCTTGCGGATCGGTCGATTTTGTTGATGCTCGATCATGGCCGGAGCATGAGTCGTTTCATCCTTCCTTACTTTCGCGTCAGTGCCCGCCATCAGCCGTACATGCTGCGGCTGAACTACCACCATGAGATGCTCAGCGCCGCCACCTACCCGCTCGCCGCGGCGCTGGCGGAGGGGGCGTTCGCGGCGATCGTCGCGGCGAAATACTTCCACGCGTCGGGCATGCTCATCGCGGTGATCACCGCGGCACCGATGTTCGGCAACATCATGGCGCTGGTGTGGGCCGAGGTGTCGCGCCACCGGCCGCTGGTGCGATTCGTCAACCAACTGCAACTCGGCGTGCTGATCGCGATCGCCGCCGTCGCGCTGACGGGGTTTTTTCCACTCCATGTCGGCGGGTGGATCTTTGCCGGGCTGATCATCGTTGCCCGCGTCTTCGCCGCGGGCATCGTCACCGTGCGCTCGACAATGTGGCGCTACAACTACCCGCGTCACATTCGCGGGCAGGTGGTCGGACGTATCAACATGATCGCGACGGCAGTGCTGGCGGCGACGACCTACGCCGGCTCGCGCTGGCTCGACCACAGCGCCAGCGCCTACGTCTGGCTCTACCTGATCGCCGCCGCGTTGGGATTGCTGGGGGTCTGGCAGTTCTCGCACATTCGCATCCGCCGGGAGTGGGCGATCCTCAAGCAGGCCCGGCTCGTCGCGGCGCGTCCGGAAAGCATGGCGCAGACCGCGGAGACCAACCTCCTCAATTACGCGCCGATTCATCACGGCTTGCGCAGCACGGTGGGCAACGCCTTCGCGGTGTTGAAGAACGACCCCCGATTCCGCCTGTACCAGCGCTGGCAGATGGTCGCCGGTTTCAGCTACATGATGCTGCAGCCGCCGCTGGTGTTCCTCGTGAGTACCCGGCTGACGA
>JBBRFH010000031.1:0-19046 GCA_038224615.1 Tepidisphaerales bacterium
CGAACGGCTTGCCCAGGACGGCGCGCCGCTCGTCGAGCGCGTGTTGACCGAACTGCGCGACGGCAACGCGATCGAAACCGAACAGGACCATTCGCTGGCGACGATCGCGCCCAAGCTCTCGCGCGAGAAATCAGTCATCGACTGGTCGCGCGATGCGGGCTCGATTTCCAGTCTCGTGCGTGGGCTCTCGCCTTGGCCGGGGTGTCGGGTGCGCGTGATGGACGGAGAAAACGAAATCGCACGCGTGACGCTCGTTCGTACGAAAACCTCGCCTGCGGAGCCCGATCCGACCCTGCAGCAGTCGACGTGGGGAACGATCGACGCGCACGGAAGTGTCCGATGCGCCGGCGGCGCCGTCACGGTGCTTGAACTCCAACCGGAGGGAAAGCGTTCGATGTCGCTCGACGCCTACCGCAACGGCCGCTCCTGGCACGCGGGGCTTCGGCTCGAGTCGATCGCCTGATCCGTCAGGCAAACGAAGAAAATCTATCCACGAATCTGCACGAATGAACACGAATAAGACAAAGAGACCTCCGTCTGAACGACATCGATTTCAACCACCAAGAACACCAAGGACACCAGGAATTTCGCGGGCAAACGTCTCGTCTTGATTGGTGAACCTGGTTTGACTGGTGGTGATGCGGAGGTCTCCAGACCAAAGCATCCATTTCCTTATTCGTGTCGATTCGTGCAGATTCGGGGATCGCATTTTATGTCTTGGCGCTTCGGTGTGCCGGATGGGTTCAAAGCGTTACTAAAGGTCTCAATGATGATCCCGTTGTATTTCCCGTTGTTGTCCGTGGTTGAAAAAGGTGTCGTATGAACGCGCGTGACGAAGCACTCCAGCACCTGCTCCGCGCACGGTTGCCCGGTTGGGATTCCGGGCGGCTTCCGCTGCCGCGCGAGCGGGATGCGAACACCGATGCCCGCGACATCGGGCTCGGCCTGGCGATCTCCCGCGCGGTGACCAAAAACCTGCTCCTGCTGCATCACCTGATTGCCCATTACAGCGGCCGGCAGGTCAATCAGGTTGATCCGCTGGTGCAGATGGTGCTGGCGATCGCGCTGGCGCAGCTCCGCTTCTTCGAGCGATTGCCGCCATACGCGGTGGTGGATCAGGCGGTCGAGCAGGCGAAGTCGTTGCGGCTCGGCAAAGCCAGCGGCTTTGTCAACGCGATCCTCCGCCGGGCATTGCGCGATCCTGATGCGCGCTTGCCGGAGCGGTCGTTCGCGCAGGTCTATGCGAACATCGTGTTGTCGCATCCGCCCGAGTTATTCGCGCGGCTTGAAAAAGTGATGGGTGCCGAGCGGGCATTGCAGGTGGCCGAGCGGAACAACCAGGAAGCCCCGCTCATCGTCCGCCGAATCGCCAGCGAGATGCCCACGGCGCCCGAGGGCGTTACGATTACGCCGCACCAGCGCGAGGGGATGTTCGTCGTCCAAGGGGCAAACGAGGCGCTGCTGTCGGAGTGGTCGGAGAAAGGCATCGCCCAGGCCCAGGACCCGACCTCGGCAGCGATTGTCGACCCGCTTGCGCTCCCCCTCACGCCGGGGCAACGCCCCGGTTCAGAGCCTGAAGCGGATGGCGCGACAAGCGGTCGACAATTGCGCATCTGCGACCGTTGCTGCGGCGTCGGGACGAAGACGATGCAGATTGCGGAGCTTGCCACGGGCGCGGACGTGCTGGCGATCGACGCCGCCAAGCACCGGATCGGCATCCTGGAACGGACGATCGCCCAGCGCGGCGCAGCCAACGTCCGCACGCACATCGGCCGAGTGATCCCCAAGGGTGAGGCGGCATTCGACCGCATTCTTATCGACGCCCCGTGCTCCAACAGCGGCGTCCTCATCCGCCGCCCCGAAGCAAAATACCGACAGACCGACGACAACCTTCGCTCGGTCGAGCAACTCCAGCGGCAGATCCTCGCCGACACGGTCCCGCACCTTGCCGCCGGGGGCATCCTCGTCTACGGGACATGCAGCATCTGGCCGGAGGAGAACGAGCGGCAGATCGAGTGGCTGTTGGCGCAACACCCTGAGCTGACGCTGTCAGCGATGCAGACCCTTCTTCCCGGCGTCGACCCAGACCCGACGAAACACCACGATGGCGGGTTCTGGGCGGTGCTCAAGCGGTCGGCGTAGAACCCGCGCATGCCGTCACGGGGTGCGACGAATGAACCTGCGCCGGGGCGCTTCGGAATCGCATTTTTTCGCCGACTTTTGCGACGGGCGGCGGTAGAAGGGGATGGGCTGGATCGTCTGGGAATTGGCCGAGCGGGCAGGGCTGCCGCATCTGGGCATTGAGACCCTCTCCCGGTAATCCGAGAGACGGAAGGGTGACGGCCGAGCGTCAGTTCAGTTCTGGTCTATCAGCGCGAACCGAAGACCCTCGTCCCGGCCCTCGCCCATGTGTACATGGGGGAGGGAGACAATCGCGACATCGGTGGTAGCCGTAGCCGAGGGGCGCGGTCGCGCTCCGGGTGTGCGAGCGGGCACGCTGGATCGAGATCAATGTGACAGGTGTCACATCGGATGCATCACCCTGTGCATCGGCACGGCGGGGGTGGCGGGGCTTAAAAACCCTCGCCGCGGGGCTGGAAGCGGGTTTCGTTCATCCGGATGTTCGGATGGAATGTATCAAATGTGACAGTGTTGCGGTTGTGCATCATGCGACGTTAAGCCGGTTATAAGGCTTGCTTGCGTTCAGACGTGTGATTGCTATAGTGGTCGATTCTCAAAAGTTTGGACGCATTGGAGCTAAGACAATGGCAGTGAAGTTGAGATTTAAGCGGATGGGCCGGACCCATCAGGCGTTTTTCCGGTTGAACGCGGTCGATTCGCGTTCGCCCCGTGACGGCCGAATCATCGAACACCTCGGGTTCTATGATCCGGTCACCAAGGACAAGGAAAAGGCGTTTGTGGTCGACCTCGATCGCGCCAAATACTGGCTCGACAACGGCGCGGTTCCGTCTGGGACGGTCTCCTCGCTGTTGAAGAAGAACGGCCTGGATCACAAGGGCCTGAAGCTCCCCAAGCCGGGCAAGCCCAAGCCGGCGCCGGTGGTAGCAGAAAAGAAGGCGTAGGAAGAAGTTTGGAGTTTGAAGTTTGGAGTTTGAGCAAAGCACTCCAAACTCCGAACTACCTACTCCAAACTGCATCCCATGCCTTTACGAATCGACATCCTGACCCTCTTCCCCGAGATGTTCGTGCCGATCCTCGGCACCAGCATCCCCAAACGGGCGGCGGCGAAAGGGCTGGTCGAGTATCACCTGACCAACATCCGTGACTTTGCCACGGACAAGCATCGCTCGGTCGACGATCGACCGTTCGGCGGTGGCCCGGGTATGGTGATGATGTGCGAGACGATGTTCGATGCCGTCGAACACGTCGAGAAGCAGGAGCCCGAGCGGGCCCCGATGCGAATTCTCCTGACGCCGCAAGGTCGAGTTTTCGACCAGAGCGTGGCCGAGGAGCTGTCCGGACGAGATCGGTTATTGCTGATCGCCGGGCATTACGAAGGCTTTGATGAACGTATCATCGAAGGCCTCAAGCCGATGGAGCTGAGCATAGGCGACTATGTGCTCTCCGGCGGCGAGTTGGCGGCGATGGTGATCGTGGATGCGATCGTCCGTCTGCTGCCCGGTGCTCTCGGCCATGCTGACGGCGCCCAGGACGAAACGTTTGCGGATGGCCTGCTGGAGCATCCGCAATACACGCGGCCTAAAGAGTACCGGGACATGACCGTCCCGGAGATTCTTTTGAGCGGCAACCACGCGAAGATCGAAGCGTGGCGACTCGTGCAGCGCAGGCTGCGAACCCAGCAGAAGCGTCCCGATTTGTGGGACAAGTATGAGAAGAGAGTCGATAGTCAATAGTTGGAAGTGAGTCGATAGCGAAGAGTTGAAAGTCGATAGCAGATGCCTTTGCTATCGACTATCAACTCCCAAACTATCGACTCCCTCGCCTTCGCTATCGACTATCAACTATCGACAGATTATTGGAGCCTCCCCATGCGTAACAAACTGCTCGACCTCGTCGAAAAATCCAGCCTCAAGGAAAAGCCGCTCGAGTTCGCTCGCGGCGACACCGTCGACGTGCATTGCAAGATCAAGGAAGGCGACAAGAACCGCATCCAGATCTTCTCCGGGACGGTGCTCTCCGTGCGTGGCAGTGGGACGAACAAGACGTTCATCGTTCGCCGCATCGTCGCCAACGAAGGCGTCGAGCGTATCTTCCCGGCGAACTCGCCGGCGATCGATAAGATCGTCGTCAAGCGCAGCGGCGAAGTCCGTCGCGCCAAGCTGTTCTATCTCCGTGATCGCGTCGGCAAGTCCACGCGTCTGTCGGACAAGAAAGCCAGCACCAAGCCAGCCAAAACCGCGCCCGCCGGCGAACCGGCGCTCGCTGGCGCATCGGCCTGAGTTCGGGCGTAAGCCCGAATGGCGAAACCCGAAATCCGAATCAAATCCGAATGACGAAATCCGAACCGGATCGTCATTCGGATTTCGGCGTTCAATCTGGTTTCCGGCGTCGACAGTCGTCATCGGGCTCCGCCATGCTGCAGTCGCTGATCAAGAGGTTCCTCGAAAGACGGGCGACGCCCAAGGTCGATGCGTCGCTCGGCGAACGCGGCGAGAACGTGGCGGCGAAGTACCTGACCGGGTTGGGGTACAAAATTTTGCAGCGGAACTACCGCGTCAAAGCCGGCGAAATCGACATCGTTGCCCGGCACGGACGCACGCTGGTGTTCGTCGAAGTGAAGACCCGCGTCGATGAGGAGGTGCGACCCGAGGACCAGGTGAACCTCGACAAGCAGCACCAAATCACCAAGGCCGCCCGAACGTACCTGTCGCGCTTCGGCCACCCCCAGCCGCCGGCGCGATTCGATGTGATCGCGATCGTCTGGCCCGAAGGCCGCGAGCCGATCATCCGTCATCACCAGAACGCGTTCACCGCGACGTTCTGATCGAGGTATATGCTCCCCGGATCGACGAGCCGACCATGATCGACTCTCACTGCCACCTTACCGACCCGCGCCTCGGCGATCAGCTCGACGCCGTCCTCGATCGCGCCGTTGACGCCGGCGTCACGCAGTTCGTGACCATCGGCACCGACCCCGACGACGCCGTCCACGCGATCGCGGTGTGCGAGAAGCATCCCACCCGGGTCCGCTGCGCGATCGGCATCCACCCGAACCACTGCCAGACCGTCGAATTGTCCGCGGTCGGGCAGATCAGGGACTTGGCAGGGCATCGGTCCGTGGTTGCGATCGGTGAGATGGGACTGGATTACTTCCATCGCCTCTCTGACCGCGCCCGTCAGCGCCAGTTTTTTGAGGCGCAGTTGAACCTTGCCGCTGAAACGACAAGGCCGGTGGTGATTCATTGTCGGGAGGCGGTCGATGATGCGATCGCGGTGCTGCGATCGTTTCCGACGGTCCGGAGCGTCTTCCACTGCTTCACGGGAACCGTCGACGAGGCGGTGCGGATCGTGGAAGCAGGGCACATGCTCGGGTTCACCGGGCCGATCACCTACAAGAAGAACGACGAGCTGCGCGAGGCGGTCCGCCTGACGCCGATCGAGCGCATCCTCGTCGAGACTGACGCCCCGTACCTCTCGCCTGAGCCGGTACGATCGCAGAAGACCTGCGAGCCGGCGTTCGTCGCGCATACGCTGGCGATGGTCGCACGCGTGAAAGGGATCCTGCTCCAGGAAGCTGATCGAGCGACGACCGAGAACACCAATCGGTTTTACGGGATGCCGTGAAGCGGCAGGGCGTGAGCGACTCAGCCCTGAAGCGAGATGCTGGCTTCCATGCGGGCGTCGGGCGCGGGCATATCCAGTCCCCGGGCGGCGACGGCGGCTTTGCTCTTGGAGAGCTGTGAGAGCAGCATCGCCCAAGTCTCGCGCTGGTAGCGAAGGATACGCAGGGCTTCGTCAAGGGCGGACAGCTCGTGCTTGGTGTTGGCGTCGATGAGCTTGCGGTAGACGAAGTTGTACAGCGCTGCGAGCTTCCCGCAGAGGTCGGGCGCGACGTCATGCTTGAGCGTACACTGGAGCTCGAGAATGATCTTTTGCGTGTGGGTGAGCAGGTCGTGAGACTGGTCGTACCGCCGCTCCAGCAAAGCCGGGCGGGCCTGCTCGGCGAAGCGGAGGGCACCGTCGTAGAGCATGAGCTGCAACTGCTCCGGGGTCGCAGTAAGCACCTTGGTCCGCAGGTAGTTGGCAGCGGCGTTTTGACTCATAGGAAGTGCAACCTGCTCCGGTCCGTCCCGCGAATCTATCGGCTCTGAAACGGTTGCAAGTTGAAGCACAGTCCGGGGTTGTCCACAAATTGCATTATCGGACGGTGGCGCCGAACGATGCGTGAGGTGGCGGTGAAGTGGTAAGAGTGTGACAAGATTCCGTTTATCCGCTTGCAATGCCCCGGTTCAGGGGGTGAAATAGATAAGTTGGCCTTGGTAGAGGGCCGACAGGACAGCACTTCCGGTCGTTCACGCACCGGACGCAACGGGAAACACGGAACTGCCGGGAACCGCATCGCGATGACGCTTGCATCACCCTTGCCACGCATTGAAGAGCACCGCGTGTCGGTCGTTTTCGACTGCCCGCAATGCCAGGCCGAGCGCGTGCGCGGCACGGCCTTTGACCTGCGCGAAACGGTGCGTGTCAATGAACGCGTGCCGAAATGGGGCTGGTCCAGCCACTGGGTCCGCTGTTCCAAGTGCAGCGCTGAGCTTTATTCCAAGGTTCGTGCCGAAGACATGCAGGGCGCTTCGCCGTCCACCGTGAACCAACGCGTCAGTTCCTACCAGCCCCTTACCCAGCGATTTCTGGCCGTCGCCAGCGTGGCAATGGGCTGGACGCCGGTCGTAGGCGTGATCGTGGGGGTCGTTGCAACCGTCGCCAACGTGAGAACCCAGGGTTGGCCGCGCTGGCTGAGCATCGTCGGTCTGGTGTTGGCGGCCGGGTTCAATGTCGCGATGTTCTGGGTGCTGCTGTACATGCAAACCCAAATCGGCTCGCCGTTGACGCCGCAGTAGCAAGCCCGAATCGCACGCCTGGCTCGCGAGTTGTTGTCACTCGCACTCTACTTTATCCCATGCGTGTGCCGCTGACACAGCGGGCAGAAATGCGTTGATCGTCCGCCCAGGACAATGCGTTCGATGGTCGCGCGTTTGCAGCGGACGCAGCGCTCGGCTTCGCGGCCGTAGACCTGGTGCCGCTGTTGAAACGAGCCGCGTCTTCCCTCGGCGTCTACGTAGTCGCGGATGCTGCTGCCCCCGGCGCCGATAGCGGTGCGGAGGACTTGCTTGATCGCTCGGTTCAGCGCGCGCACCTGCTCGACGCTTAGCGCGCACGCCGGTGTCGTGGGGTGGATCTTCGCCGCAAACAGCGCCTCATCGGCATAGATGTTGCCGATGCCGGCGATCATCGTCTGGTCGAGCAACGCGACTTTCACCGCACGCTTTGTGGCATGCAGGAGCTTCCCAAGACGGGCCGGTTGAAGCTGCAGCGGTTCAGGGCCGACGTTAGCGTGGTCGAGGTCGCCGAGCCAGACAATCGCGCCGAAACGACGCGGATCAACCAGTCGCAATTGCTGGCGGTTACTGAGTTCGAGGATCAGGTGCGTGTGCAGTTTTTGCGGTGCGTCGGCGGGCTCGATCGTGAGTTGGCCGGTCATGCCCAGGTGGACAAAGAACCGCCCGCCGGCGTCCAGCGTGAAAACGATCCGCTTGGCGCGCCGGCGCACGTCGTCAATCACGCGGCCGGTCACCGTTTCGGCAAAATCGAAGTCCGCCGGCTCAACCATGTCCGCCCGAACGTGAGCGACGCGCACGATCCGAAGCCCCGTGATCCTCCGGGCCAGCGTGCGGACGACCGTTTCCACTTCCGGCAGTTCTGGCATTGCGGATGTAATTCGGGAACACCGAACCCTTTACGGCGTCTAACGTACTAAACTACTCACGCTAGTCGAGCGTGGGGCGACGTGGTATCTTTCGACGTCCGCGACGTTCGACGGCTTTTTCGGAGTGCGATTGATGACTGACAACGTAACCGTCGTTCCCGAAGGCGGAACCGATCTCGCCGGCGATGAGCTGGCGGCGGTCGAGAAACTGCAGAAGGCCTACCACGACATGCGCGCCGAGCTCGGCAAGGTGATCGTCGGGCAGGAAGCCGTCATCGAAGAGTTGCTGATCGCACTCTTCTGCCGTGGCCACGCGCTGCTCGTCGGTGTGCCGGGGCTGGCTAAAACACTGCTGATCAGCACGCTCGCCAAGACGCTGGGCCTGTCGTTTAACCGCATCCAGTTCACCCCTGACCTCATGCCGAGCGACATCACCGGCACCGAGGTGATCGAGGAGGACAAGTCGACCGGCACACGCGCGCTCCGCTACGTGCGCGGGCCGATCTTCTCGAACGTCATCCTCGCCGACGAGATCAACCGCACGCCCCCCAAGACGCAGGCCGCACTGCTCGAGGCGATGCAGGAACACCAGGTGACCGCCGGTGGCAAGCAGCACCGCTTGCCGCAGCCGTTCTTCGTGCTGGCAACGCAGAACCCGATCGAGCAGGAAGGCACCTATCCGCTCCCCGAGGCCCAGCTCGACCGGTTCATGTTCAATATTCACGTCGGCTATCCGAGCGAGGACGAGGAATTCCAGATCGTCCGGCTGACGACGCAGAACCGCAAGATCGAACTCAACCACATACTCAGCGGCGAAGAAGTGATGCAGTTGCAGGAGATCGTCCGCCGGGTGCCGGTGGCCGACCATGTGATCCGCTATGCGCTGCAGTTCACGCGCCTGACGCGCAAGGGCGAGTTGGGCACCAAGCTGCCGGACTTCGTCGACGAATTCGTCAGTTGGGGCGCTGGACCGCGTGCGAGCCAGTATCTGATCCTCGCGGGCAAGGCTCGCGCCTTGCTCAAGGGCCGATACCACGTCAGCACCGAAGATATTCGGCAGGTCGCAGTGCCGGTGCTGCGTCATCGCATCGTGACAAACTTCAACGCCGAGGCCGAAGGCGTGAAGAGTGACACGATTGTAAAGAAATTGATCGAAGTCATCCCGCGGCAACAGTACGACGAGCTAGACGCGCAGACCGCCAGGATGCTGCGCGATCAGCCGGCCGCTTGATGTGTGAATGAGGACGGTTGCAGGAAATTGAACGGGAAGCTTATGGAACAGACGACTACAACGACGACCACCAGCACCGGCGAACCGCTGGTGAATCAGTACGAACCCCGCGCGGTGTCGCGCACCTACCTCGGCGTGGCGAGCAGCATGCTGTTCATGGGTCTGCCGATCGGGCTCGCCGAAGCCATCCGTCCGTACGGCAACACCACCGTTGCGCTTATCGGCGGGCTGTGTACGATCCTCGCGATCCTCGCCGCATGGCTTTCGATCCGCGGCACGCTGAAAGCGTAGACGAACCGTCTTCCCTCAATGAAGCCGCATGGCTTGCCCGACGCGCTGCATCTGGCGTTGGCGCCGTCCAGCGCTAATGGGGCGCGCGATGATAGGTGTTTCGCTCGCGTGCAGTTGCTAACGCATGACCGACTCGCTCGCCGACTATCGCCGATACCTTGACCCGCGGACGCTGGCGAAGATTTCGTCACTTGAACTGCGAGCCAGGTTGATCGTCGAAGGCTTGATGACCGGCGCGCATCGTTCGCCGTACCAGGGCATCAGCGTCGAGTTCGCCCAGCACCGCCCGTACACGCCAGGCGACGACATCCGCCACGTCGATTGGAAAGTTCTGGCGCGGGCGGACAAGGTGTACCTCAAGCAGTACCAGGAAGAGACGAATCTCCAGCTCATTCTCGTCGTGGATGCATCGGAATCGATGGGCTTCGGCTCGATCCACGTCGACGGCCAGACGTGGACGAAGTACGACCACGCCACCGCCGTCGCCGCATCGCTTTCGTACCTCGCGGTACACCAGGCCGACAGCGTCGGGCTGGCGATCTTCGATCAGGCGATGAGCCGTTACTTCAAGCCGTCGAGTTCGCCCACACAGTGGAAGCTGGTGATGAACGAGCTCCAGCAAATGCCGCGCTGGAACAAGACCAGCATCGGCCGCGTGCTCGACCAGATCGCCGAGAAGGTCACGCATCGCAGCGTGGTCGTGCTGCTCAGCGATTGCTTCGACGATGTCGAGAACATCAAGAAAGGCATGCGTCACCTTCGTTACAAGAAGCATGAGGTCATCCTCATGCAGATCATGGATCCGCAGGAGCTTTCGTTCCCGTTTGACGACGTGACGCGCTTCAAAGGCCTCGAGGATCTCGGCGACCTGATCACCGAGCCGCGCGCGCTGCGCGACGGGTACCTCGAGCAGTTGAATCTATTCACCGAGCAGCTCAAGAAGATGTGCCGCGGCATGAACATCGACTACAAGCGTTTCAATACGAGCGAGCCTCTGGACGTCTCGCTCAGCCAATTCCTCGCCAACCGCGCCGCGAGCATGAAGTGAGTTCGTGGTAAGAAATGACGAACGGACTCGACATCGTCGCCTTCGGATTTCTGACCCCCGCGTTCGCGATCGCGGGGCTGGCGCTCGTCTCGGTTCCGGTCATCATCCACCTGCTCAATCGGCGCAGGTACAGGATTCTCGACTGGGCGGCGATGCAATTCCTGCTGGCAGCGATGCGAAAGAACCGCCGGCGGATTCAGTTTGAGCAGTGGCTTCTGCTGGCGATGCGCTGCGCGGTGATCCTGCTGGCCGCATTGGCGCTGGCGCGGCCGATGGGGTGCGAGGACACGTCGCTGGCGCGCGTCGCCGGGCGATCAACGGCACTGCACGTCATCGTCATCGACAACAGCTACTCGATGGCCTACCAGGCCGATCGGGCCGACGCGCCCACGCACCTCGACCAGGCAAAGAAGCTTGCCCGTCAGATTGTCGATCGCATGTCCTCCGGCGGCGAATCGGTGATGCTGATCACGGCCGGTCAGCCCGCTAGAGCGATCATCGCCAAGCCGAACTATGACCTCGCCGACGTCGTCCGTGCCATCGACCGTGTCGAACAGACCGCCGGCGGCACCGACCTGCCCGGCGCGCTGCAGTTGGCCGACCAGCTTGCCCAGGAAAACGCGAAGCAGACCGCGAAGGTGCTCCACCTGTTCACCGACGCGACGACCAGCGCCTGGCGCAACGGCAATGAAACCCCGATTCGGACGCTCGGCCCGAAGCTCGCGGGCGAGTACCGCGTGCGGCACTACAACCTGTCGTTACCCGGCCAGGCCAACGCCGCGGTGCTCGACCTCGAACCGACGGCCGGTCTGGTCCGCACGCGTTTCTCCAATGATTTTCGCGCGGTCGCCCGTGCTTACGGCGCGTCGATCGAGTCGAGCCTGCTTTGGAAACTCGGCGACGAATCGCTGCCGGGTGGCGCGACCGTGGCGTTGAATCTGCAAACCGATCCGATCACGCAGAGCAACGTGCCGCTGCAGCGCGGCGGCCCGACCGTCATCTCGGCGCAACTGACGGCCGAAGACCGGCTGAAAATCGACAACGTGCGCTATCGCTCGATCGACGTTGCCTCCGAGATGAAGGTGCTGCTGGTCGAAGGTCGCCGTGGCATGACCCCGCTGGAAGGCTCGGCGGCGTTTCTGGATCTCGCGCTGGCGCCGCCTGCCCTGGAGAAAACCAATTTGCCCGGCCGCACCACCACCAGCTACATCAGGCCCGAGCGCATCAGCGACATCGAACTCGGCGGCCGCACACTGGGCGAGTACCGCGCGATTATGATCAGCGATGTGGCGCAGATATCGGTGCCCATCGCCGATCAACTGCAACGCTATGTGCAGCAAGGCGGCACCGTGGTGTGGTTCATGGGCGAACAGGTGCAGCGCGAAAACTACAACGCCACGCTCGTCCCGCGCGGCCTCCTGCCCGGCGCGCTGGCGCAGCGGCAGACCGGCCCCGGCTTTACGTTCGCGTTCAACCCGACGGGTAGCGTACACCCGCTCCTGCAGGCGTTCGCCAATATCGAAAACTCCGGGCTGAGCACCGCGCAGGTCTTCACTTACTGGCAAGTGTCGCTCAAGGATGAACTGAAGGTGGAGCGCGTGCTGAGCTTTGCAGGCAAGGGCGCGTCGACGCAGCCGACTGCTCGGGACCTGCAGCAGGCCGACCCCGCCATCACGCTGCATCACCTTGGCGATGGGCGCATCGTGTTCTTCGCCTCGACCGCCGACGCCGAGTGGACGAGTTTTCCGGCCAAGCCCGCGTATGTCGCGCTCATGCACGAGATCATCGCCGGCACGGTCGCCGGCAGTGAGCGCTGGATGAACCTCGAGGTCGGCCAGCGCGTGCAGGTACCGCAGACGATCGCGCTCAGCGGCACGCCGCTTTTACGCGATGTGCAGAAGAACGCCGATCAGCCGCTCGAGCAGGTGACGCGACCGGACGGCTCGTCCACATGGCAATCGGCGCCGATCGAGCAGCCCGGCGTCTATCGCATCGTCAGCGGTGATCTCTCTGTGCCCGTCAGCGTGAACGTGCCCGCCGCCGAAGCAGACATTCGCCCGCTCGCCAATGAGGCGATCAAGTCCGCGCTCGGCGACATCGAGATGGACACGCTCGGCGCCGAGCTTCCCCCCGAAGCGTCGACCAAGAACGAGGGGAACGATTTCGGATGGTCGTTGCTGACGGTAGTTCTGGCGCTGCTTGGGGCAGAGTGTCTGCTGGCGATGCGATTCGGACATTACAGGAAGTAGGCGCGTCGTGGGCAGGCTGCCTGCGGTGCATGAGCACATGAATCGATTGATCGAGATTCTCCTTGGCCTTGATCGCGGCTTCCTCAGTCGCGAGGGGGATTTCTCGTTCGCGTTCAATCCGCAGTGGCCGTTCAGCGAGACGGTGGGCGCGACGGTCTGGAACACGCTGCTCGTGCTCGTCGGCGTGGCGATTGTCTGGTTCGCGTACAATCACGAAGGTCGCTCGCGGCGCGTCAAGGTCGGGCTGGGGCTTTTCCGCACGGCGCTGGTTCTGCTGACGATCGCGCTTCTCAATCGGCCGGTGTTGACGCTGACGCAGTCGCGCGTTGAACCGTCGGTGCTGGCGGTGCTGATCGACGATTCGCTGTCGATGCGCATCAAGGATGTCGCGGCCGGCGAATCCGTGACCGCGCGCATCGACGCGGTCGCCGAACTGTTGAACGGGCAGAACGCGAAGCTGCTGCATGACCTGGCGAAGGTCCATCAGCTTCATTTCTATCGCTTCGACGCCGACGCCACCGCGATCGAACTCGGCACGGACCGAACGCTTCCGGCGATCGAGCCGCAAGGGCAGAAGACGCAAGTGACGACCGCCGTCCGCACCGTGTTGCGCGATCTGCAAGGCCAGCGACTCGCCGGCGTCGTCGTGCTGACCGATGGCCGCGACATGCCGCAGCAGTCGATCGCGTCGGCTATTGATGACGTAAAAGACTTCGGCGTCGGCGTGTACCCGGTCCCCGTCGGATCCGATCAGCCCCTGCGCAATATCGAGATGCAGCAGGTGACCGCGAACGATGCTGTCTTCGCCAAGGACATCGCCAGCATCAGAGCCACCGTTCGCGTCACCGGCCCCGGTGCACAGCCGGTCACCGTTCGATTGAAGGACAAAGCGACAGGCCAACCCGTGCTCGATCCGGCGGGCAAACCGATCGAGCAGACGATCACGCCTGCCGACGATCAGCCACAGGAGGTCGAGCTGCTGATGCGCCCCGACGAGCCCGGCGAACTCAACCTCATCGTCGAAGCCGATGCGCAGGCCGGCGAAATCGATGCCGCCGACAACGCCCGCGAAATCCAGATGGCGGTGCTCGACGCAAAGATCAACGTGCTCTACGTCGAGGGCTATCCGCGCTGGGACTATCGGTATCTCAAGACGGAGATGATGCGCGATCGCACGGTCAACATTTCCTGTCTGCTGACCAGTGCCGATCCGACGTTTGCCCAGGAAGGCGATCGCCCGATCACGCGGTTCCCGCAGACGCCCGAAGAACTCGCCGACTACGATGTGGTGCTGTTTGGTGACGTCGACCCGCGCGAGTTCTCCGATTCGCAGCTTCAACTCGTCGCCGATTTCGTCTCGCGAAAGGGAGGCGGGTTCGCCATGACGGCGGGGCCGCGCTTCAGCCCGCAGGCGTGGAAGGGAACGCCGATCGAGGCAATCCTTCCCGTGGACGTCACGCGCACGCAGGCAGAAGACTGGGGCATCGGCGGGGCGACGATCGCGGAGGGGTTCCGGCCGGTACTGACTAAGGAAGGGCAGGCCTCGCCGCTGTTCCGCTTCTTTGCCGATCGCGCCGAAAACGAGAAGTTTCTCAAGGACGGCTGGCAGCCGATTTTCTGGTACGTCCGTGGCATCGTCGCCAAGTCGGGCGTGGGCGAGACGCTGGCCGAACACCCGAGCGAAGTAGGCCCGGACGGGCATCGCGCGCCGCTGATCGTCAGCGGCCGCTACGGGGCGGGACGGACGATATTCAACGCCATCGACGAGTCCTGGCGCTGGCGGTACTACACCGGCGAGTCGATTTTCGACACCTACTGGGTGCAGGAACTCCGCCTGCTGGCCCGCAGCCGCAAGCTCGGCCAGCGAAAAATCACGCTCGCGGCCCAGAAACCGGTGTACGATCTGGGGCAACAGGTGCGGCTGATCGTGCGCGTCATCGATCCGCAACTTCAGTCGCAACTTCCCGAGCAGATCCGCGTCCAACTGATGGACGCGCAAGGCCAGGTCGTTGCCCAGCCGACGCTCCTTAAGCAAGAGGGCGGCGAAACCCTGCTTGCCAGCTTCCCGGCCGACCGCGTGGGGCGGTTCACCGTGAAGCTCCCCAGCGTCGCCCCGGGCGTGGACGAACTGACGCTGCCACTCGTGGTGGCGGTGCCGAGGCTGGAGTTGGCGACACCGCAGGTGGACCGAACAACGCTGGCGCGCCTTGCGAGCGAGACCGGTGGACAGGTGATCGACCTCGCCGATGCCCGCGAGCGCCTGCCGCAGATTCCGAGCGCCGAGCGATTGGTACCGCTGCTCAGCAGCCAGCCTCTCTGGGACGCGCCGATTATCCTCACGCTGTTCGCCGTGCTGATTACGATGGAGTGGGTGGGACGGAAAATGTTTGGGATGGTTTGATCTGACGCGTGTGACGTGTTGAGTGTGACGGGAGAAGAGCGTTCTTTTTCCCGTCATACGCATCACGCTACATGGGAGGTGTTTCGAGATGCCGCCGACAGCCTTACTCAACTCGATCGACGCTGTACGCCGTCGCGCGCGGTTCTTCAGCGTCGCGTATGGCATCGGTGTCGTTGTGGCGTCGGCAATCGCGTTGCTCGTGGGCGTGGTGCTGATCGACTATGTACTCAATCTGCGCTCGCTGCCGCGTGTCGTGGTGATGGCGCTGTCAATCGGCACGCTGGGTTATCTCGCCTATCGCTACATCGCCCGGCCCGCCATTGCGGCGCTGACGCTTTCGGACGTGGCGGGTCGGCTTGAGAAAGCATTTCCGCAGTTTGAAGACCGCCTGCGTTCGACGGTCAACTTCGTCGAGTCCCACAATCCCGGGTCCGATGCGCTCCAGCAGCGAGTCATCCTCCAGGCGTCTGATCTTGCGCAGCGGATCAATCTCTCCAGCGCCGTCGTCGCCAAGCCCGCCATCGTGTCGGTAGCATCGGCCGTCGGCGCGTTTGCGCTGATGCTCGCGTTGACGTTCGGGCTGCTCGATCCGTCGATTCGCTCGATCATCACTTCGCGCCTGCTCACGCCCTTCAACGCGATGGCCTGGCCGAAACGCGTGCAGATCAATCTTCACTCGACGATCCCGACGCGTGTACCCGTGGGGCAGCGGATCGACGTTCGCATGACGCTCGACCGTGGCGACAAGCCGTCGCTAAAGCCGATCCTCTATTACCAGGTCCAAGGTGCCCCGCGCCAGCAGGTGTTTATGACCCGCGGCGCCGACAGCCAGTTTCAGGCGTCGCTCGATGCCCGGCTGGAACAGGCTCAGCAGCAGGGCAAGCTGACCGCGTGGATCGAGGCCGGCGACGATCGTCGTGACCTGAGCATGATCAACATCGTTCCGCGGCTGTCGATCAAGCAGATCACCGCTGCTATCACGCCGCCGCCTTATGTGCCGAATCGCAAGCAGCAGACGCAGGACCTGTCGACATCGCCTGCGGTGACGGCGGAGGGGTCTTACGTGGCGATCTCGATCCGCTTCAACAAGCCGCTTTCGACGACCGATCCCGTCCTCAGACCCGTCGGCGATACCAAGCCCCCGCAGGTCGCCTGGACGCGCTCTGCCAACGAGGTTGCCGTCGCGACATTCGCCGCTGAAAAGCCGTCGCGCTTTCGCGTGGAGGCGGTCGACACGGACGGCTTCAGCAACACTGCGCTCGAAGAGTACGAACTGATCGTCCGCCCGGACGCGAATCTGTCCCTGCAATTGGAGAACCCGCGCCGTAGCGAGGAGCGCACGGCGACCGCGTTCGTGCCGCTGCAGGCGGTGGCCGAGGACGACTGCGGCATCGAGTGGGTGAAACTCGTCGTCGAGCGCATGCAACCGTCGCCGCAGTCATGGGAGATTCCGCTGGTCACCAAGGCGTCGCCAGAGAAGGACGTCGCGTGGCAGGCGGTCGAGTCGTCTGCCGAGCGGACGCGCAACCGGCTTAACTTCCAATGGGAACTCGCGCCGCTGAAACTGAACGCCGGCGATGTCGTCGAGTACCACCTGCTCGCCCGCGACAACTTCGACCTCGGCGGCCGTCGCCACGAGCCGGTGGCGACGTCGAAGCTGCGGGTGACGATCATCTCGCAGGAAGACCTCGTCGCGCGCGTGGCGGACGAAGTGCGTGCGGCGCGGGCGCAGACCGGCCTCGTTCGTCAGACGCAGCAGCGCACCCAGCAGGAGACGCAGCAACTTAGCGGCGAGACGAAAGACAAGCCCGAACTCGACGCCGCCGACCGCTCGGCGGCGGCGCGCATCGCCCAGCAGCAGTCCGCGACGGCGGCATTGACCAAGCAGATCGCCAGCCGGATGCAAACGTCGATCGACCGCCTCAATGAGAACCGCTCGACTGCCGAAGACCTCAAGAATCTCGCGACCGAGGTAAAGGATACGCTCGACCGCACCAGCGAAGGCGACATGAAAGACGCCGCCCAGGACATCAACACCGCGAGCGAACCTCGCACGGAGCAGGAGCAACGGAATCAGAAGCTCGACCAGGCACAAAAGAGTGAGCAGCAGGCGCTGAGCGCGCTCGATCGCGCGATGTCGCGCATGGACTCAGTGGGGAATCTGCAAGCGAGCATCGCCGAGATCGCGGCCATCAAGGACGAGCAGGCCAAGCTCCGTCGCGAGAACGAAGAGATCGCCAAAAACAACCTCGGCAAGAAGCCCGAGCAGATGGACAAGCCGACCCGCGAGAAGCTGGAGAGCATCGCCACCAAGCAAGACAAGCTTTCTGACCGCACGCAGGCAGCGATCGACAAACTGCAGACGCAATCGCAGCAGATGGGCAAGACCGATCCATCGGCAGCGCAGGCGATGAGCGAGGCCGCGCAGCAGGGGCAGCAAAACAAGGTTCCGCAGAAGCAGAAGCAGGCGTCGCAGCAGACGAGCCAGAACCAGCAGAGCACTGCCCAGTCGTCGCAACAGCAGGCCGAACTCGGCCTCGAACAGATGCTGTCGTCGCTTAAGGAAGCTGAGAAACGCGAGCTGGCACGCCTGCGCGAAGAGTTGGCGAAAATCCAAGAGCAGGTCGCGACGCTGATCCGTCGGCAGTCAGGCCACAACCTCGACAACATCCTGTTGCAGGGACCGGAGAAACTGAAGTCGGTCGAGCCGAAGCTGATCGTCGAGCTGACCGAGAAAGCCAAGCGTCAGCCCGATCAGATCAAGGCACCCGAGCTGCGACAGTTAACGTCAGGCCAGGAACTCACCGAGCGCAACGCCCGCGACCTCGGCCGTACCGCTGAATCGAAGCCGGCGACGGCGGAAATCGCGTCGCGGCTCACCAAAGCCGCGGGCAAGATGGAACGGGCGATTGTTCACCTGCGTGCCGGCAAACTCGGCGATGCCTACGACCCGCCGCAGGTCGAAGCGCTCGCCGCACTCGATGAAGCGAAGAAACTCGTCGACGATCAAAAGAACCAGGCCGATCAGAAGGACAAGCAACAGCAGAAGGACGCAATCCGCGCACGCTACGTGAAGATCAAGGAGGCGCAGGACAAGATCAACGCATCCACCGTCCGTGTCGAGAAGGCGCGCGATCCGCAGGGGAACGTCCCGCGTACCGAGTGGCCGATCATCAACAGCCTGCCCAATGACCAGACCGCCAACGCCGAGGAAACAGCGAAGATCGACGCCGATTTGGAGTCGCTCGACAGCATCATCTACATCTGGGCCAATCGCGACATTCGCAATTCGATGGAGCAGGTGAAAGACCAGCTCGTCGCCCAGAAGACGGGTGTGCCGACGCAGGCCGAGGAGCAGCGGATCGTCGAGCAGCTTGACGCGATGATCAAGCACCTGTCCGAGAAGGAGCCGCCACCCGAAAAATTTGAGAATGCCGCCAACTCCGGCGGGGGACAGGGCGGGCAGGGTCAGAAGCCCAAGAGGATGCCCACCGAGGCTGAGCTGAAGCTGCTCAAATCGTTACAGCAGGCCGTCAATACGTCGACGACAAAGATCGACGCGTTGCCCAACAAGGACAAGGTCATCCTCGCGTCGCTGGGCAATCGTCAAGGCGAGCTGCGCAACCTGCTCGACGCGCTGTTGAAACAGGCGTCCAAGGGGCAGATCGATCTCGGCCCGGAGCCCGACAACAAGGACCAACTCCCCGAGGAGGCCGCCGCCGCCGATCTCGATCAGAAAGAGCTCGAAGACCTCCTGCTCGGTGACGGCAAGACGCAGGAGAAGATCGAGAAGGACTTCAAGCTCGTCGGCACCCGCATGGGTCGTTCGCGGCAGCGGTTGGCGCTATCGGGCGATCCGGGCAAGATCACGCAGGAGATCCAGAAACGCATCCTGCTCGACCTCGACACGCTGATCG
>JBBRFH010000032.1:0-18555 GCA_038224615.1 Tepidisphaerales bacterium
AAGACGGGCAAGACGGTGGTTCTGCCGACCGAGGCGCAGTGGGAATACGCCTGCCGGGCGGGCAGCAAGACGCGGTTCAGCTTCGGCGATAAGAATGACGACTTGGGCGATTACGCCTGGTATGGCGGCAACAGCATGGACAAGGACAAGGGTGCGCGGATGCCACATGCCGTCGGCCAGAAGAAGCCCAATGCGTGGGGTTTGTACGACATGCACGGGAATGCCTGGGAATGGTGCGCGGATTTCGATGGACCCTACGTGGGTGCGGGCGCTGACCCCACGGTACCGAAGGATGGTAGCCTCCGCGTGCTGCGTGGCGGCTCCTGGTACGGCACTCCGAGGTACTGCCGCTCGGCCGACCGCGGCAGGAGCAATCCTGACGGCCGGATCGGCGGCCTCGGCTTCCGGGTGGCGGTGGTGTCGGCGGGCGTGGACTTGCCTTAACCCTTTGCCCTTTGTCCTTTTTCCCTGTACCCCAGTCTATCGCTGTAAGTTCTGGGCGCGGAATCCCCCCGAACCGCGCCATGCGGTGCAAAGACCTGCTTATCAGACGGTCCTGCTTCTATAAGGATCGTTCCCCGAGCATCCTGCCCGTCGGCGGTATACAATAGGGGTACATGCTTCTGGACCGCCCTTTCACGCTGAACGACTTGCGTGCCGCGCGTACGTCGGGCAAGCACGTTTCGATGTTGACCTGTTACGACTACACCACTGCGCGCCATCTGGAGATGGCCGGGGTGAACATCCTGCTGGTTGGCGACTCGGCGGCGAACGTCATTCTCGGGCATCCATCGACGTTGCCCATCTCGCTCAACTTCCTTATCGAACTGACCGCCGCTGTGAAACGCGGGGCGCCCAACTGTCTGGTGATGGGCGATATGCCCTTCGGCTCGTACCACGCGAGCGACGCACAGGCGATTGATAACGTCAGCCGGATGGTCAAGGAAACACATTGCGATGCCGTGAAGATCGAGGCGTCGTCCCACCACCTGAACGCGACCGAGAAGCTCGCCGGCGCGGGCGTGGCGGTCGTGGTCCACCTGGGGCTTCGGCCGCAGACGGTCGGGCTGATGGGCGGGTACAAGTTCCAAGGCCGCACCGCGCGCGAGGCGCGGGCGCTGGTCGACGAGGCCAGGCGTTTTGCCGGTGCCGGTGCCGCCGCCATCCTGCTCGAGGCCGTTCCGCCGGAAGTTTCGCAGCGGCTGGTCGAGACGGTCGAAGTTCCCGTCATCGGCTGCGGTGGAGGGCCGGCGTGCCAGGCGCATGTCGTCGTTCTGCAAGACCTTCTGCGCCAGACTTCGCGCCAGCCCAAGTTCGTCCCGCAGGTCGAACTGCGGCCGACCTTGATAGAAACCGTGCAACAATACGTCAATTTGATTGAGAGCGGTGCCTATCCTTCAATGGAACACTGTTACGCGATGCCCGAGGCCGAACGCGCCCGTTTCGTCAACGGCACAACGGCGAGTCGGTGAAAGTTGCAGCCCGGCGTCTACCGTATGGAGTGCGTGTGCATTGCCATCCTGAGCAATGCCGAAGGTCTTCTTGCGTCGTGAAAGCCCTGACGCGGCAAGCAGCTCCTTCGCTTGGCTCAGGATGACAACGGATGATCAGGCCGCTGAAGTTCAATCTGAAACTCAACCAAGACCTTTTATGACCTCGAGAGGATTTGCAATGAAGCCCATTCGTCGACTGTTGACCCTGGCCGTTATCGGTGCCGCCGGCGCGGCAACCTGGGGTGTGGGATCGTCACTGGTGAAGGACGTTCAGTTCGCCCGCGCCGAGGAGGACGTCAAACAGACCCGTGAGAGCCTCAAGACGCTCGACGACCTGTCGACCGCGTTTAAGAAGGTGAATCACGCGCTCGAGCCGTCGGTCGTGCAGTTGATCGTGACCAAGAAGATCGAGGCGGCCGGCGGGATGGGGCCGAACTTCGAGATTCCGCCCAACATGCGCCGCTTCTTCGATCGTGACGGCGACGGCATGCCCGACATGCCCGAAGAAGGCCCCGACGCCCCCGAAGGCCCTAAGGAACAAGCCACCGGCTCCGGCGTCATCATGAACGTCGAGAACGGCGAGGGATTCATCGTTACCAACAACCACGTCGTCTCCGATGCCGTCGAGGTCACCGTCGTCCTGAGCGACGGCCGGCGCATCGAAGACGCCAAGGTGCTCGGCACCGATCCCAAGAGCGACGTCGCCGCGGTGCGAATCAAGGCCGACCGGCTCATCGCCGCCAAATGGGGCGACAGCGACACGCTGGAGAAAGGCGACATCATCGTCGCCTTCGGCTCGCCGTTCGGTTACGTCGGCTCGATGAGCCACGGCATCGTCAGTGCGCTCAATCGTCAGGCCGGCGTGATCAGCAGCCGCTACGCGTACGAGAATTTCATTCAGGTCGACGCGTCGATCAATCCCGGAAACTCCGGCGGACCGCTGGTGAACCTGCACGGCGAGGTGGTCGGCATCAACACCGCCATCGCGTCACGCACGGGCAGCTTCGCCGGCATCGGCTTCGCCATCCCGTCGAACCAGGCCAAGACCGTCTATGAATCGCTCAAGACCAACGGCAAAGTCGTCCGCGGTTACCTCGGCGTGCAGATCGCGGACGTGAAGACCGCGCAAGGCGAGGTCAAAGAGCAGATCGACACGCTGGGCTTCAAAGGCGAGAGCGGCGTCTACGTCAGCCAAATCCCGGCCGACAGCCCCGCGAGGAACATCGTCAAGCCCGGCGACGTCATCACCGAGATCGACGGCAAGCCCATCTCGAACATGACCGAGCTGCGCAACAAGATCGCCGTCACTGCACCCGGCACCGAAGTGAAGCTGACGGTGTGGCGTGACGCCAAGAGCCAGCAGGTGAGCGTGAAGCTGGCCGAGCAGCCCGAGCAACTCGCCTCCGCCGGCGGCATGGGCCCCGGCGGTAACGGCGCGGTCCCGGGCGTCACCGGCCTGGGCCTGACGGTCGTCACCCCGACCGCAGACGACCTTGAGAGTGCCGGCCTGCCCGCCGACACCAAGGGCGCGTTGGTGAAGAACCTCAACCGCGCCAGCCCCGCCGCCCGCGCCGGCATCCGTCCCGGTGACGTCATCACCCGCATCGGCGACGCCGACATCAAGAACGCCGAAGACGCCAAGAAAGCGCTCACCGGCATCGACATCGCCAAGGGCGTCCGCATCGACCTGGTCAACCGCGAAGGCCAGAGGATGGTGACGATCCGCAATCGGGCAAATCAGCGGTAAACCGGCGAGTTCTGACAGTAACGAAGTCGGGCAGGCGTCGCGAGACGTCTGCCCGGTTTTGTTACTGGTTACTTGTTACTTGGCGCGCCCTGACGCGCGTTTGTTGGCTGTGCTATCGATTGCCAATCGGTGCTCCAAAAGACGCCGAAGAACCTCAAGTAACAAGTAACAAATAACCAGTAACCAGTAACCAGTAACCCGCGCAGCGTTAATACGCCCTTGTCACCTGTGCCTGCGGGTAGTTTTTCACGACGATTGTTTCGAATGAATCGCCCGCCAGGGCCTGGGCTTGCATGCACCATTGGCAGGCACCGACGCCGTGGCCGAAACCGTGGCCTTCGACGAACTGGATGCTGTCGCCGGCGTCGACGGGGCGGAAGAAGCTGCTCCAGACGATCGGCCCGCCGTTGGCTTCGGCGTTAATCGCCCAGCGCATCTGCTCGGCGGTTAGGCTGTACTGCTGGCCTTTGATGTCGGTCAACAAGAATCGGCGCGGGCGGCCGAACTGGTTGGCGGTGGCGATCTCGATGTTGGCGACGCCGGGAATCGTTGATTCGACACGCCCCTGCTTCACGCCCCAGGCGCGGATACGGCGGGTGAGCTCGGCCTTGGTGAAGACGATCGGGCCCCAGTTGTAACGCGTGCTGATGCTGCAGGTGTTGCCGTTGTACTTGGCATCGAGCGGCGGGATCGGCTTCTCATTGAAGACGTCGGCGCTGCTGTTGGAAATGCCGCCACAGCAACTGCTGAAGTAGGCCTTAAAGATCTTCTCCTGCCCCGGCGCGCCCCAGACGGCGACCACGCCACGGGTGGCATCGACTGCCTGCGTGCTCTTGGAAGTCTCGGCGTTCATCCCGCCATACACTTGGCTGCGCTCGTCAGGATTAAGATCCCAGTGCCGGCCGGTCGTGCCGGTGCGGACTTCATACAACGCGTAGGTCCGCGCGATGACGGCCTGCGCCTTGTACGCCTCGATATGCCAGTCAGGGAGAAGCTCTTTGGACAGCACCCCGAGGAGATACGACTCGACATCGACGTCATTGACGACGTCGAACTTGCGCGCGTCGTTGGTGGCGACGAAGCGATAGCTACCGCGGTAGCGTTGCCCGTTGAGCTGGACGCCGCCGGGCGTGGCGGGCTCGATCTCCATGGGGCTGGTGCTGCTGCCGGCGAGGACGCCGTTGATCAGCCAGCCACGATCGCCGAGCGTGACGGTGACCGGCTGCCCCGCCGGCATGCCGAGCTTGCGGCGGGTGCGGCTGGCATCGGTGACGATCATCGGCGCGTCGGCGGCGACGACATCGCAGCGGTCGGCCGCGGCGAGCAGTCGAATCCGCACCACCGGCGAGTCACCCTGCGCTTTGGTCTCCCCGCGCGGCGAGCAGGAGGTCGTGAACATCGTCAGGAAAATCAGGAGCAGGAACAGACCACATCCCTGCAGTGCGAGCGGCGGCGGCGTGCGAGTCATCAATGGCGTCCTTGCCTTGGTTGGCTCGTATCTATATCGGCGATCAAACGCCGATGCACGCAGGACGATCCTGAAAAATCGTCCGCCGTGCATTGGGTGTTATCCTGACCGTCGCGAAGCCCGCGATCAATCGTGGTCGAGCTTCCGGAGGTTGACGCCGAACGTCCCGAGGATCTGCTTGATCTCGTTGAGCGACGTATGGCCGAAGTTCTTACAGCCGAGGAGCTCGTCCTCGGTGCGGCTAGCGAGTTCGCCGACCGACTGGATGTTCAGCCGCTGCAGCGCTTTGCGGCTGCGGACGGACAGCTCGAGGTCTTGGACGTTCTTGTGCAGGATGTCCGAGGCGACGTCACCGGCGACCGCCGCCGTGGTGACCGGGCGGCGCTGCGGAACGATGCCCGCGCCGGCGATGCCCGCGCCCAGGCCGCCGAGCGACACCGTGCTGGCGCCTTCGACGTTCTGGCCGAGGCGAAGCCCCTTGGCCGACAGCAGTGCCTTGATTTCGCTGAGGCTCGTTTCCCCAAAATTCTTGAAGCTCAGCAGCTCCTGTTCGGTGACTTTAAGCAGATCGCCCAGCGACTTGATATCCATCTTCTTTAAGCAGTTACGGCTCCTTACAGAGAGCTCGAAGTCGCTGATGGGGATGTCCATCGTCGCGTTGCGGCCGGCGCGGCTACGCTCGTCTTCGTCGAGGAACATCGAGCGGGCCGACTCCACGTCCTTCATGTACAGCGAGGCGCGCGGGTGGTTGTAGTTGGACCGCAGCACCGCATTCAGGCAGCGACGCGATTCCTCGTACATGTTGTTGTCTTCATACAGGATCGCCAGGTTCAGCAGCGCGTTGATATGGACAGGCTCGGATGTGCAGATGCGCTCGTAAAGCTCGATCGCCTTGCTGTCTTCGGCGCGGCGGTCGTAGAGGACGGCGAGGTGGAAGCATCCGAGATCATGATCGGGGTTTTCGTTCAGCGCCCGCTCGTAGAAGTCGATGGCCTTTTCCTGGTTGCCATCCTTCTCGGCTTCCTGCGCCTTGCGGAAGTATTCCTCGGCGGCCCGTTCGTTGATCGATGCTACGGTCGACTGATTCATATCCATAATTACTCGCGATTTAACCTGCCCGGACAACCAACACAACGGACGAAGAGGCCGGAGTGGGATTCGAACCCACGAATACGGGATTTGCACTCCCGCCCCTTAACCCACTTGGGTATCCGGCCGACTTTGATAACCTCAACAGCAGACCGGGCACTTTAGCGTAGGCGGCAAAACCTGTCAAAACGACGCAGCGAGCGCCCGACGACCGGACGCGCACATGTCCGTGCGCGCCCCTTCGCGAGCCCGTGCGTTTATTCTCCCGATGAGTTCAGGCGCTCGCAGGACGTCCTGCCTCGCAACCGACAACCAGGAGATTGATCGCGCGGTCTGCCGCGCCGGCGGCTTGCGTCGCGTGAGCAGTCGCGTCGCCGGGACTGCCATTTTGGCAAGTGGGTTTGTTTGTTCAAATTTGATGCGCACGACCTCCTTCCCTCCAAATCGTGATTTTGGGCCTGTAAGTGCGGATCGGTCGGTTGAACTTGGCGCGCATTGCGGATCCTCTATAAGGACAGGTCGGTTGCGCTAAAGCGACGGGTTTCGCGCAACGACCTCGTGCCTTTCCAAGAAAACACGGCCAAGATTTACTTTTATGTACCGGCCATGCGTTGCGCAATCCTCCGAAGGGTTGCTTGCGTCACCAAACGCACGTCGGATGCTGGTCGGATGGAAGCAAAGCCGACGGTGTGAAAAATAGTCTGAGCCGACGGAATTTTTTGCCGGTTCGGCGCAACTACTCGTGTGAATGGGCCTGAGCGGATGGACACAGAGCCGACGGACGAACAGCTTCTCGCGGACATTACCGCGGCGGATGGTCGTTCACTGCGGCGGCTGCTGGATCGTCACGGGCGCTACTTGTACGGCATCGCCCGCACGCTGACGCGTAACGACGCCGAGGCCGAGGACGCGGTGCAGGAGACGTTGGTCGCGTTGTTGTCGGCCGAGTTTCGGGGGGCGTCGTCGGCGAAGACCTTTCTGGTGTCGATCCTGATCCGTCAGGCGGCACTGATTCGGCGGAAGCGAAAATGGTGGCTGCGGATCGTTCCGACCTACGACGAACCGCCGTCACGCGGAACCGGACACGAGCAGACGGTCGACGCCAAACTTGATTTGGCGGCGTTGCTCGATCGGCTCTCGCCGGAGCATCGCGAAGTGATCGTGATGCGGGAACTGCAGTCGATGACGTATGACGAGATCGCCGAGGCGCTGGACGTGCCCAGAGGAACAGTCGAATCACGACTGCACCGGGCCCGACAGCAATTGCAGCAATTGTGGAAACAGTGATACGGGGTTGTCGGTCGTAGGGTGCGATTTATCGCACCGCGATCATGGTCATGCGAGCGAACGAAACGAAACGAAACGAATGGTGCGATGAATCGCATCCTACAAGAACCGTGAATTGCCTCTGCGAACAAGATCTTCACCTGCTGCTCGACAACGAGTATCCGCTTGAGCGCCTGCAGGACGCCCACGCCCATCTGCGGCAGTGCCCCGCGTGCGAGGCGCGGCTGGCCGAGTTGCGGATGATCGGCGACATCGTGCGCAACGCCCCGCTGCCCACGCCGGCGAAGGCGGCGATCGAGCGGTGGCAACGCAGCTTCGCGCACGTACAGGAACAACAGGTCCGCCGGCTCGCCAGTTGGATGACGGCAGCGGCGTCGATCGTGCTGGCGGTGTCGCTTTACTCGGCGATGTCGCACCAGGCCGTCGCCGCCCCTCCGCAACTTGCCGAGTGGGAAGCCGCCGTCATCGGCATCGACAGCAGCGCCCCCGATGAGCAGGCGACCGCACAGTGGATCAGCACCGATCTTTCGCGACAGCAGCGCGCCGGGAGCAATAACCCATGACGCGGCTGATCGTGATCACAGGTTTCATCGTCGCGTTCACGGCGGGCTTGATGGCGGGCTTCGCGTGGAAGGGCAACCTGATCAGCCGCGCGGCGCCAGGCGATTCACCGCGCCCCGGTTTCGGCGGCGGACCCGGGCGCGATCCGGGAAGCTGGATCGCCCAGCAACTGGACCTGACCCCCGAGCAGCAAAAGCAGATGAAGGAGATCTGGTCCGAAGTCAGCCATCGCGGCGGCGGACCGGCGCGCGAGAGGCGCGGGCAGATCCGCCACGAGCAGGAAGAGGCGATCGCCAAGCTCATCCACGAGCAAGACAAGACGGCGTATCAGAAGATCATCGACGACGCCAAGGTCAAGGCCGATGCGATCGAGGCCGACGGGAGGAAATCGTTCGAGCAGGCTGTCGCCAAGACCAAGTCAATCCTGTCGGCGGACCAACTCAAGAAGTACGAAGCAATCCTGGCCAAGGCCCCTGGCCCGCCCGATCGCGGCCCCGGTGGAGAGCGCGGCGACCGCGCGCCCCCGCCTTCGACCCGGCCGTAACGCAGTGCCGACATAATGGTCCGTAAAAAACAGACGTGCAATCATCACGCATTTACGGAGATCAAGAACACTTTCTCTTACAGGAGCAGATATGAACGTCCGAACGATTCTGACAACCGCAGTTCTCGGTATCGCCACCCTGGCACTCGCCCAAGACCAGGGCAATAACAACCCCGCCGGCGGCAACCCGCCCGGCGGAGGCGGAGGCGGACAACGCGGCGCTGGTGGAGGAGGCGGTGGCGGTGGCGGCGGTGGTGGTGGTGGAGGCGGACAACGCGGCAACTTCGATCCCACACAGATGCGCCACATGATGATGCAGCGCTTCAAAGACCAACTGCAGGTCCCCGATGACGAGTGGAAGGTTATCGAGCCTAAATTGACCAAGGTCGTCGAAGCACAACGCGAGCTGCGCGGCGGTGGATTCGGGGGCGGTCGACGTGGCGCCGGTGGTGGACCGGGCGCCGGTGGTGGACCGGGCGGTGGCGGCGGCGATCAGCAGCCCCCGCAGCCGACGACCGAATTCGGCATCGCCCAGCGCGACCTGCGCACCGCAGTCGAAGCCGAAGGAACCAGTCAGGAAGAGATCGACAAGAAGCTCGCCGTCTATCGCGCCGCCCGCGTGAAGGCCGAAGCCGCACTCGAAGCCGCCCGCAAGGATCTCAAGGAGGTCCTCTCGGCCCGGCAGGAAGCCGCGCTCGTGCTCAACGGCCAGCTCGAATAGCCGCCGCACGACGGCGCATCCATCGGTGCGCCGCTCGTGGGCCAGCCGTTGTAGTTTCTCACACGCCGGGGTCCGCTCCGACCAGCGGGCTTCGGCTTTTGAAGACGAATGTGGCGTGGTGCGTGTGACGTGAGCCGGTCGTTTCAAGGTTCACGCAACGCGTATCACGCCACACGGATCACACTGCCTTATGTCGTTCATCGATCAAGTTCGTAGTTTCGGCCTGCTCGACGACGCCGCCGCCGAGCGCGCGCGGCAGTTCGTCTCGCAGGGCAAGCTGCTCGAGGACGCCATCCTCGCCGCCGACGGCCTGACCGAAGACGCCCTGCTTCGCTTCATGGCCGAGCAGTTCGAGTTGCCTTACGTCGATCTCGAAAAACGCGCACCGACGAAGGAGTTCCTCGCCAAATTTCCGTTGCGGGTGCTGGTACACCACGCCGTTTTGCCGATCGAGGAGTCTAACGGCGTGACGCTCGTCGTCACGTCGCGCGTCAGCGAAACCGCCGGCATCGACGAGTTGCGACTGCTCACCGGCCGCCAGATCGCGATCGCGCTGGCACCGGCGGCGGAGATCGAGCGGGCGCTGCGCACGCTGCTCGGCGTCGGCGCCGACACGCTGCAATCCCTCGACGCCGCCGCCGGCATCCAGGTCATCGAGAACGACCACGAAGGCGATCTCGATTCCACCGAGGCCGCCCACGACGCGTCGATCATCAAGTTCGTCAACCAGATCCTCAGCGAGGCCATCGAAGCCCGCGCCACCGACGTACACATCGAGCCGTTTGAAGACCAGCTTCGCCTGCGCTATCGCATCGACGGCGTGCTGGTCGAAGCCAATGTCCCGCCGAGCGTGCGGCGGTTCCACGCGGCGATCGTGTCGCGACTGAAGATTCTCAGCCACCTCGACATCGCCGAAAAGCGCCTCCCCCAGGACGGCCGAATCAAGCTCAAGCTCGGCGGCAAGGAAATCGACGTCCGCGTCTCGATCATTCCCATGATCCACGGCGAGGCCGTCGTGCTGCGTATCCTGCACCGCAGCAGCGCGCTGATGGGCACCGCGCACCTTGGCATGGCGTCGCGCGATCGCGCGATCTTCGATCAAATTCTTGAGATGCCCCACGGCATCGTCCTGGTGACCGGGCCGACCGGCTCGGGCAAAACCACGACGCTCTACGCGGCACTGGGCGCGATCAACACCGAGCAGCGCAAGATCATCACGATTGAAGATCCGGTCGAATACCAGCTTCGCGGCGTGAACCAGATCCAGGTCAGCACCAAGACCGGGTTGACGTTCGGCGCTGGTCTCCGCGCGATCCTTCGACACGACCCGGACGTCGTCCTCGTCGGCGAAATTCGCGATCGCGAGACGGCGGAGATCGCGGTGCAGGCGTCGCTCACGGGTCACCTCGTGTTCAGCACGCTTCACACCAACGACGCCCCCGGCGCCGCCACGCGGCTGATCGACATGGGCATCGAGCCGTACCTCGTCGCTTCATCGCTCGAAGTCGTCATCGCGCAGCGCCTCGTGCGACTCATCTGCGAACACTGCAAGGCAGAACTGCCCAAAGACCAGGCCGCCCGCATCCGCGAGCAGTTCGGCGACAAGGCGCCGGCGGTGCTGTATCACGGCAAGGGGTGTCGTAAGTGCCAGGATACCGGCTATCTCGGGCGGCAAGGCGTGTTCGAGATGATGGCGATCACCGACGAAATCCGCTCACTGATCCTCACCCGCGCTCCATCGCACGAACTGCGCAAGATCGCGATGCGTGAGGGAATGAAGAGCCTGCGCGACGATGGCTGGCGCATCATCCGCGACGGACGAACGACCGTCGACGAGGTATTGCAGAACACCAAGGACGAGGAGCACCAGTTCCGCTTCGGCACCAGCGCCGCACAGCCGGCGGAGGCGCACTGATGGCGTCGTTCGCGTATGTCGCACTCGATCGTCAGGGCAAGCGAACGACGGGCACCGTCCCCGCCGACTCGCGCGCCGCGGCCATGGACGCGGTGCTCGGCCAGGGGCTGTCGCCGGTGTCGCTCGAAGAAGCCAGCAGCGCCGCAACGCCGACGGCTGGGCGCGGGGGCGCGTTCCTGTCCTTCCGCAGAGCCAAGGTCAGCCAGAAGGCCGTCGAAAACTTCACGCGTGAACTCGCCAATCTCCTTGCCGCGGGCCTCTCGCTCTCGCGTGCCCTCGCGTTGCTGAAGCGCGAAACCTCCAATCCCGCCGCCAGGGAAACGTGGACGAAAATCCACGACAGCGTCGTCGGCGGCGACCCGCTTGCCGACTCGATGGCGCAGTTCCCCAGCGCCTTCTCCACCGTCTATATCGCCATGGTCCGCGCCGGCGAGACGGGCGGGTTCCTGCACGTCGTCCTGCAGCAGATCTCCGACTTCCGCCAGCGCGAACAGGACCTCAAGGGCAAGGTGAAGGCCGCGATGATCTACCCGATCGCGCTGGCTTTCGTCGCGACGGGCGTGCTGATCTTCCTGCTGACGTTCTTCATCCCGCGCTTCAGCGGCATCTTCGAGCAATTTGGCTCGAATCTGCCGTTGCTGACGCGCATCGTCGTGGCAATCAGCGGATTCCTGATCGTGTACGGCCCGTTCATCCTCATCCCGATCATCTTCGGCATCTACACGCTGCGGCGTTGGTTCAAGACCGACAAAGGCCGTCGCGTGCTCGAGCGGGCGGTGCTGGCGACACCGGCGCTGGGACTGGTGTCGGCGCGGTTTGCGCTGGTGCGCTTCACGCGGATGCTGGGCACGCTGGTCGGCTCGGGCGTGCCGCTGGTGGCGTCGCTGAAGGTCGCCAAGGAGGCGATCGGCAACCAACTGCTCGCCGACACCGTCGGCCACGCGATCGAACAGGTGCAGCGCGGCACGCCGCTCAGCCAGGCGCTGGCGACGAACTCCAAGCTCTTTCCCCCCAGCGTGATCGAGATGATCGCCGTCGCCGAGGAAACCGGCCGCGTGGACAAGGAACTGATACGGATGAGCCTGACGTACGAGACCGAACTTGACCGCAATCTGCGCATGCTCGTGGCGCTGGCCGAGCCGTTGCTGCTGCTGGTGATGGCGGCACTCATCGGCACGGTGGTCGTCAGCATGCTGCTGCCGATCTTCACGCTTGGGGATGTGGTGAATTGAGGTAGCCGAAATGCAGCAGTCAATAGTCGATAGTCAATAGTCAGAATTCAATAGCGATTGCGGCATTCTGAGGTATGGAGTCTGACTCCTGAATTCGAGTCCAGCAGGAATTGAGAACGATATGACAGAAGCGAACACAAAACGTCGACCGAGTGGTTTTACGCTGATCGAGTTGTTGCTCGTGCTGGTGATCCTGGGCGTGCTGGCGGCGCTGGTGGTGCCGAAGTTCACCGGCCGGTCCAAGCAGGCGAAGGAGACGGCGGCCAGGAGCGACGTGCGCACGATCGCGGCGCAGATCGACACGTTTGAGAACGACACGACCCGTTTCCCCACCAGCGAAGAAGGGCTAAGCGCCCTCGTCACCGCGCCTTCGGGCGTGACGAACTGGAACGGCCCGTACCTCAAAGGCGGCATCCCCAAGGACCCGTGGGGCAACCCCTTCCAATACCGCCAGCCCGGCCAGCACAACCCGAAGGATTTTGACCTGTTCTCGTTCGGCGCCGACGGCCGCGAAGGCAATGACGACATCGGGAACTGGGAAGCCGAATCCACCGCATCGCCGTGATGACCCGTCACTGCCGCTCCAACTTCGCCGCAGCGTCGGTCGGCTTCACGCTGATCGAGCTGATCGTGGTGCTGCTGATCATCAGCGTCACCATGGCGATGGCTGCGCCGTCGCTGCACGGCTGGAGCGACGGGGCCAAATTGCGTGATGCGGGCGACCAGTTCATCGCGTCGGCGCGATGGGCCCGGGCGCAGGCGATCCTCACCGGCACGCCGCATGTGCTGAAGGTCGACGCCGCCGCAGGCACTTACATGGTCGGCAGCGCAGAGGCGGACGGCACCAGTGGCGCGATGTCCGTGACGCCCGTCTCCGGCGAGTACGGACAACGGACGGCGATGCCGCAATCATTCCGCATCGACCTGATCGGCGGCGGCGAATCGGGCGGCACGATCGTGTTTTACGCCAACGGCCGTTGTACGCCTGCCCAGGTGCGCATCACCTCGGTGCAGCAGAAGACGCTCGACATCGCCAGCACTTTTCCGGCCGACCCGTTTCGCGTGGTGACGCCTCGATGATCTGTAGCCGCCGCACAACTTCGCACGCCAATCGTCGCAGCGGCTTCACGCTGATCGAGGTGCTGGCGGCGCTCGTGCTCGTCGGCATCGTGCTGCCCGTCGCATGGCGCGGCATCACGCTCTCGATGCAGGCGTCGGCTCGCGCCAAGCATTTGTCCGAGGCGACCGAACTCGCGCACCTGAAGTTGAACGAATTGGTCCTCCAGAACGACACCACCGCGTTGGCCAGCAGCGGCGACATCGACGCCAACGGCTCGACCTATCACTGGACAAGCCGGTCGGTCTCCCGCGATTTCGGCATGTTCGAGATCACCGTCGAAATCGGCTGGACGTCCGCCGGCCGCGACGGCTCGACGAGCGTCACGACGCTCGTCTATCCGTCGACGTCCACATCTTCCAGCACGACTGGAGGTGGCGGATGAACAACCGCAATCGCCGATCGGCCGCATTCACGCTGCTGGAACTGATATTGACGCTGTCGCTGATCGCGATGCTATCGCTGTCGATGTACGGCGCGCTCAACGCCGCCTTCAAGGCCCGCGCCAGCGGCATGCGGCAGATGGCCGGCATAGGCCCGGCGACGATCGCGATGGACTTTATCGAGCAGGACCTGCAGTCCGTGCTCGCGCCCCAGGGCACATTGGCCGGTCCGTTCGTCGGGTACGCGATGGGCTCGCCGGGTCGTGAGGGAGATTCGCTCGACTTCTACTCCATCGGCCGCGACTTCGGCGCGAACGATTCACCACTGGCCGAGGGTTTCCGCCGTGTGCAGCTTGGCATCAAGGCCGACGCGCAAACGAACCTGCTGGTTCGCCGGGTCACGCGCAATGTGCTCGCGCAGTCGGTCCCCGAGCCGGATGAAGAAGTGATCGCCAAGGACATTCTCGCGCTCTCGATCACGTATTACGACGGCACGAGCTGGTACGAGGAATGGGATTCGACGCTGCAGGAAGACGCCATGCCGCTGGCCGTGCAGATCACGGTGCGCGTCGCCGACCCGGCACCGCAGCAGCCCGATCGCACCTACGCTTTGACGCGTCTGATCTCCCTCCCCTGCGGCGGCGCATCAACAACCGACACCGCCAGCACATCAACCCCGGGAGGCGGATGATGCACACCGCACTCCAAAAACGTCGCCGCGGCAGCGTGCTGATTATCGTGTTGATCGTGCTGTTCGCGCTCGTCGGCCTCGTCCTGGCAATGGGCCGCACCGCCCACACCGACTCGGCTCTGGCGGCCAACAACCGCGGCACGCATCAAGCCGACGCCATCGAGCGCGGGGCCGAGCAGTATGTCATCGCGTTGCTCACCGACTACCGCGATTCACTCAGCACGCTCACCGATAAAGACTTCGCGCAGGTCGCGGTCGGCGACGGCTTCTTCTGGATCTCGCGCCCGAACTACAACGACAAGAATCTGCCGACCTACGGGCTGTTGGACGAGTCGAGCAAGCTCAACCTCAACACCGCAAGCCAGGACACCTTGGGCGGACTCGAAGGCATGACCGACCAGATCGCCGGCGCGATCGTCGACTGGCGAGACACCGACGACACGGTCAGCACCAACGGCGCTGAATCGCCCGACTACATGAGTTTGAAGGATTCGTACCGCGCCAAGAACGCCGACTTTGAAGCCGTCGAGGAAATGCTCCTGCTCAAGGGCATGAAGCGCGACCTTTTCTACGGCACCGGCCAGCCCGGACGGCAGGCGCGGGCGTTCGAGAACAACTACTACCAGACGAACGGCGTGCGCGATTTTTTCACGGTGTGGTCGACCCGCAAGGCCACGGCGGCGGATGGGTCGCAGCGAGTTAGCCTGCGCCCTACCGATGATGACGGCCGACGCGCGCTCAACCGCATGCTCGCCGACAAGCTCGGGCAGTCACGGGCCGACGCAATCTACCCGGTGCGCCGCGGCAATCCGCCGATCACGTTTGAAGACCTCTTTGACATGGCTCAGAAGCGCGGGCTTAACGTCGACGAGATTGAGAAGATCGAAAATTTCATCACCTACCCGGGCGCGACGCGCGGGCAGATCAACATCAATACGGCGCCGCGCGAGGTTCTGTTGTCGCTGGTGCCGCCGGTCTCGGTCCTGCCGGGGGCAAGCCTGTCGACGTCGGACATCGACTCACTCATCGCGCGGCGCAGCACGAACGCCGCGACCGACACCCCGTCGATCGCCTGGGTGTATGACGTGCTGAAGGAAAAATCAGTCGGCCTCGGCCGATTCATCTGCGCCCAAGGCGACGCGTACTCGGCCGACATCGTGGCGGTCGGGCGCGGGGGGCGGGCGTTCAAGCATGTGCGAATCGTCGTCGATGCTTCACAAACCCCGCCGCGCATCGTGTATCGTCGCGACCTGACGGACCAGGGGTGGCCGCTGGACGCGCAGATACTTGCATCGATCAAGTCCGGCATGACACCGTCAATGACAGTCAGCAGCAGCATTGGAGGAATGCGTTGATGCGGATGGGAAGCTCAGCAATTCTCGGACTCACGCTCGGCGATCGCGGGATCACCTGCGCCCAGGTCGTCGCCGACGGTGCCGATCGCGTCGTCAAAAAGGTCGGGCGCTTCGCATCGCCACAGTCGCTGCTCGACAAGCCCGAGGAGGCCGGCCGCGCCTTGAGGCAGTTCCTCGATGCGCACGGCTTCGACGCCGGGCGCGCGGTCGTGGGCGTGCCGGCGCGGTGGATCATCGCGCAGGAAAAGGAACTCCCCCCCACCGACACCGCGCAGGCGTTGTCGATCCTGCGCCTGCAAAGCGAGCGGATGTCGATGGGCGAAAGCGACTCGCTCGTCGTCGATTACGCCGGCGAACTCGCCGCCGCCAGCCACCGCGTGCTGCTCGTCGGCATCCTGCGCACGCAGGTCGAGCGCATCCAGAACCTCCTCGAAGCGGCCGACCTGACGCTCACGGCAATCTGCCCGAGTGCCCTGGCGACGTCGGCCATGGTCGGCGGCGATCACTCGATGCTGCACCTGGCGCCCGAGGGCGCAGAACTGGTGCAATGGCGCGACGGCTCGCCTCGGCTGCTGCGTCCGATCGGCGTCGCCTCCGATCCTGCCGCGGCGGGCGCGGAGATGCGCCGAACGCTCACGATGCGCCCGGGCGCCACCGGCGAGCTCCTCCTCTGCGACGGCATCGGCCTGGACACATCGACCCGCGTCGCGTTGCTCACCCGCATCGGCGGCGATGCACACGTGATGTCGCCCGACCCGTCGCTGCATGTGCGCGTCGATCCGGGAGCAATGAACGGTGCAGCTTTGGGCCTGGCGGGCAACGCACACCTTCCGGCAATCGCGCTCGGCGTCGTGGCGTTGGGCCGTAAACGTCTGCCGGTAAATTTTCTCCAATCGAAACTGGCCGAGAAGAAGAATCAACGCTTCAGTCGCCAGTCGATCCTCGCCGCTGCTGCGGGCGTGGCGATCGTGCTGGGGCTTGTCCTGCTCTACTTCACTGCCCAGTCTCGTGAACAGGAGGCAGCGGAAATCGCCGTGCAGATCGAAAAACTCAAGCCCGACACCAGGAACGCGAAAGCGGAAATTGATCGCATCGCCTACGGCCGCACGTTCTTCAACGCCCGCCCGCCTTACCTGGACTGCATGCGCGAACTGACACTGGCGCTGAACTATGATGAGTCGATCTGGGTCAGCAGCATGACGCTGCGTGATGCCCGCATCGTTCAACTGCAAGGTCGCTCGACCGATCGGCGGCTGATCGTCGCGTTCTCCGAACGACTGAAGCAGAACAAGAACTTCAGCGGCGTGACGCTGACCGACATGCGCGACGCCGGCGCTAAGAGCAGCGAGATCACGTTCTCGATCAACTGTATCTATCAGCCCGTGCCCCCCAAGCCGGCGGAGAAAAAGTAATGGCCATGACACAACGAGAGCGCGCGATCGCGATCGTCGCCGGCGGCGTCATCGGCGTCGGTCTGCTGTACGGGTTCGTGCTCGACCCGCTGCTGAAGCGCCTCGACGAGGCGGACACGCTGCTGGCGGCAAATACTGCCGACCGGGACGCGGCGCTGTCGCTGCTCGACCGCAAATCGCGCGACACCCGCGAGTGGCGCACGATCGCAAACGGCCGGGTGCCCAGCGATCCATCGACCGCCGAAAGCCAGTTGCTTAATCGCGTCAGCGCCGCCGGCGACCGCGCCGGGCTTAAGCTGGACCTGCAGGCCCGCGCCGCCGAGCGTGAAAACGGATTCGACCGTATCCAACGCACCGTCAGCACAACGGGCAACATGTCAAAACTCGGTGAGTTCCTGTACGCGCTGCAGACCAGCGATATTCCGCTGCGCATCGTCGATCTGCACATCGGCTCGCGCAAGGATGGTACGGACGATCTGTCGCTCACGATGAGCATCGCCACGCTGGTGCTGGCGCCGCCCAAGCCAGGTCAGACCGCATCAATGTCGGAGGTGCTGCGATGAAACGGCATCTGCTCACAATGGCTTTGCTCTCTCTGTGCGTCACGACCACGCTGGCGCAGCAACGTGACGGACCCGAGCGGCCGCACTCGTCCACTTCGGAATCGACCCATCCCGACGACCCCTACGCAGTGCTTGTCGAGCGCAACATGTTCCTGCGCGATCGCCCGCGTCCGCGCGCGACGTCGACGCAGCCCTCGTCCTCGACGCAGCCGGCGGATGCCATGCCGGACACGCCTGAGCGCCGCTTCGTGCTGCGTGGCGTCGCGATCGAGAACGACGAATGGCGCGCCTACTTTGAAAACATTCGCACCGGCGAAGGCCTGCGCGTCCGGCCGGGCGATCCGATCGGCAGCGGGCACATCGCCCAGATCGACATCGACGCCGTCGCCTACGCGGGTACCGATGGGACGATGACGTGGATCGACGTGGGGCAGAATCTCAACGGCATTCGCGACACACACTCAGCGCCAAGCAGCGCAGGCCCGACGACGCGCAGCGCTTCGTCAGCAACCGGCGTCGCCGGGCCGACGTCGGCGCCGACCGACCCGGCTCTGCTCAGCATCGAAGAGCGCATGCGTCAGCGCAACCAACGACAACGTGGCGGCAACAGCAGCGGACGATAGGGAAGGACACATTCATCCATGACAACACACAAACGCATTCGCCCCCGCCGATTCTCGCTCCACCTGGCCGCCGGGCTTGTGCTGGCGCAACTGGGGGTCGGCGCTGCGCTGGCGCAGACGACGCAGCCGACGACTGCCCCGAGCACCGGGCCATCGCGACAACTCACCGGGATCACCCGAGAGAACGGCGGACGGCTGACGGTCAACTTCCAGGACGCCCCGATCGACGTCATCCTCGACGAGCTCTCGTCGGCGGCGGGCTTCATCGTGGTGAAGGAAGTGAAACCAGAGGGGCGCGTCACGCTTGTCAGCAAGCAGTCGATCTCCGCCTTGGAGTCGGTGACGCTGCTGAAC
>JBBRFH010000033.1:0-18382 GCA_038224615.1 Tepidisphaerales bacterium
GAGGCGGTACTCTTCTGATCGATCTTCTCGACCGGCGGTTTCGTCTCCGGTGCCGCAGACGGCGGGCCGTCGGGTCGGCGCGGCGGCATCAGCTCCAGCAGCTTCCGCTGCTGCTCGGCCGTCAGCACATCACGCAGTTTCCCGCGCACGTCGGTGAACACCTCACGGGCCTTGTCACGCAACCCGTCGAGGTTGCCGGCGGCGTCCTCACGCAGCTTGATGAGCTGTTTGGACGCGTCGGCGAGAATCGCTTCGACCTTCTTGTCCTGGTCGGGCGTGAGCTCGAGCTTGTCGAGGTTCTCGCGCAGCCGATCGATCATCACGCCCCGTCCGGCGCCGGCGGGCGGCAACTGGGCGCTGGGCTCGGTGCTCGGAGCGGCGTTCGGGCGGTCGACCTTCCTCTCCCCCTGCTTGGCGCCGTCGCGAAGATTCTGGAGCTTCTCGCGCAGCTTGGTTTTCTGTTCGTCGGTGAGGATCGCTTCGAGCTTCCCGCGCACTTCGGTCAACGCTTCGTTGATCCGCTCACGGCGATCCTGCGGGGAAAGATCCTTAAGCTGGCCGCGAAGTTCCTGCAGCTTGGCGCGGATTTTTTCGCGAATCGGCTTGAGTTGTTCCTTCTGCTCGGGCGCGAGATTGAGTTCGGCGATGGCGTCCTCGAGCCGCTGCCGCATGGCGCCGCCCCCGGCACCGGGATCGCGGGCCTTGCGACGCTCACCGCCCGCTTCGGCGCGACGGGCACCTTCGCCGGCCTCGGGTCGATTGCCGGCGCGGGCGGCGCGCTCGCGGCGCTGATCCGCATCCGGCCGGGCGGCTTTTTGGTCGGCGGCCCGGACGGTTCCGGCGAGACATAGGAGCACTGCCGCGATCGTCAGCCAGCGGATGAACGCGACTCGTGAATTGCCTTCAGTCATGATCGTTCCTGCCTTTCATGCCAGCAAAACGACCGACCCCGGGGATTATTCCTTCGCCGCGCCAGTTGCCAGCCCAGCGGCGACGGCAGCGAGGTCAGCGCGGGCGACCCACCGTGCCCCGGCTTCGGACAGCAAATACGCCCCCGGGCGCTCGCCGGTGACCATTTCCAGCGTGTTGGCGATCAGATACTCCGCCGCGCTTGCCCGCCGCGACCGCTGGCCGATCTCGATCAGTTGCTCGGGGGAGATGCCGACTTCCAGCTTGAACTTCACGAGCAAATTCTTGTACCCCCACGCTGCGCGGAAGCAGTCGATGATTTTCCTCGTTCGCGTGCCGACGATGGCGATCCGCTCGTGGTCGCTCTTGACCTTCCCCGCCTGCGCGTCGCGGACGGTCCACTGCTCGGTCCCGTCGTCGCCTGGCTTGCGGTCGAGCACCGCGTACACCCGCTGCGGCGCGTAGTCGGCGACGGCGGCAGTCATGTAGATCGCGTCGTAGGTGTTGCGCTGGACCAAGTCTCCGAGCAGCGCCAGCAGATCGGCATGCGAACGGAATGCGTGCGGCGTCATGCCGAGCTGTGCGCCTTCGTCGCGGTGCTGCGGCGTGCTGGTAACGAGGTCGACGTCTCCCACCTTCTTTAGTTCGCGCGCGATCGAGAAGCCGGTGTTGCCGGTGAAAATGTTCCCCCAGTCGCGCACGCGATCGATCATCTCACGCGTGTTGCCGGCAGTGACGAGGTAACGAGGCATGCGGAGCATGATAGCAGTGGAAGGACCGTTCGGCGTCGTCATCTCAACCCGCGCTGTCATCCTGAACGCAGTGAAGGATCTACTGGCGGCGGCGAGGCGCGATAGTCTACCGGCGCGACTTGCGGCGGCGGCTCACTCACACTCGGTTCCTGCACACCGTTCGGGCCTGGTCGCGGCGAGAAGATCCTTCACTGCGTTCAGGATGACAGCGCTGCACGCGCTGACAGAGCGGGATTAGATGCCGCGGGGGCGTGATACACCCTCCGGTAAACGCGGAAAACACAGAAAGGAGAAATCCTTTCGGACTCTCCTCTCTGCGCTCTCCGCATCTCTACGGTGATTTTGTTTGGCGTTGCCGGGCGGGAATCGTAGGTCTTACTTGACGGTGACCACCCCGCCGAGTTTGGTGGCCATTGTGGTGCGAAGGCCGACGTTGTTGTTCCACTCGTACCCGTCCCAGTTGGCGAGGTAGAAGCGGGTGGCCCCTGCGGGGACGACGAAACGCTGGGCCTCGCCGTTGGCGCGCTTGCCGTCGCCGATAAAGAAGACCTGCCCGACCTTCGGCTTCAATTCAGAAAAATCACGCGACGAGTCGGTCCGGAAATCAAGGGTTTCCGGCGTGCTTCGCGTGCGCGGGTCGGCATCGGTCAGGAACACGCCGACCAGGGCATTGATCGGGGCGTACAGGTTGCTCTTGCAGAGTTCGCCGCTGTTGGTGGTGGTGTCGTTGCCGGTCATCCAGTCAAGATTGCCGTCGGGGTTGTAGCGGGCGGCCCACTGCGAGTCGTTATTGGCGCCGCCGCTGATGTTGTCGAAGCTCAGGGTTTCGCCGGGCTTGAACGAGAGGCTGGTCGCATCAATCGGCGACTGGGTGGGCGCGCGGTCCGGGCTGTTGTGGGGATTGTTCAGACTGCTCATCGTGCCGTTGGGCATGCCGGCAAGGTACGGGCTGGCGGTGGCGGGCACGTCGTACCTGATCTGCACCGGGGCCTTGAGCATCGCGATCGCTTCTTCGTTCACGTCACAGCTCTTGAAGCCGATCGCCTGGGCAAAGATCGTCGGGATCGGATTGCCGCGGGCTGCGGTGCGGCGGGCGATCACGCGGACGGCGTTCGGGCTGTTGTAGGTTTGCACGAACGATTTGGTCGACGCCGTCCACACACCGATCTGGATGTCCTGCGCGGCGTTGAGCGTGAGGTACTTGCCGTCAACCTTGTTCTGCGCGCCCGCGGCGACCGCCGAGGCGATGGCGCTGGTCGAGCCGTTGGGCAGCATCATCGCGCCATAGCGGGCGGCGGCGGTGGCAGCGGTACGGGCCTCGGTCTTGGCAACCTGGACGCGGCCGTAATCGACGGCAAACGAAGCGAAGCCGAACATCGCCCCCATCACCGTAATCGCATACGCCATCGAAACACCGCGACGACCGTTCTTACGCTTGATGGAAACGACAAGTGCCATACGATTACGATGAACCAAAAACAGCGCGATGTCGGCTAATTCCGCGCCGATTCGTCGCAGGGCGCGCGAACCTGGGAAACCTGTGTCGGGCACACCCGGCAAAAATAGCTCACTCGTCTGCCTGTAACGCGCATAGCGAATAGTCATTTCCCACCTCCTCCGCTGAATCGCCCTATTCACGGATGTAGATGTGAACCACAGATTACGCAGAGAAATGCCAAGATCGCTGAGACGGCCTTTTCATAATCTGCGTAATCTGCGGTTTCCTTTGTCTCTGAGGCAAAACGCGATGAAGGGGAGAAACCAGACGCGACTTTGCTGATCGGCGTTATCGGACTACCCTGCGGTGCGTGCGATCCTTCTGGTTGTTCATTTTCGTGCTGATTGCGGCGTCGTGCGGGCAGCGCGCGACGACCGCGCCGACGACCCGGCAGCTCGCCGTCTTCGCGTCGACGTTTCCACTGGCGGATTTGGCGCGGCAGGTGGGCGGGGTGGACGTGCGCGTCGATTGGCTGATCGACCTGGGTGATCCGCTCACCGGCTTCGTGCCGACGCCGCGCGAGCGAGAGCGGATGATTACCACCGAACTGATCCTCCTCGACGGCCCGCGCCGGACCGAAGGGTGGGCGCAGCAGGAATTGTTGCGAATGCAGGCGACCGGTCGCGTGGCGTCTCTGGAGGATCTCGCCGTCTCGCACACAATGCCCTCGGCGGGCCTGCTGCAACTCGACCCGGTGGCGGCGAAGGCGTTCGTCGCGGTGCTGGCGGAAAAGTTCGGCGAACTCCTGCCCGCGAAGAAGGCGTATTTCACCGACCGCGCACGCCGGTTCACCGCCGAACTGGACGCGGTGCTCCGCGCCCATCCCAACCGCGTCTTCGGCCGCGGGCGGGTGATCGTGCTGGACGAGACGCTGGCACCGCTGCTCGATCGTTTTTCGATCGGTCATGTGCGCGTCGACGCCGACGCGCTTCGTCTGAGCGATCGCGACGCCGCCGTCATCCGCGCCAAGGCGCAGCAGGACGGTGCCAAGGTGCTGCTGGTCCCGTTCGACACGCCGCCGGGCACGATCACCGACATCCAGGCGCGAACCAGCCTGCGCGTGGTGACCATCGACCCGCTTGGCTTCCCTAATTTCGAGGGCCACTCCACCTACATCGAAGTGCTCACTTACAACCTCGATCAGCTAAAGCTCGCGACCACCGATTAAACCGCGCCCGCCGCCCGCGCGTCGGCAGGCGGGGTTTTTTTCCTGTGATGTTGCGATTTGCCGCACACCCGTTAGCCTTTGCGACTTCGACTTGTGAGCCAACGCACAGCCATGACCCGATCCCAAGCGGCGGAGCCGCGCGGCGACGCCGATCAAAAGCCAGCCGCGGTCTCGCTGACGTCGCACGCCGTCACGAACCGCACCCTCCTCCTCTGGATGTTCCAGTTCCTCAAACCGGTGCGGAACTACGCCCTCTTTGCCGCCGTGCTTCTGGCGACGGCGATCTTCGTCGAGGTGTACGCGCTCAAGCTCACCGGCGACGTCATCAACTACGTCAGCCACCTGCAGACCAGCTTCGCCGGCACCACCACGCACCTCCGCGACTGGTTCTTCCATGCCGGCGAGGCGCTGCTGCTGCGCTACAAGCTCCTGCTGCTGTTCGTGTTCGTCGCCGCCATGGCGATCCTGCGCTACGCGCGCGAGGTTGCCAACAACCGGATGAGCATGAACATGGTCTACATCATCCGCGAGGCGGTGTACGACAAGCTGCAGCGGGTGGGCTTCGGCTTCCACGACGCCGTCAGCTCCGGCCAACTCATCAACCGCTCGCTGTCGGACCTGCAGAACGTCCGGGCGTTCGTGCAGTCGGCGGTGCTGACGACGCTGGACATCATCCTGGCGGTGCTGTTCAACATCGTGCTGATCTTGAGCAAGAGCCCGTGGCTGGCGCTGCTGGCGCTGGTGCCGCTTCCGATCTGGACGGTCTACATCCTGCGCTTCAGCAGGAAGGTCCAGCCCGCGACCCGCGCCGTGCTCGATGCCGAAGACAAGGCCATCCAGGTCATCACCGAAAACATCGCCGGCGTACACGTGGTGAAGGCATTCGCCACCGAAGCGATGGAGATCGGCAAGTACGTCAAAGCCGCCGAGACGTTCCTCGATCGCGTGCTCCGGCGCGTGCGATTGTCGGCCAACTTCCAGCCGGTCATCCGCGCGATCGCGTCGGCGAGCCACCTGTCGCTGTTCTTCGTCGCCGGGCTGCTCATCATCGTCTACACCCGCCGCGGCATCGTCGGCATGAGCGTCGGCGACCTGATGATCCTCGGCGGCGCGATGGGCGCGATCCTCGGACGCCTGCAGCAGGTCGCGACGATCAACGAGCAGTACCAGAACGCCATCGTCTCGGCGCGGCGCCTGTTTGAAGTGCTCGACGCCAAGCCCACCGTCCCGGAGAGCGAAGCCCCGGTCATGCTGCCCAAGCGCAGCCCCGGCGAGGTCGTGTTCGACAACGTCCGCTTCGGCTACGACCCTGAAAAGCCCGTGCTGGAGGAGATTTCCTTCAAGGTGCGCGGCGGCTCGATCGTGGCGATCGTCGGGCCTACCGGCGCGGGCAAGACTACGCTGGTCAACCTCATCTCCCGCTTCTACGACCCGCAAGGCGGGCGAATCTGCATCGACGGCATCGACCTGCGCGACATGAAGCTCGCCAGCCTTCGCTCGCAGGTGAGCTTCGTCTTCCAGGAAACTTATCTCTTCAGCGACACCGTCAGCGCCAACATCGCCTATGGCCGGCCGGGCATCACCCAGGGGGAAATCGAGGCGGCGGCGCGGCTGGCGCAGGCGCACGATTTCATCGACGCGCTGCCGCAGAGCTATAACGCCATGCTCGGCGAGCGCGGCGCAAATCTGTCGGGCGGGCAGCGGCAGCGCCTGGCGATCGCCCGCGCCATCGTCACCGACCCGCGCGTGCTGATCCTCGACGATGCGACGGCGGCGGTCGACCCGGAGACCGAGGACCTCATCCGCCGCGGCATGCGGCTGACGCTGTTCGGGCGAACCACGTTCGTCATCGCCCATCGCATCAGCACCGTCAAAAGCGCCGACGTCGTCGTCGTCATCGAGCACGGGCGCGTGACGCAGATGGGCACGCACGAACAGCTCATGCAGCAGCACGGTCACTACCGCGACATCGCCACGGTGCAGTTGATGGGCGAAGAGCCGGCCAAGCCCGCGCTGGATAAACCCAGCCACATGGACCGCGTTCGCGACCCGCGCGTTGTCAACGCCGCCAAGAACCGCGCCGAGAAGAAGGCCGAAGCACAGGACATGGAGGAGGCGATCTGATGTCCGCCTTCATCAAACGCATTCTCAACTTCGGCAAGCCCGACAAGCAGGCGGAGGCTTTGGAGACCGACGACGAGTCGCGCTACAAGCCGATCTCGCTGGCGATGATCGGCAAGCTGCTGACGGCGCTGCGCCCGTACCGCTGGCAATACGCGCTGGGCATCTGCATCTGCTGGGTGCAGGTGTTGATGGACATGCTGGGCCCGCAGTTCATCGGGGCGATCGTCAACTTCGTCAGCGACATCATCGGCCAGCCGCATCCGGGGCGCAAGGTGACGCTCGTCGAGTGGGCCTTCCACGCCGTGCTCGGCGCGTTTAATCCGGCCGAACTTTCGACGACCCGCGCGATTGCTTACCTGGCGGTGCTGGTGTGGGTGCTGTGGGGAGCGGCGATCGCGGTATCGGTCGTGCTGCAGCGGCTGGCGATCCTCATCATGACCCGCGCCGGCGAGAACGTGCAGTTCGACTACCGCAGGAAGGTCTTCACCCATTTGCAGAAGCTCGATATGAGCTTTTACGACAAGACCAAGCTCGGGCGGATCATCAGCCGCTGCACCAGCGACATCAACGGGCTGCGCGAGGTGAACGTCTGGGGCATCGCTCACATCATCATCCAAGGCTCGGCCATCGTCATCGCCGGCGGCGCACTACTGCTGACCGACTGGCGGCTGTTTCTCGCGGTGGCGTGGCTGGCACCGGTGATCTACTTCGTCAACCTTTACTTTATCCGCAAGTCGTCCTTGCAGTGGCAGATCGTGCGCGAAGGCTTTACGCGCGTCAGCTCGAACCTCGCCGAGAACATCAACGGCATGCGGGTGGTGACCGCGTTCAACCGGCAGGACGCCAACGTCAACGTCTTCAACCAGCTTCAGGCAACCAATACCTCCAACAACATGAGCGCCGCGCGGCTGGTGGGCGTGTACCAGCCGACGCTGGAGGTGATCCGCTTCATCGGCCGCGGCATCGTGCTGACGTACGGCGCGTACCTGATCGCCTCCGGGCGGCTCGACGTGGGCGCGGTGGTGATGTCGTACCTGTACTGGGACTGGTTCATGAACCCCATCATCTTCCTGGGGAACTTCTACAACCAGCTCATGCAGGCGATGGCCGGCGCGGAGCGCGTCTTCGCGCTGCTGGACACCGCGCCACAGGTGTTCGACCTGCCCGACGCCAGGCCGCTGCCGCGCATCGAAGGTCGCGTGACGTTCGAGAACGTGACCTTCGGCTACAAGCCCGAGCGCCCCGTCCTGCACGACGTCAGCTTCGAGGCCGAGCCGGGGCAGATGTTCGCGCTGGTCGGGCACACCGGCTCGGGCAAGAGTTCGATCATCTCGCTGATCGCCCGCTTCTATCAGCCGCAGCACGGTCGCGTGCTGGTCGACGGGCATGACATCCGTCACGTCACTGGCGAATCACTGCACAAGCAGATGGGCCTGGTGCTGCAGGTGAATTATCTCTTCACCGGGACCGTGCTGGACAACATTCGCTACGCCAAGCCCGACGCCACCGAGAGCGACGTGCTCCGCGCCGCCGCCGAACTCGGCACGTACGATGCGATCATCGAGCTGAAGGACGGCCTGCAGACCGACGTCGGCGAACGGGGCGCCAACATGAGCCTCGGGCAGCGCCAGCTCATCTGCTTCACCCGCGCCCACCTGGCCAACCCGCGCATCTTCATGCTCGACGAGGCCACCAGCGCCGTCGACACCGGCACGGAGATGCTGATTCAGGCGTCGCTCGAAAAGCTGCTGCACGGCCGCACGACGTTCGTGGTCGCCCACCGCCTGAGCACGATCATGAAAGCCGACCAGATCCTGGTGGTCGACCAGGGCCTCATCGTCGAGCGCGGCACGCACGCCGGCCTGATTCGCCAGGACGGCAAATACGCCCACCTCTACGAGCAGTTCGTTCAGCAGAGCGAATAGGCGTTTTGCGCAACCGCCGTGGTGCGCCCGCACCTCCGGACGTCCGATAGTCGCGGCAATGCCGTCCATCACCTAAATGTCGCCCGCTGGTGCGCCGATGACTCAGGGACGGCCCGTTGAAGTGGGTTGCCCCGGGGGCATCTGAATTGGATGAATGGGGCGGAGCATTGCAGGGTGTGATCGCAACCGCGCGATCATGGTGCGATGCGGGTCATGCGCGAGAGCGCAATCTGCCCACGGCCGACCGAGGCACGTGGGCATTAGAGGAAGGTCCATGCGTACGAAGCTCGTCATCAAAAGTGATTCACTGCCTCGTCTCGGGCAAGCCCGTCGGCCGGTTCGTCGCCGCGGCTCGGCGTTGGTGTATGGCGCCGTCTGCATGTTCGCGCTGGCGGGATTCGCGGCGCTGGCGGTGGACTGGGGCCGGGTGCAGCTCGCCAAGTCGGAGTTGCAGAGCGCCGCCGACGCCGCCTCCCGTTACGCCGCCGCCGGCTTGCAGAACGACATCAACGGCGCCAGCGCCGCCTACGGCAACGCCGCCGCCGTCGCCGCCCAGAACAAGGCCGACGGGCAGACCATCAGCTTCCGACAGAACGAGGACGTCGAGCTCGGCGTCTGGACCAGCGCCACCAAGACATTCGTCCCCACCGGCAACCTGAACATCGCCAACGCCGTCCGTGTGACGATGCGTTGCACCAGCGCCCGCGGCAATCCCGTGCCGATGTCGTTCCTGTCGGTGTTCGGCAAAAAGACCAGCGACGTGACCGCCAGCAGCATTGCGATGATTGATTTCTCCGCCGCCCTCGGTGGCGCTGGAATGGGCCGGTATGAGTACTTCATCCCGGCGACCAGCAATCCGTGGCTCTCGGGCATGCCGTCGGGCGCCAAAGCCAACAACGGCAATCCCCACAACAACCCCGACTACGCCGGCAGCAACTATGTCGACGACGGCATTAGCAAGCTGTGGGACATCGGCAGCGCCATCCTCAACACCAGCTTCACCGGCCGTGGCACCGGGGACGACATTCTTAACCTCGACGTCAGCCAGAGCAACTGGTCGCAGTGGGGCAACTACTCGACCAAAAAAGGCTCACCGATCCAGGCTGGCTCGATCACAGTCGCGCCGGGCTCGACCGTCACCTTCGACGGCGTCAACGGCGGCGCCAACAACGATTCCAGCAGCGCCAAGTACTCAGGCGACGGAAACGTCGCCGACGTGCAAAGCAACTACAAAGGCGACGAGAACGGCATCTCCGACATCAAGGCGCCGATGAACAGCGTGATCGGCGTGTTTCTCGGCGCGGACAAGCCCAACAAGGGCGGGGCGCCGGACGAGCTCGACTTCTCGACCGCCGCCAAGCGCGACTACACGACGCTGGCGCCGGAACTCAAGCAGCCGTTCTTCATCGGCGACGGCCGAACCAGCGGCGGGGAAGTGCAGCGCGTGGTGGTCCCCGCCGGCGCGACCCGGATGTTCATCGGCACGATGGACTCCTACGAGTGGAACAACAACGTCGGCGGATTCTTCGTGACCGCGCACGCGACGGGACGGATTGTCACGGTTCGGTGACGAAACCCGTGTGAGCGCAGGCGACGATGACCGGACGGGACGACAACGCAGCGAGGCTGAGCAGCGATGACCAAACAGAGCGACGATCCACCGATGCCAGCGCCTCGGTGACAGCACATATCTCCTCAAGGCCCAAGCCGCTGCGGCACAAAACAAGGTGGACGGAGCGGCGCTTCACCCGACGCGGTGCGCATCACCGGCCGGCGGACGACGGCGCACGGCACTCCCGTGCCGCTGAACTTCCAGGCCGGCACGATCGAGTACTCGTCGGCGCTGGCGATTCCCGTCCCCCCCACCGGCGGGGGCACCGCGACCGCCAGCACCGCCATCGCCACCGTGCAGTAGGCACGCGCTCGATCAACGCGCGATTCCGCGGCCGCTGCTCAACCTGCCAAGAGGATTCCCAGTGTCAGCACGACCGTGTTGTTCAGCGCGTGCGCTACGATCGGCGCGACGAGCGAGCCGCGCCATTGGCGAATCATCGACAGCACGAACCCGATCGCACCGATCACCGGGATCGCCACCCACCCCTGCGGATGAACGGCGGCGAAAATCAGCCCGACGATCAACCCCGACACCACCGGCCCGAGCCGGCGGCGGAGGTGCGTGAGCAACGCGCCGCGAAACATCAGCTCTTCAGTAATCGGGGCGAACACCGATGCCAGCAGGAACACCAGCAGCGGGTGCTTCGCCAGCAGCTCGACCGCGGGGTGCGAGGTCGTGGTGCCGGTGTACTTCATGAGGATCAACATGATACCGAACCCGATCGCCAGGATCGGCAGTCCCGCGAGGTATCCGCCGATGCCGGCAATGACTTCGACAAAAAAATTGCCGCCGGCGCTGATGCCCCAGTCGTCGCGCACCTGTCGCGCCGAAACGCCCCGCAGCAGGGGCCATAGCAGCGCCGCGATGACGCACGCGGGCAACGGCAGCAGCATCACCCACAGCGGCGCCGTCGGCACAAGCAATTGCATCGCCAGAGACAGCGTCATCGCGCCGCCGAGGTAGATCGCGAACGCCTCGACGTACACGTTGGCCGGGCCGACCGGCTGGATCGGGCGCAACTGAATCTTCCCCAGCGCCCCCAGCACGATCGCCGTGATCAGCAACGCCAGACCGAGGGCACCTGCCCCGATGAACACGACCATCGCACCAACCATCACGCCGAACGTCCTGTTCGCCTCACGCAGTACCTTGGCACGGGCGGGGTCGTCGTCAGGCTTGCCCTGCACTTGGGCAAGCCGGGCGAAGAAGCCGTAGCGCTCGTGGATATCCGCCGGGAGCGATTGTCCTGTGGCGTAGGTGCGTTCAAATTCCCAAGGCGCGCTGGGATCTTTTGTGCCGGCTATACTGTAGTAGTGGAGTAAAGCACGCGCCTTGTCCATGTCGCCGAGTTCACCGATCAAGACTGCATTGGCGACCAGCGCTTCGGGCGTCTTCGCCTGTGCGGCGAACTCAGCCAAAGCGGCCGTCTTCGATCCGGCAGAGAACTTCGTCGCCGCGACGACGTATTTTCCCATGATCGTCGTCTGCACGTCGATGGATGCAGGCACTGCTTCGACGCCGACCGTCAACGACGCGCGCGGCCGCACCAGGTGCAGGATCGGGATGCCGATGGCAACGATCAGAATCACCGCCCACGCCAGATACGCCCCCCAGCAGCGCCCGCGCGAGCGTCGCGGCTCGTAGGTGAGCTTGAGCGGCGCATCGGGTGGCGGGGGAAGTTGCGTGGGACCGATCATCGGTGACTCAACATGAATGCGTACCCGCTTCGTACTGTGGGCATCCTGCCCACAGCATCCCCATTCCAGCAGCGCGTGGGCTGGAAGCCCACACTACGAAATCACGTCGCATCCGCGGGCGCGCCGGGGGCAGGAGGCGCTTCGGGGTCGATCGCTTCGACGACGTCTTCCTTGTCCAGCCGCGCCATCGCGACGAGCTTGTCGCCGTCGTCGACCTTGATCAGCCGCACGCCCGAGGCGTTGCGGCCGGTCTCGCGGATCGACTCGATGCCCGTGCGGATCAGAATGCCCTTCTCGGTGATCATCATCAGCTCGTCATTCGAGGTGACGAGCTTGACGTTGACGACGTCGCCGTTGCGCTCGTTGGCGTCGATGTTGATCACGCCTTGCGTGCCGCGTCCTTTGACCGGGTACTCGGATGTCGGCGTGCGCTTGCCGTAGCCCTTGGCGCACGCGGTGAGCACCTGCAGGTCGTCTCCCGCGCCAGCGGGGATGACGTTCATGCTGACGACTTCGTCGGCTTCGCGTTTGAACTTCACGCCGATGACGCCGCCCGCGGGCCGGCCCATGGCGCGGATCTCAGACTCCTCGAACCGCACGGCCAGCCCGCTCTTGGTACACAGCAGCACGTGGTCAGCACCGCCGGTGCAGGCGACGTCGATCAGTGCGTCGCCTTCTTCAAGCCCGATGGCGATGATGCCCTTGCTGAGGATGTTCGCGTAGGCGCGGAGCGCGGTCTTCTTCACGGTGCCGTTCTTGGTGGCGAACAGCAGGAACTGCTCCTGGGCCTCGAAGTCCTTGATCGTCAGCACCTGGGCGATCTTCTCGGCTTCCTGGAACTCGAGCAGGTTCGCGACGGCGCGCCCGATGCTGGTGCGGCTCATCTCGGGGACGTCGAACACGCGCCGCTCGTACACGCGGCCTTTGTTGGTGAAGAACAGCAGGTAATCGTGCGTGTTGGCGATGAACAGGTGCTCAACGAAATCGCCTTCGCGCGTCTCGCCGCCCTTGATGCCGCGCCCGCCTCTGCCCTGGGCGCGGTAGGTGCCGACGGGGAGGCGTTTGACGTAGCCGGCGTGGGAGATCGTCACGACGACGTCTTCCTTGGCGATGAGCTGTTCGTAGTTCAGGTCGTCGACGGCGCCGGAGATTTCCGTGCGGCGGTCGTCGCCGTAGCGCTCTTTGATCTCGAGGGTGTCCTCGCGAATGATGTCCATGATCAGCCGCTCGTCGGCGAGGATCTTGAGGTAACCCTCGATCTCCTCGACCAGCGTGCGGTATTCCTCGGCGAGCCGCTCGATCTCGAGTCCGACCAGCTGGATCAACTGCAGGGCGCCGATGGCCTTGGCCTGCACGTCCGACAGCCGCACGCCGTCGCCGGCGTTGGCCTTCTCGATCAGCGACTGGGGGATCTGCGGTGCGTACGGATGATCGGGCGCGATGCGGAACGCGCGCAGCTTCAATTTCTCGATCGCCTCTTCGCGCGTCTTGCTGGTGCGGATCAGTCGCACGACTTCGTCAATGTCGCAGACCGCGTAGATCTTGCCCTCAAGGACGTGGGCCGCCTGCTGCGCCTTGCGGAGCAGGAACTTGGTCCGCCGGACGATGACTTCCTTGCGGTGGGCGATGAAGTGCTGGATCAGCTCCTTCAGGCCCATCGTGCGCGGCTGGCGATTCACCAGCGCGATATTGATGATGCTCACCGTGATCTGGCACGGCGTGTACTGGTACAGCTGCGCGGTGACGACATCGGGATCGGCGTCGCGCTTAAGATCGACCACGATGCGGCACTTGTGCAGCCGCCCGGACTCGTCGTTGGCGCCGGCGATGTCCTTGATCTTGTCGTTCTGGATCGCCGACTTGATGTCCTCGAGAATGTCCTTGCGGATGACGTTGTACGGCAGTTCATCAATGATGATGCTGGTACGGCCGTTCTTGTTTTCCTCGGTGTGGACCTTGGCGCGGAGCGTGATCTTGCCGCGCCCGTTGGAATAGCCGTCGAGAATCCCGGCACGGCCGCAGATGATCCCGCCGGTCGGAAAATCCGGCCCGGGCACGATCTCCATCAGCTCGTTCAAGCCGACGTCAGGCTGGTCGATCACCTTCACGATGGCGTCGCAGATTTCGCGCAGGTTGTGCGGCACGAGGTTGCACGCCATGCCGACGGCGATGCCAGTGCTGCCGTTGACCAGCAGGTTGGGAAACTTGCCCGGAAGCACGGTCGGCTCCATCAGGCGCTCGTCGTAGTTGGGCTGGAAGTCGACGGTGTCGTAATCGAGATCGGCGAGCAGTTCCGACTCGACGTGGCTCGGCCGTGCCTCGGTGTATCGCATGGCGGCGGGCGGATCGCCGTCGGTGGAGCCGAAGTTGCCCTGCCCGTCGATGAGCTTGTAGCGCAGGTTCCAGTCCTGGGCCATGCGGACGAGTGTCGGGTACACGATCGCCTCGCCGTGCGGGTGGTAGTCACCCGAGGTGTTGCCGGCGATCTTGGCGCACTTGAGGTGCTTGGACCCCGGGCGCAGGTTCAGATCGTTCATCGACACCAGGATGCGACGCTGCGAGGGCTTAAGCCCGTCGCGCACGTCGGGCAGGGCACGATCCATGATCGTGCTCATCGCGTACGTCAGGTACGAATCCTGAAGCTCGCGCTCGATATTCAGCTCTTCGATGCGCTCTTCAAAAGGCGCGGGAACGATCGGGTCGGACATCACCGTCAAGTATCGCCGAATCGCGCCCCGGCACAAGCTTCAGGAGGTCCGGCAGACCCGGGTTTTCCGCAGCGGACCCAGCGTATGCCGTCGTGCATTGAAGCGGCGCAGCAAGTAGCAGGTGACAAGTCACCCGTAACATTGCACCCGCTCACTTTTTCTTAGGCCACTTGCAGCTCAGCAGCAGGTCTTCGCCCACCTTCAGCGTCGCACGCTTGGTTGCGTCGTCCTTGGCATTGATGGCGGTCACCGTGAGGGAAATCGTGCGCTTGCCGCGCATGCGGTACAGGTAGAGCTTGGCATAAGTCTCGCCGCTGTGCTCGTACTCCTCGGAGATGCGGACCTCGAAATCTTTGCTCGGCTCGATTTTCGGCTCCTGAATCACCTTCGTCTCGGGCGTCTTCTTGCGCTGCTCGCGCAACTGCTTGACGATGGCGCGGGCGACGTTGACGTCGGGATACATTCCCTGCGGCTGCACCATCATGAGCAGCCCGCCCGCGCGATCCTCGCTGACGAACGCCGCCATCTCTTCCGTGCCGTTTTTTTCCGAGAACGTCCAACCGGCCGGGGAGAGGTACTCGACCTGCCCATTGAGCAACGTGCGCTTCTCGCCCGCCGGCGCCGTCGCGGGCGAATCAGCGCCGAGCAGCAGGCCGGTCATTAAAAGACAGAGGGGGATCGCGATCTGCTGTTTCATTCAAGCCTCCGGCGAGAACGTGGCGCGCCAGTGTCATACGCGGGGGTGGCGCTGACAAGCAAAAAGTGGTCCGAACGCTCGCACCCGCGCTGTCATTCTGAGCGCCGCGAAGAATCTACATGACACAACGAGGCGATCGGTCGACACAGCACTTTGCCGCTGCCGGCAGATCCTGCACTTCGTTTAGGATGACAAACAGGGGCGACCGGGGCTTCGCAAGCCCGGCAATCTCAGCGCCGCGCCGGCGGGCCGCCTTCGCGATCGCGCGGCGGGCGTTGGGGGCGCGCGCCGCCGGGTCCGGTACCGCCGCCGTTAGGCCCGTCGCGCGGGGGCGGGCGGTCGGTGCTCTTGTCATCCTGCCTCTGTCCCGTCGGCGGAAGAGGCGGACCGCCAGGCGGGGGCGTCTCGCGCGGGTTGGTTTCGCTGATGCCCGGCTGATACTCCTCCGCCAGCGCCTTCGCCTGCTCGGCAAAGTGCGCGAGCCGTGGTTCGGGGGCCCTCGTAAAAAAGTCTGACCACAGAATCAGCGTCTGCGCCGCCACCTTCAGGCGGACCTTGCTCTGCGACTTCTGCGCTTCAGCGCCATACAGCTTGACCCGGGCGTACTCACGAAACAGCGGCTCGTTCGGCGGAATTCTCGGTTCGTCAGGCGAATCTATAGGCACCGCGCCAGCGTTCGCAGTCAGCGCGGGGGCGGCGGTCTCCGGTGCCACTGGCTGCGTCGCTTGCGCCTTCGCGGGAACGTCCAGCGTGGGCGACGGCGCAACGATCGCGGGTGTCGGCACCGTGGGCGTCACGTTCTCCTGCAAAATCGCCACCGACGGGGACACCGGGATCGGCGCAGGCAAAACACCGCTCGCGGCCTGCTGCTGCGAAGGTATGGCATTCGACGTCTCCGGCACCGATCGCGCGCCGGACGGCGCGGGCTGCATGGTCGATCCGTTGGTCGCTATCACTGGCGTAGACGCGACGTTGACCACCGCCGATCGGACGAAAAACAGGCTCGCCAATCCGAGGATCAGGAACACCGCCACACCCGCGCCCAGCGCAATCCACAGCAAATTGCTCTTCGTGCGCAGGGGCGTGGCGTAGTCGATCGCGCCGAGCCCGCTCGGCTCACGCACGATCACTTCCCCCGCCCCTAGCGCAGCCAGGTCGGGCTCGGCGTATTCGGTGATGGGCGCGTCGGTCGCCGTGCCCATCATCGCCTCCAAATCGGCCTGCATCTCGGCGGCGCTCTGGTAGCGCTCGTCGGGGGCCTTGGCCATCGCCTTGCGGATGACGTGGGCGCTCAGCGGCGGGACGTTGACGCCCGACTGCGTGACGTCCGGCACCGGGGCCGAGCAGTGGGCAAAGAGAATCTGCAGCGCGCTCCCCTGGCTGAACGGCGCCTGCCCGGTCAGCAGCGTGAAGTAGGTTGCGCCGAGCGAGTAGATGTCGGTCCGCTCATCGACGGCGTCGTTGCGGCACTGCTCGGGGCTCATGTACAGCGGCGTGCCGACGAATTGGTCGCGGCGGGTTAGTTCCAGGTCTTTGGTTGCGGTCGCAGGCTTGGCCAGGCCGAAATCGCTGACCTTTACATGCCCGTCCTGCGTGAACAGGAGATTACCCGGCTTGATGTCGCGGTGTACGATTCCGACGGCGTGGGCCGCGGTCAGGCCGCGGCAGGCGTCGATGACGGCGCGAGTCGCCTCGCGCCAGGGCATCTTCTTGCCGGCTTCGATCATGTCGGCACCGCTGGCACCGATGACGAGCTCCATGGCGATGAAGTAGATCGTCCCCTTCTTGCCGACATCGTACACGCCGACCGCGTTGGGGTGATTGAGCCGGGCCGCCAGACGGGCTTCGCGGATGAAGCGCTGCAACGCCTCGTCGTTGGCGCTGAACTCGCGGGGGAGGATCTTGAGCGCGACCTTACGCTGCAGCGGAACGTCCATCGCCTCGTACACCGCGCCCATCCCACCTCGGCCGATCATGCGGCGGATGAGGTACTTGCCGATCTTCTTGCCGGCGTGAATCGGGCCCAGTTCCGGATCGACCGGCGGCGGGTTCGCATCCAGCGACGGCGACAAGGGGTGCGCGACGGTCTCGCCCGGCGGGGCAAGCGTGACGTCGTTGGCGGGCGGCTTCGGATTCAAGGGCGGCTGCTGAGACATGGTCGTAGGCCCAATCTAGCAGGTGTCGCGAAAGGCTGCACAGCGAAAATCGCGTCGACAGGGCATGAGTGCTCGCGCCGAGGCTGGGGTTTAGCGGGCCGAAAAGCCCGCTGTATTTGCCCAACGGCGTCAGCCCGAACGAATCGCCGCTGCTGCCCGGCGGGTTCGAGACCGCGGGCTTCGCGCAGGTCGTTGTGCGCGGGCAGTCCGATTTTCCGTACCGCCAGGTCGCGCCGCGCCTGCTGAACCAGATGCTCGGCGTGTTGAATTCCTGCGACCGCGTGTGGGGGTCTTCCGGTCACGGTCGCTTTGCACAAAAAGTCTGGCATTTGCCCGGAAGTCGCAAGCGACGTCCGCTCGGACATGCGGCAACGCGGAGTCGCTTACGCCTTCTCGGGCGCTGCAAATCGTTCGCTGATTCGAATTGAGCGCTGTCGCGCGGCTGCTCGTCGGCATCGGCTTGAATCGAGTCATCCCCTCCCTCATCGCAACCGGCGGGGCACGGACGCGGCAACCCGTCGCAGGTGCGTAGTAACCAGCCCCCATCAAGACGACCAGTTTGACGATAACACCCTTATTCAAAGCCATTTATATCGCGGCAACGCAACGCATACCGGTCAAAACAACCGCGCTCGACGATTTTTCCGCGCCCCTGCGATTTGAATCGTAAGTCATTGCATGGCTTGCGCTAGCGATGATTGCGGCGGGCGTTCTCGGACGTGGCACGGGCGTCGCTATGTGTTCTTTACGGACGCGCGGCGCCACCACGAGGTGGGCAACGCAGTTCGTCTGTCGCTCTTAGTTGTTGTTGAGTGAATGGGGCGTTTTGAAGGTCGTGGTTCGTGATGGTCTGTGCGCCTGCGCCATCTCTGCTTGTCGTCGGGCTGGAAAGCCCTGCGGACAGTGCGCGTGCGTCGTTCGTGCAGGCCGACTCGCCTGGGCGGGCGCTGGAGCTGTTGAAGCTCTTGCGCGTTGACCTGGTGGTCGTGCCCAGCCCGATGGACGACATGCCGCTGCCGGCATTCGTGCGTTTCATGCGCATGGTGTCGCCGTGGCAGAAGTGGCTGCTGATCGCAGGACCGGCAACCACCGCTCAGGACGAGCTGGCGGCGCGCTGTAACGGTGCGCTGGCC
>JBBRFH010000034.1:0-18145 GCA_038224615.1 Tepidisphaerales bacterium
ATACACGGGCGTGCTGTCGTGGGAAGATGAGCCTGAAGAACGCAACCCGATGCTGATCGCGAAGCCGATGCGCGAGTGGATCGAGCGCGAGTGGACCCAATGAACGAGGGACGCAAAAGGTGAAAGATCAACCACTACGCACGACGGTGATCGGCAGCTATCCGTTTCCGGGATGGCTGGAGTTCGCATCGCAGCACATGGATCAATTCGGGCCGGATGATCTGAAGGAAGTGCAGGAGGACGCGGTCGTCAGCGCCGTGCGTGATCAGTTCGTGCCCGAATGCTGTCGGCTCAACCAGCCATACAGAATTCTCCGCGCCGGTGAGCGATTGACGCTCGCACCCGGTGGCCGGGTGATCGCGGGAGGCCTCGCCTCGTGAGCACCTTCGTCCGCACGATCCTCGGCGACATCGATCCGCAGCGCATGAGGGTCTGTTACGCGCACGAACACGTCATTATCGACGAAAGCTACACGACCGAGACGAATCCGGACTTTCTTCTGAACGATGTCGAACCGATCGCGCAGGAACTTACGCAGGCCCGCGCCTCGGGCGTCGGAACGATGATCGAGTCCATGCCAGGCGGAGGTGCCGGTCGAAATGTGCTCAAGCTTGCCGACGTCTCGCGTCGCAGCGGCGTTCACATCGTCTGCCCGACAGGTCTGCATCTGTCGAAGTATTACCCGCGCGGACACTGGAGCGCTCGCATTTCGGAGGATGCGCTGACGAAGGTGTGGGTCGACGAAATCGAACAGGGCATCGATGCCAACGATCTCGCCGGCCCGCAGGTGATTCGCACGTCGTACAAGGCGGGCGTGATCAAGGTTGCCGGCGGACGCGACCGGCTCAGCGATCATGAGCACAAATGCTTCCGCGCCGCCGCCGCTGCGCACATGAAGACGGGCGCGCCGATTCTGACACACACCGACGAAGGCACGGCAGCGGTCGAACAACTGGAACTGTTGCGATCAAACGGCGTCGACCTCGCGCACGTCGTGCTTTCGCATACAGATCGCAAGCCCGACCTCGGCTACCATCGCGAGATTCTCGCAACCGGCGTCCGCGTCGAATACGACTCGTCATTCCGCTGGAAGCCCGGCCAGCCGAACCACACGCTGAACTTGATCGTCGCGCTGCACGAGCAGTTTCCCGATCAGATTCTGCTGGGTATGGACGCGGCGCGGCGGAGTTACTGGCGATGTTTCGGCGGCGGGCCGGGCATGTCGTATCTCGTCGATACATTCGTGCCGATGCTGCGTGAGGTGGGCGTCGCGCAGCAGCAAGTGGATCGCATCCTGATCCACAACCCGGCCGGGGCGTATCAGTTCATCAACGAGCAGTCGAACAACCAACGGAGCGATTCATGAGCAAGCGGTGGCGTGTAGCGGGCATCAACTTCGATCACATGCACATGGGCGATCTGCTCCGGCAAGTGTCGAACAATCCCAATGCCGAACTGGTCGGCGTGAGTGATCTGAATCAGGATAAAATGGACTGGGCGGTCGGCAACTTGAAATTGCCGAAGGAGAAGACCTATCTCGATTATCGCAAATGCATGGAGGAGACCAAGCCGGATCTGGTGATCCTCTGTCCCGCAACGGCACAGCACGGCGAATGGACGGAGAAGGTCGCGCCGTATGGCACGCACATTCTCGTTGAAAAGCCCTTCGCGGCAACGCTCGCGGAGGCCGATCGCATGATCGCGGCGTTGGCGAAGACGGGCAAGCAACTCGCGATCAACTGGCCCTTGCGCTGGTACCCATCCCACGTGACGGCCAAGCGTCTGGGCGACGAAGGCGTCATCGGCGAAGTCGTCCAGGTCCACTATTACGACGGCAACCGCGGTCCGATGCGGCACGTTGCCGACAAGGTGGAGATCGACGATGAAGAGGCCAGCCGCCGCAAGTCGTCGAGCTGGTTTTACCAGAAGGACAAGGGCGGCGGATCGATGCTCGATTACCTCGGCTACGGCGTCACCCTGGGCACCTGGTATCTCAACGGCAAGTCGCCCATCGAGGTGACGGCCGCCGTCGATCAGCCCAGGGGGCTGGACGTTGACGAGCACAGCATCACGGTCGCGCGGTACGACACGGGGCTAAGCAAGTTTGAAACGCGGTGGGGCGCGTTCACCGATCCGTGGATCATGCAGCCGCAGCCGAAGTGCGGGTTCGTGCTGGTCGGGCGCAAGGGAACGATCGCCAGCTACGACTACGAGACGTCGATTCGCGTGCAGACCGAGCAAAAGCCCGAAGGCTTCGTCGTGCCCGCCGACACGCTGCAGGCACCGCTGTCCGGGCCGATCGAATACTTCCTGCGCTGCATCGAAACGAACACGCCGGTCGAAGGGCCGCTCTCGACCGCGATCGCCCGCATCGGACAACAGATCGTCGATACCGCTTACCGCAGCGCGCAAGAGAAGCGCACGCTGCCACTCGTGAAGTAAACCACAACCCTCAGAGAAGGAACCGACACCATGGCAAAGACCAAGACCAAGACCACGACCAAAAAGAATTCGAGCTACAACGCAATGGGCAAAGAGGTGGACGCGACGTTTGACGTGCCCCAGCTTGCGTACGAGCCTCCGCGCCCGAAGAAGTACAACCCGCCGATCGGTCTGATCGGTTGCGGCGGCATCTCGGCGTCGCACCTGGCGGCGTACAAGGAGCAGGGATACAACGTCGTCGCGCTTTGCGATCTGATCCCTGAGCGTGCCGAGAAACGTCGTTCGGAGTTCTTTCTGCACGCCAAAACCTATGTCGATTACAAACAGCTTCTGAAGCATGACGACATCGAGGTCGTTGACATCGCCACGCACCCGCAGGACCGCGCGTACCTCGTCCCGGCGGCGCTCGATGCGGGCAAGCACACGCTGAGCCAGAAGCCGTTCGTGCTCAGCCTGGATACCGGCGAGAAGTTCGTCGAGCTGGCTGCGAAGAAGGGCGTCACGCTTGCGGTCAACCAGAACGGGCGCTGGGCGCCGTACTTCAGTTGGATGCGGCAGGCGGTGGCGAAGGGACTCCTCGGCGAGGTGTTCGCGGCGCATTTGGCGTGTCACTGGAGCCACGAATGGATCAAGGATACGCACTTCAATCGCGTTCACCACATCGTGCTGTACGACTACGCGATCCACTATTTCGACATGGTCCGCTGCCTGACGCAGGGCCGGGCGGCGAAGCGCGTCTTTTCGACTTTGACGCCCGCGAGCCATCAGCAGGCGCGACCGCCGTTGCTCGGCCAGTCGGTGATCGAGTTTGACGGCGCACAGGCAAGCCTGCAGTTCGACGCGGCGGTGAAATTCGATTCGTTCGAGTCGGTGTTCGTCGGGGGTACCAAGGGCACGCTGCAAGCCACCGGCGGATCGTGCGATGCCCGCAACATCACCTTGCGAACCGCCAAAGGCCGCGCGACGCCGACACTGACCGGCACCTGGTTCCGCGAGGGCTTCAAGGGCTCGATGGGCGAACTGTTGCAGTCAATCGAGCAGAAACGCACGCCGAACAACAATGCCGCCGACAACCTGAAGAGCCTGGCGCTTTGCTTTGCTGCGGTTGCCAGTGCCGAGTCGGGCAAGCCGGAGATCGTCGGAAAGGTTCGCAAGGCAAGCAAGAATTGCATGCTGTCCCCGGAGTAAGGGATGGCTGAGCCGTAAATTTTCGTGAATAAAAAATTTACGATTCACCTGAGGCGCGAACGACGCGAGCGCCTCCGCGTGCGGGTGCGGGCGTCGTTCGCGCCTCAAGGAGCACAGCAGAACTTCACTTCGTCGGAGCCAAAATTGCGCAGGTTGGCCGACAGATTCCGGGAATGTCGCAGCTTGTCTTGTCTCATTATTTGTTGGACGGTTGCCTTGCCGATGGCCGATAAGTCGTCGAGTCGGAGCACCATCGACACCTATGTCCAACCTTCCAGCAAATCTCCTCGCCGAGTTGCGCGGCGTTGAAACGCGAATTGATCAGCGTCTGGAAATCCTCGGCCGAGCCGAGAACAACCTCAAAACCCTGTTTGACGCGCTTCGTCAACAGGTTGCCGCCGCCTGCCCGGTGCTGGATCAGCTCAACAAGCTGATTCCGCTGGCACGACACATGGTGCAGCAGACCCAGCCGGCGCCTGTCGACGACGGGAAACTGCGCGCCACCGCCGAAACCATGCTGGGCATCATGCAGGACCGCCTCGCCGAGCAATTGGAGCGCGGCAAGGCCGAGATCGAACAGGCGCTTGAAGTGCCCGCTCAGGAGTTGATCATCCGCGCGTCGGACAAAATCTCTGAGGAAATCGAGCGCGGCCGCGGGCAGATCCGCGCTGACATGGTGCCGGTGCAGCAGATGATGTCGCTGTTTCAGGAGCGCATCGAACAGGAAATCGAGCGCGCCCGCGCTGAAGTCGCAACCGAGATGCAGCCCGCGCAGCAGATGATGACGCTGCTGCAGGAGCGCATTGCGGTGCAGATCGACGCCGGCAAGGCCGAGCTGGAAGCGATGCTCGCGCCGGCGCGGCAGCAGTTGATCGACGAGCTTCGCGCCGTCGTTCAGGCCGGAAAAGCCTCAGTGCAGTCGTCCATTGACGCCAAGGCGCACGCCGCCACGCAGCCGGAACTACCGGCCGTGCCGACGATGCAGGCGTCGCAAGAGATGCTCAAGGAATTGTCCGAGAGCTTGAAAGTCGAAGCCCAGCAGACGCTCGAATCGGTCCGCCAGACCATGATGGACCAGATCGAACTGCTTAAGACCGACGCCCGGCTGACGATCGAGCCGCTGCTGGCGGAAATCGAGCACGCCAAGCTCTCCGCCGACGCACAGGTGAAGGCCTCGGTCGATGCGAGCCACTCGGCGTTGAACAACCGCGTGCAGCAACTGTCGCGATCGGTCGAGGAGATCTCCTCGATCCTCGAAGAGCGGTTGACCCAGCGCGTGCAGGCGATGCAAAAGCGAGCCGGCGAAACGCTGGCGGCGATCGAGCCGATCCTGCAGACGCGGATGAACCAGTCAATGGGGCTTCTCGAAGCCCGTCAGAAGACGTTGATTGAACGCGCAGGCGGCATCGTGCCGCGTGTCGAACAGCAACTCGAAGAGGCCGACGAGCAGATCCTGGCCCGCATGGCGCGCCTCGAATCGCACGCCGAAGCAATGACCGAGTACCTGGAGCAGAAGTTGTCCAGCCGTGTCGAAGACCTCATCCAGCGTCTGCGGCTGAAGCTGCACCACGAGGTGTCCGCCGTCACCGGCGCGCAGGTGCCCGAGCAGCGATCCGAGTCGCCGGTCTCCCCGGAGCGGCCGAAGCTGGAAGTCGACCTGTATCTCCGCGACCGCGAAGGCACCACGATCGACAAGAACGTCCGCCAGAACGCCGCCGCGTAGCTCGGCGGCTGGCTGGTCCTTGCTCGTATTCTGGCACGGCTTGACGGTCGCAGCTCGCCTGCGCGTTGAGCAGCGCCAAGGAACAAGTAACAAGCAACCAGTAACGCACCACCAGTAACAACCAGCCCGTCCATCGTGTACCATCGCCCCTCCCTGAGAGAGGCACTTGCACATGGTTGACGCAAAGGTTCTGGACGACGGTATAGGCGGCGGGTCTGACGTCGAGGGCACGCCGTTACAGCGACTGACATCGGGCGCTTCGGGCGCGGTGATCCTCATCGCGCTGGTGCTCGTCTGCTACATCAGCACGCTGCAATTTGAGTACATCTGGGATGACGACGCCTACGTGACGCAGAACGCCACGCTGCGCACGTTCGGGGGCCTAAGCCGCATCTGGACCGAGGTCGGCGCGACCCCGCAGTATTACCCGATGACGTTCACGTCGTTCTGGCTCGAGCGTCAGGCGACGCAGGGCCTGAACCCGCGCGTGTCGCACGGCGTCAACCTCCTCCTGCATGCCGGCAGCGTGCTGATTCTGTGGCAGATCCTCAAGCGGCTGAAGGTCCCGGGTGCCTGGGTGGCAGCGGCGCTGTTTGCTGTGCATCCGATCAATGTTGAAAGCGTCGCGTGGATCACCGAGCGCAAAAACACGCTCTCGATGATTCTCGGCCTGTCGGCGATGTTCTTCTACCTGCGCTACGCGGGCCTGATCGAAAAGCCCAAACCGCCCGAAGTGCCGATCAACCCGGCGACGTCAAAGAAAGCCAACGCTGATGAGGACGACGACGACGAAGAAGAAGAGGGAGGCGAGGCCGTCCAAATGTCCCTGCCGGACGACCCGCGACGGCTGTACGCGCTGTTCCTGATCTTCTTCGCGATGGCGTTGCTGTCCAAGACCGCCGTCGCGGTGCTGCCGATCGTGCTGCTGCTGATCGCCTGGTGGAAGAACGGCCGGCTCGGTGCCAAGGACGTCGTGCCGCTGATCGCGCCGCTGGTGCTGGCGATCGGGCTCGGGGCGATTACGTCGCACCTGGAACACAGCCCCGATTACGTCGGTGCCACCGGTCCCGAGTGGGACATCAGCGCGCCGCAGCGCCTCATGCTCGCCGGGCAGACGACGGCGTTCTACGCGCTTAAGCTTGTCGTCCCGCACCCGCTGATCTTCAACTACCCCAGGTGGACGTTGAACGCCGCGAGCCCGATCCAGTGGCTGCCCCTGTTGAGCGTGCTGGTCGCGACCGCAGGCGCGATTGCCGTCCACCGCAGAGTCGGCCGCGGGCTGGCGGCGGGCGTGCTGATTTACCTCGTCTGCCTGTTGCCGGTAATGGGCTTCGTCAACTTCCTGCCCATGCGTTTCTCTTGGGTGGCTGACCACTTTGCCTACACCGCGTCGATCGCGTTCCTGGCGCTGCTGACAGCCGGCATCGCGCAATTGCTCCGCCGCACGACCAGTGAACGCACCGGCGACGCCGTCGGCGCGGTCATCGCCGGCGTTGCGCTGCTGGTCTGCGTCACGATCACGGTGCGGTACAGCTTCAACTTCATCAGCAGCCGACCACTATGGGAGGCGACGCTGAAGCAGAACCCGAAATCGTGGATCGGCGCCACCAGCTTCGGCGGCATCCTCATCGAGAAGGGGAAAACCGACTACAGCTACGGCATCGCCACCGCCGACCGTGAGCGCGGCGCGATCGAACGCGACAAGAACTTTGCCGGCGCTGAACTGTGGCTCAATAAGGCCCTGAGCCTGAACCCCTATGCGTATGAAGCCGAGTACCAGCTTGCCCGGCTGGCGCTGGAGCGCGGCAAGTACGACGAATCGGTGCAGCATCTGCTCAAGGCCGAGCAGTTCGCGGCGCAGATGCAGAAGAAGTCGTTCCTTCAGCCGCAGTTCCTGACGGCCAACATTCTTGCGGCGCAGGGGAAGACCGATGACGCGATCGCCAAGTTCCGCGAGCTGCAGAAGTATGAGCCGCTCTACGCGAGCCGGGCGCCGGCGATCTTCGCGCAGTTGCGGATGGGGCTGGCGGATGTGCTGTTGCGCAACGTCGCCGGCCCGATTGGCCCGGAGATGAAGCCTGCCGACGCCGCCGTGATGCAGGACGTCTTCGAGCAGTACGCCATCGCCACCGAACTGGCACCGTCGCTCATTCCGCCCAAGCTCAAGCTCGCCCGGCTGCTGATCACCATCGAACAGCCCGACGCAGCGTTGCAGCAACTGCGCGATGTGCTTGCGATCGACCGCAACAACACCGACGCCAAGTACCTCGGCGCTGACGTCGCGATGAAGCTCGATCAGTACGACGTCGCCGGCGCTCAGTTGATGAACCTGCTCCGCACTGACCCGCAATTTTTGCCGGCCTACGTGAAGCTCGCCGACGTGCTGAACAAGGTGGGGCGCAAGGATGAGGCGATCCAACAACTCGACCAGGCCCTCAAGCTCCGCCCGAATTACGAACGCGCGATCAAACTCAAGGCCGAGATCCAAGCCGGTACGACCCATCCGTCGACGACGCAGCGCAGTTCGACGCAACCTTCCGCAGATCCGATGGCACCGGAAGGTCCGTGACGCGATCGTACCGTCCGCCGACTCGCGATCAGACGGCATGATGCGCCGTCATCATTGCTTGCTTGGAAGAAACCGCATCCCCCCCGCAAATCCGGGCGGCGGGAATCGAACCCGCACGAGAAATAACTCTCAACGGATTTTAAGTCCGTAGCGTCTGCCTTTCCGCCACGCCCGGTGGTGGTGGGCATTCTACCTGAGCGACGGCGGTCGTCGATGGGGGTGCTGTGGTTGGAATCCTTACACTCAAAGCGACGATCGTCAGGCATTCTGACGCAGCAGTTGCTCGGCCAGCGCCATATCCTGCGGCGTGGTCAGCTTGAGGTTCGATTCGTCGCCTTCGACGAGCCAGGCCTCCAGGCCGGCGATTTCGAGGAGTTGGGCGTCGTCGGTGATCTGCTCGAAAGGGATGGGGCGTCGTTCGTAGGCGGCGATCAGATCCGCCCGGCGGATGACCTGGGGCGTCTGCATCTCCCACAGCGTGTGACGCGGGATCGTCCGTTGCACGCGAGCGGGGAGCGGGCCGGTTGCTTGCTTGATCGTCAGCTTCACCGGCAACGCGGGGATCGCGCTGCCGTAGGAAAGGGCGTGGGCGTAGAGGCGTTCGATCAGCGGCACCGAGACCAGCGGCCGGGCGGCGTCGTGGATGGCGACGAAGTCGACGTGCGCGGGAATCTGTGTGAGCGCGTTCAGAACGCTCTGGGCACGCGTGGCGCCGCCGTCCAGAAAGCGGATGGGGGTGCGTATCGCGTTGAGCGCCTCGCTCCCGGCAAGATGCGCGTGCGTCACGGACGAGGTCGCAATGTAGAAGCCTTCGAGCGTGAACGACTGCGTCGCCTGCGTGAAGGGCATCATCGCGCGGACCAGGACGGATACGCCCCCGAGCGGTTCGAGGAGCTTGTTGCGCCCGAAGCGAGTGCTGGCGCCGGCGGCGGGGAGGATGACGGCGACGGTGGGCATTGGACGCGAAAGTGCTGATTCCTGATCGCGCCCCGGCGTGCGCGAGGCGATGAAAACGCGCCCGAGCGCGCGGGCTACGGCGTATGGACGTGTTTGTCGCCCCGGCGCGGCGCGGGATCGGCGGCGCCGGCAGCCCGGCCGAAGATCATCTTGCCGGCGTTGGTTTGCACGCTGTTGGTCACGGTGAACTCGAGCTCCTCGTTCATGTGCGTGCGGCCTTGCTCGATGACGACCATCGTGCCGTCGTCGAGATAGCCGACGCCCTGGTTCGGTCCTTCGCCGGGCTTGATGATGCGGACGGTCAGCCGCTCGCCGGGCAGCACCTCGGGCTTCATCTTGGCGGCAAGCTCATTGATGTTGATGACGTTCACGCCGGCAAGCTGCGCGACCTTCTGCAGGTTGTAGTCGGTGGTGATGAGGCGCGCTTCGAGCTCGGTCGCGAGTGAGATCAGCCGCTGGTCGACCGGCTCGTCATGTGACGTGGGCGTGTCGTAAGTGATCAGGTCGCTTTGGGCCGATTGCTGCAGTTTGGCCAGCACTTCCAGCCCGCGTCGGCCGCGGTTGCGCTTGAGGCGGTCGGCGGAGTCGGCGACGGTCTGTAACTCCTGCAGCACGAAACGCGGCACGATCATCTGGCTCTCGAAGACGCCTGTTTCGATGATCGTGGAAATGCGACCGTCGATGAGGACGCTGGTGTCCAGCAGCAGTGGCCGCGAGCCGCGCATCTGTCGGCGGAACTCGACGTAGGGGATGATGAACCGGAAATCGTCCTTGGTCTGCATGACGAAGCTGATCGAGAAGTATGTCGTCGCGCAGTAGGCGAGCAACTGCACGAACGCCGTCAGGCTGGCGCGCTGGTCGACGGTGAGCGTGCTGTTGAACGTGACCTGGTTGACCACCAGCGACACGACGAAGCTGAGCGCGTATCCCGCGATGACGCCGACGGTGAGACCAAAAAATGTGCCGGCAAAGAGCGAGAGCTTGCGGCGGGACGGGGCAAGGATGTCGATGCAGACGGCAACCACGCCGATCGCCAATCCGATGGCGACCGACGTGTACGAATTGCCGCCGACGAAGTTCCACCCGATGCCGGCCATGATCAGCACGAACAGGCCGCGGAGGATGGTGAGAAAGATGCTCATCGTCGTATCAGGTCACGTCCACGCCACGCAACGGCGGACAGGCCGCAGTGTATTCGCCTCGGACATTGTACGTTATAGCGAGCGTCGGGGAGATCCTCACCGCCTAACGCGATCAGGGTTGACCCCCCATTGCCGACTTGTACGCCCATGCCAGGACGATCGCTCCAATGATAATGCGGTAGACGGCAAAAGGAACAAAGCCGCGTTTTTTTACCCAGCCCATGAACCAGGCGATGCAGGCCAAGGCGATCAGGAAACTGGTAACTGAACCAATGGCGATTTGCAGATATTGCGCGCCGGTTAACGCGTGCCCAACGTATGCGTCGTCGGCGGGATTGAGCGAATCTTTCAGGTCCTTGGCGCAGGCGGCGAACATGATCGGGATCGAGAGGAAGAAGCTGAATTCCAGCGCCGCCGTCCGCGACAGGCCGGCGACCTGGCCGGCGGCGATCGTACACATTGAACGGCTGGTGCCTGGGAAGACGGCTGATAGAACCTGAATCGCGCCGATCCATGCGGCCTGCCACGGCTTCATGTCGTCCATGGTCGTCGTGCCGCGGGCACCGGCGACGTCTTGCGTTTCGTAGTGCAGGACTTCGCCGGCCGGGTGAGGCGGGGCGAGCGCCGCATCGGACAGGGTGGCCTCCCGGCTATGCTCGCGCTTGCCGTACAGGGCATCAATGACCCACATGACCACGCCGCCGATCACCAGCGCGCCACCCATGACGTAGAGGGATTCGAGATTGCCCTTGATCAGTTTCTTCAGCAGCACTGCGGGCACTGCTGTCACAACGAACGCAATCATCACGAGCACGATCGGATGCCTGAGCGACGGCTTGGCGACGAATGACCGCATAAATGCAACAATTCGCCGCCAAAAATAAACGACCACCGCGAAAATCGCCGGCAACTGGATGAGGACGGCGAAGAGTTTCCAGTAGTTGTTTGCGAGGCTGGCTTCGCCTTGCAAGAGCGCCTGGGACAGACGGATGTGGGCCGTTGAACTGACGGGCAGAAATTCCGTCAGTCCTTCAACGATTCCGAGAATGGCAGCAAGCAGGTAGTCGTTCACGGATTCCTTATCGGTCAAAACGTAACGGGGGCTGGTGCAGAATGTCGCATTCGCAAGGGCTTGTAATTAAGGCGGAGCCGCTCGCATCACAGCAATCGACCGCCGGACATAGCCGTAGCACGACCAGACCGTCACGATGAGCGTCATCCACAGGATCACATCGCGAAAGAGCGTGGCCCACAACTCATAATCATTGAGCCAGGGGCTGTCGCGTCCCTTGAGCAACGCAAGGAAATAGACATACGCGACGATCACCAGCGTGGCGACCGACTGCAGCACCATCTTGGCTTTACCGGCCCAGACAGCACCGAAATCAGTGCCTTTGGATTCAAACATTCCTCGCAGGCTCGTCACCAGCAGTTCTCGGCCGAGCAGGATGACGACCATCATCGGCGTCACGCCGGTGATTGTGAAGACGACGTGCGGATGGCCTTCGACGGGAATAATGAAGTTCTTGCCGGCGAAGAAGATGAAGCTGCCAAGGACGAGAATCTTGTCGACAAATGGATCGACCACCCGGCCGAATGCGCTTTCGACCTTCCATTTGCGCGCCAGGTAGCCATCGACGTAATCGGTCGAGATCGCGATCAGGCAAATGGCGAATCCCCACGTCAGCAGTGTCGAATGCCCGCGGCCGTCGTACTGGTACCACGAGAGGATCGTGAAGAACACGACTGAGAGGATCAGCCGTGAGGTCGTGATGAGATTGGGAACCTGCCGCCACACCGTTGGGGGAGATTGTAGGGATCGGCGCGCGATCAGCCAGAGCGGGTGAAGTCTCAGGCAATTGACGTTATGCTGCTGCGACCAACAGACGGGGAAACTTGGTCCCGGGTGCATAAGTGAGCACACCGATCGACCGCGATTGACAAATCCCCGTCAGTCGGGACGCTACCGATTTACAACCACGTTTTCGCAAAGGAATCAACCATGTCCATGTCTCGCGCTCGTGATTTTGGTGTTCAGAGTTACTGCTTCCGCAACTTCAAGGATAACGCGACGCTCGCACAGAAGGTCAAGGAGATCGGCGTCGACAAGCTCGAGCTGTGCGGCATCCACGCCGACTTCAACAAGCCCGAGACGCTGCCGGAGATCGTCAAGATCCACAGCGACGCCGGCGTGAAGATCGTATCGCTGGGCGTGCAGACGTTCGTCGGCAACAGCGACGTCGAACGCAAATGGTTCGAGTGCGCCAAGATCGCCGGCGCGAAGTACATCTCCGCGCACTTCCATGTCGACAGCTTCATGACGGCCATCCCGTCGACGGCCAAGCTCGCCGAGGAGTATGGGGTCAAGATCGCGATCCACTGCCACGGCGGGTACATGTTCGGGGGGTCGCAGGACGTGCTGGACTACATGCTGAAGATCGGTGGCCCGACCATGGGCCTGAACATCGACACCGCATGGTGCATGCAGGCTGCCGGCAAGCCCGTCGAATGGGCCAAGAAGTACGCCGGGCGGATCTACGGCGTTCACTACAAGGACTTTACCTTCGATCGCGCCGGAAAGTGGTCTGACGTCATCGTCGGCACCGGCAACCTCGATCTGCCCGCGTTCGTCAAAGCCCTCGAAGACGGCGATTTTGAAGGCTTCGCGGTCATCGAGTACGAAGCCGACCCGGAAAACCCGGTCCCGGCGCTGAAGGAATGCGTGCAGAAGATGCGGACGATTTCGTAAGCCGTTTCCGCATCCGGTCGAACAATCTGCTGCGACCAACCGTCGCTTGCGTCTTCGCGGGACAATCTGTCACTGCGAAAACGCAAGCGATGTCGCTTGGTAAGCCGATCCTTGTCCAATGTCATCGCCGGATCAGTCGGTCGTACTTCCGTACGCTGTTGAGGCCACGCTGAACGACAGGGCTTTGAGGTTGGTCCAGTGGTTCGTCCTGACCTGGGGACTGGTGGTGACGATTCGCCATGTGCTGTACTGGATGCCGGCACTCTTCTGGGAGCAGCCGCAGCTGATCCGGTTCCCGTTGGCGCTACTCGAAGTCGCAGGATATATCGTGTGCGCAGTGTCGGTCACGACGCGACTGCGCTCAACACAGCGCGCCCTGCTCGTCGCGGGATGTGGTATCGCGTCGGCTTCTTTGTTGATCGTGCTGGCGTTGACCGCCGTTACGGCCGACCCGCAACGCGGAGTGTTTCGTGCTGCTTGGACGGTGTGGTCCGCGGTCGGGCCGCTGGTGGTGCCGGGGGTCGGGCTGGTCAGCGCACTCCGTGCGAAAGCTGGCGCTCCGTCTACGCCTTGATCACCGACAGACTCCGGCTCTTCTTCTGCGGGATTTCGCCGACGAGGTCGTAGGCCTGGTAGTCGGTCAGCTTGATCGACACGATCTCGCCTGGCGCGAGCTTCTGTTTCGACGACACGTAGACGCAACTGTCGATGTCCGGCGCTTGTCCCTGGTGGCGCGCGACGTAGCTGTGCGGAGAACCGGCGCCCGCGCGAACGCCCACGGCAGGCCTGCCGTGGGCTGTATCCGTGCGCTCGATCATCACTTGGATCGTCTCGCCCACCCGAGATTCGTTGCGCTCGAAGACCGATTCCTGTTGCGCGAGCATGAGGGCCTCGACCCAGCGCTGCTTGGTCGCGTCGTCGTGCTGCTCGGCGATCCGGCCCATCGGCGTTCCCGGCTCGGCGGAGTAGGGGAAGACGCCCATGTGCTCGAAGCCGAAGTCCTTCACAAACTGTAGCAGTTCCTCGTGCTCGGCCTCGGTTTCCGTCGGGCTGCCGGCGATGAACGTGGTGCGGATGGAGATCCCGGGAACCCACTTACGCAGCTTGTCGAGCAGCGTGACGATCTGCTTCCGCGTCACGCGGCGCTTCATCACGGCCAGCAGGCGGTCGTTGATGTGTTGCAGCGGCATGTCGATGTACTTCACCACACGATCGGAGTCGGCGATCGTCTTGATCATGTCGTCGCTGAAGCACGACGGGTAGGCGTACATCAGGCGAATCCACGATACGTCTCGGGGCAAATCCTTGTTGAGCGTATGCAGTAGCGCCGACAGGCCGCCGTCGAAGCCGATGCCGGCTTTGATAAAGTCTGCGCCGTAGCTGGTCGTGTCCTGGCCAATAAGATTCAGCTCGACCGCTCCGTCGGCGGCGAGTTCGCGGGCTTCGAGCAGGATCTGGTCAATCGGCTTGCTCCGCATCGGTCCGCGGATGCTGGGGATCGTGCAGAAGGCGCAACCCTGATTGCACCCCTCGCTCATCCGCAGGTAGGCGAAATGGCGCGGTGTCAGGCGCAAGCGAGCGCGATCATCTTCAAAGACCGGCAGACGCGACGCCTTGGTCTGCTTGCCACCCGTCGGCAGCCCGCTCTCCGCGGCGAGCTTCTCAGTCAGGTCGTGATACTTCCCGAGGTAGTGCCCGTGCTCGGAGCGCGGGTTTTCCCTGCCCCGGACGGCTTCGACGATATGGTCCCGATCGAACACGCCGACGAGCCGGTCGATGCCGGGCGCGTCGTCCAGCAATTTTGTTTTGTGACGCTGCACCAGGCAGCCGGCGACGATGACGCGCTTGCACGCGCCGGTTTTCTTAAGGTCGATGGCTTCGTTGATCTCGCGCAGCGACTCTTCCTTGGACGCTTCGAGGAAGCCGCAGGTGTTGATGACGATGGCGTCGGCGGCTTGGCGGTCGGTGGTGATCGCCACGCCGTCGGCGGCCAAAAGGCCCAGCATGCGCTCGCTGTCGACGAGGTTCTTCACGCATCCGAGGCTGACGAATGCAACGGTTTCAATCTTGTCGGACTGCTTCTTGGACGCCATGGGCCTCGTCTGAGTGAACTACCTAACGGGAGGCAAACTATAACAACGCCAATGCACCTTATGCCACCAAATTCCCACTTCACCCTGTCGAAATCGCAAGCTATTCTAAAACAACAACTTACGTTCCAAATTTGGAGAATCGGCCGTCGCCCGGTAACATGTTGTCAATCTATGCCAGCTCGTGCCACAGCTCAGAGTGCGACACCCCGACGACGGACGGTTGCTGTTCCGACGAAGTCTCTCCACAAATCGGCCCTGTACAGGCCAATGCGCGTGTCGGTGGTCTCGAAAGCGAAAATCTCGTTTATCGACCCCAAGCCGGCGCCTGTCAACCCCGCTGTTTCCATCATGGCCAAGGCCATGAAGTTCCTGTCGACGCTCGCCGACTACGAGAAGCTGCGCATCGTGCGCTACAACTCCGATAACTTCGACCTCGACCGCATGCGGGCGTTGCTGAAGAAGATCGGCAATCCGCAGGACACGTTCCGCTCGGTCCATGTCGCGGGCACCAAGGGCAAAGGCAGCACCTGCACGATGATCGCCAGCATGCTTCAAGCGTGCGGCTATCGCGTCGGGCTCTACACCAGCCCGCACCTGGTCGACATCCGCGAGCGCATCGTCATCAACGGCGAGATGATCGCCGCTGTCGATTTCGCGCGTCTGGCAAAGCTCGTCGAGCCGCTGGCGCTCAAGGCCAAGCCCACGCCGAGCTACTTCGACGTGTTGACGGCGATCGCATTCAAGCACTTTGCCGAGCAGAAGGTCGACATTGCCGTCGTCGAGACAGGTTTGGGCGGCCGGCTCGACAGCACCAACGTGCTGAAGCCGGAAGTGACGGCCATCACCTCGATCAGCAAGGACCACATGGCCCAACTCGGCCATACCCTTGCCAAGATCGCCGAGGAAAAAGCCGGTATCTTCAAGCCCGGCGTCCCCGCCGTCACCGTCCAGCAGGATTCGTCGGTCGAGCCGGTCCTTCAGCGCGTGGCGCAGAAGGTGGGCGCGCCCTTGGACATCTGCGGCAAGACGATCGAGTTCAGCTATCGCTTTGAAGCCAGCCGCATGCTCGGCCGGCACAATCGCGTTTGCCTGACGACCCAGACCAGCAAGTTCGAGCACCTGGCCGTTCCGCTTTTCGGCGAGCACCAGGCGATCAACTGCGGGCTGGCGCTGGCGGTGATCGACAAGCTCAAGGGTCGCGGCATCCCCATCGACGACAACAAGGCGATGGAAGGTCTCGCCAAGACGACCATCGAAGGTCGGATGGAGCTGTTCAACCTGACGCCCAAGGTGCTGGTCGACGGCGCCCATAACGCCGCCAGCATCGACGCGATGATGCGAGCCATCGGCCAACATATCCCGTACGACTCGATGATCGTCATCTTCGGCTGCTGCGGCGACAAGGACGTCGACGGGATGCTCGAGCGCATCACCAGCGGCGCTGACAAGGTTATCTTCACCCGCGTTAACAACATCCGCTCGGCCGACCCGAACGAGCTTGCGGCCCGCTACGTCGAGCAGTACGGCAAGATGGCGCAGGTCGCCGCCACGCTCGAGGAAGCCCTGAGCATCGCCAACCGCGCGGTGACCAAGGAAGACCTCATCTGCATTACCGGCAGCTTCTACCTGGTCGGCGACGCGAAGAAGCACTTCGCCGCCGCCGCCCCGACCAAGCCGCAGGTCACGCCGCTGCCGTAAAGCAAAACGCGTTCGCCGCGAAGATGCGAAGAGCGCGACGACAAACGCGAAGAAGTCACTTAGCCGCAGATGAACGCAGATTTTCGCAGATGGATTTTTCTATCTGCGTTGATCTGCGGAAAACTGCGGCTTGTTCTTTCTTTGCATTCTTCGCGTTAACCTTCGCGCTCACCGCTTCTTTGCGGCTCGCTTCGATTTGACTACCGAACGGATCATCTTCTGGACGTATGTCGCGGTCGGTCCCTTCGCGTGGATCGTCTTCGCCTACCTCATGTCCGTCGGGCGTGAACGGATGACGAAGCTGCGGCAGGGCAAATACAAGCTTCCCGCGTCGCCGCCGCTGGTGTCGATTCTGATCCCCGCCAAGGACGAAGGCTCGCACATCCGCACCTGCATCGAGCGTGTCCTGCAGCAGGACTATCCTGCATTTGAAGTGATCGCCATCAACGACCGCTCCAGCGACGACACCGGCGCGATTTTGGATGAACTGGTGCGCTCTCACGCCGACTCCTGCGAAGCCGGATCCGACCCCGCACGCGTCGGCGTGAAGACACTCCGCGCGGTACACATTGCCGATCTGCCTTCGGGGTGGCTTGGGAAGTGCCATGCACTCGATGAAGGCGCAAAGCACGCGAAAGGAGAGTGGCTCTTCTTCGTCGATTCCGACGTCAAACTCGATCCCGAAGCGCTTTCGAGAATCGCCGCCCTCGCGATCGATCGCAAGTGCGACGCCGTCAGTATCACGACGACGATCCAGACCGAGCATTTTATAGAGAAGCTGATGCTGCCGCTGCTGGCCGCCACATGGATCACGATGTTTATGGCCGACCAGACGAACGAGGATTCGGAGCCTGACAAGGCGCTCGCCAATGGACAGGTCTTCCTCATCCGCGCCGATATCTACAACCAAGTCGGCGGTCATGCGGCGGTGAAGGATCGCATCGTCGAGGACGTCGAGCTGATGCGCCTGATGAAAAAGAGCGGCCTCAAGACCCGCTTCTATGCCGGCCGACACCTCGCCAGCACGCGGATGCACACGCACTTCAAACAGATGCTCCATGGCTGGGCCCGCATCTTCGCCGGCACGTCGCGCGGGAAGATCTGGCCGATGCTGCTGGCGATGCCGTTCTTCGTCGTCTGCGTGCTGAGCGTCTATCCGATCCTGATCGGCAGCATCATTTTCGGGGCGACCTACTGGCTTGTAGCGTCGCTGATACATTTCATCGTGATGACGATCTGTATGGGCTTGATGTGGGTCTGGAGCGGCAATAACCCGATCTACGCGCTGCTGTTGCCGATCAGCGTGCCGATCGAGTTGTGGATATTGGGTTTCTCGATCCGCCGCGCGATCAGCGGAACGATCGACTGGCGCGGGGCGCAACTTTCGTTGCGCGAGACAACATCCTGACGTACTGTGGGCACCTTGCCCACAGGCCTTTGAAAGCTTGCTGTGGGCAGGATGCCCACAGTACCTCGTGCACATTCCCACACACATCCTCAGCGGCTGGGTCATCGGCAACTGCTTTCCACTCTCGCCGGCGCAGCGCCTCGGTTGCATGATCGCCGCGACGATTCCAGACGTCG
>JBBRFH010000035.1:0-18049 GCA_038224615.1 Tepidisphaerales bacterium
TGTAGTCGCCGGCGTTTTCGATCTCGCGGAGCTTGGCGGTCGGCTCGAGGAGTGCGATGAGCAGCGCCTTGAGCATGTTCCTCGTGCCGATCACCCACGCGGCGATGCGGTTGATGCTGGCGTCGAAGTAGTCGAGCCCGATGTGCGTCCGCGCGAGGTAATCGCCGCGCACGAGTTCGGTCGCGATCTGCTGCAGGTCGTCGGTGAGGGTGACGACGTGATCGCTATCCCAACGCACGCCGCGCGACACGTGCAGCAGGATCTCCTTGAGGCTGGTGAAGACGGCGGAGATTTTGTCGCCCATCTGCTCGGTGGGGTGGTAGTGGCCGGCGTCGAGGCAGACGAGTTTGTTCTTGCGGATCGCGTAGCCGAGATAGAACTCGTGCGAGCCGACGACGTAGCTCTCGGAGCCGATGCCGAACAGCTTGCCTTCGATCGCGTCGAGACAAAGCTTCGGGTCGATCTTCTCGTCGAACACCGCATCGAGCGATTTTTCGAGGCGCTCGCGCGGGGCCTTGCGATCGACGGGCGTGTCCTTGTAGCCGTCGGGGATCCAGACGTTATTGACGCACGGCGTCCCCAGCTTCTGCGCGAACGCGGCGGCGATGCGGCGCGAGCACTTGCCGTGCTCGATCCAGAACTTGCGGATGCCGTCATCCCGGTGCGACAGCGTGAAGCCGTCGGCGGCCTTGGGGTGGGCGAAGTAGGAAGGATTGAAATCGACGCCGATGCCGATGGTTTTGGCCCAGTCCATCCAGCGTGCGAAGTGCTCGGGCGCCAGTGCGTCGCGGTCGACTTTCTTGCCGTTGGTTTCGGCGTAGAGCGCGTGGAGGTTGAGGCGGTGCTTGCCGGGGATGAGCTTGTAGGCCAGTTCGAGATCGGCGCGCAGTTCGTCGCCGTTGCGTGCCCGGCCGGGGTAGTTGCCGGTGACGGCGAGTCCGCCGCCGGGCGCGTCGCCGGGGTTCTCAAAGCCGCCGACATCGTCGCCTTGCCAGCAGTGCAGGCTGATCGGAATCGTCTTGAGCACCGCGAGCGCCTTGTCGGTATCAATGCCGATCTCGGCGTAGGCGTCCTTCGCGTGCGCGTAGAGAATCGCCTCGGCGGTTTCCTCGGTGACGGTGGGCTGGTTCATGGGCAGTATCTTCGCGTCGGGCGTACCTCGTGACAAGTTCCAGACTCGATCCACCTCAGGCGCCGGACGGGCTCGATGGGGTGCTGATCCTGCGGCAAGCCTGAGCCAACCCAAATGAGCCAACGCAAACGGCCGACGCTTGCGCGTCGGCCGTTTTGGATGCCCGGGACAGGACTCGAACCTGCACGAGTTGCCTCGCTACCACCTCAAAGTAGTGCGTCTGCCAATTCCGCCACCCGGGCCTGGATTGGGCCACACATCTTAGCGAACGCCGGAAGAATCGCAATTCGATCGGGTCGGCACCGCGCACTGCGCACTGCGGCGCGGTAATCGCTTGTGCGTCGGGTTCGCTCTGGCAGCACGCCTCGGAACGATCTGAGGCGTTTTATTCGGACGTGTGGAATTCTTCCCGATCCAGCTTGCCCATTTTCTCTGCGGATGTGACGTCTTGGCGGGGGGAATGGAGACCGCTATGAAACGCAGCATCTCAGACGTACAGCAGCTCGAACCGCGTCGGTTGATGGCAGTGGTGCCGCTGGGCACTTCGATCGTCAGCTACGCCGGGGGGCAGCAACTTAAGATCCTCGGCACGCCCGGCAATGACATCATCAAGGTCAGCCGGTCGGCGTCGACGTATACGCTCAAGACCGGCACCGGCTACAGCAAGTCGTTCACCGGCAGCTTCAACTCGATCCGCGTCTATGCCTCCTCGGGCAACGACCAGGTTGCCATCGACACGTCGGTGACGATCCCCACCTACCTGCACGGCGAGGCCGGCAGCGATACGCTCTCGGGCGGCTCGGGTGACGACAATCTCTATGGTGGCGCCGGCAACGACCGCCTCTACGGCAACGACGGCCGCGACACACTTGTGGCGTTCGGTGGCGGCACGACCGACAGTGTCACCGGCGGCGCCGGCGACGACGTCTTCTGGCTTGACTCCGGCAGCACCGAAAAGGTGCTCGACGCTTCGGCGCGCGAAACGAGCCTGAACGCGGTGAACCGCGTCAGCGGCTTCGAGACGAGCAAGTTCAGCACCGGCACGACGCAGACGGAATCGGTCTCCAAGGAGATCAGCGGTCAGCGTTTCCGCGACCCGGACGTGTCGAACAAGGCGTACGTCTACAAGCGGTTCGACAGCAAGCCGCTGTTTGCCGCCGCCGGGCCGAACGCCGACGATGTGAAGCAGGGACAGGTCGGCAACTGCTACTTCCTCTCGTCGCTCGCCGGCGCTGCGGAAGTGGCGCCGAGCACAATTCGCTCGATGATGGCGGACCTTGGCGACGGCACCTACGCCGTGCGTTTTGCCGGCAGCACCGGGCAGTCGAAGTTCTATCGCGTCGATAACGATTTCGCGGTCTACAGCGCATCGTCGACGTCGCTCGCTTACGCCAAATTCGGCAATGGCGGCGCGACGTGGGTGGCCGTCGCAGAGAAGGCGTGGGCGTACGCCCGCAAAGCCCAGGGCTCGTATGGGTCGATCGACAGCGGTTGGATGAACGAAGCCCTTGCTGCGATCGGCACCCAGGCCGGCGCGTCGCTCTGGAAGGAAGACGTCGGCGGCGCTGCGGCGTTCATCAAGTGGGCCGAGGATCAGCTCAAGCAGGGCAAGATCGTCACGCTGGGTGTGCTCAGCTACACCAGCGGCAGTCTGAACCTGGTGAACCAGCACGCCTACACCGTCGTCCGCGTCGACACGCTGAAAGACGGCAGCAAGCAACTGGTGATCCGCAATCCGTGGGGCCTCGACGGCTACCGCACCGACGACGGCAAGAACGACGGCAACGTCACGCTCACCGAAGCCCAGGCCTACACCGCGGTCGACGCCTTCGTCAGCGCCAAGGCCGTGGCATAGCTCGATCCAATTGCATCGCCGGAGGGCAATGGTGGAGCCGACCAAAACTCCGTGCGAGTCGGGACAACGATGACTTTGACGCACGCCCGTTGATAATCCTGCCCATGGACGACCAGCAGACCATCCCGGTATGGGACCGAATCGCGGCTTTCTGGGACGACCACGTTCGCGAGGGGAACGATTTCCAGGTCAGACTCATCATGCCTGCGACGGACCGCCTGCTCAGCGAGGTGAGCGGGCGACGGGTGCTCGATGCGTGCTGCGGCAACGGCAACTACGCCCGCAAGCTCGCATCGCGCGGTGCGAGCGTCATCGCATTCGACGGGTCGAGCGCGTTCATCGAATGCGCCAAGACGCGTACACCTTCGGGAATGAAGATCGATTACCGCGTGATCGACGCGACGGATGAAACCGCGCTGCTCACGCTATGCGATGATGGGCCGTTCGATGCGATCGTCTGCTCGATGGCGATCATGGACCTTGCGGTCATCGACCCGCTCCTGCGCGCCGCCCGCGCGCTGCTGGCGCCTGGCGGGGCGTTCGTGTTCAGCGTCTGTCACCCCTGCTTCAACGGATCGCGCGTCCGCTTCACCGCCGAGTATGCCAATGACGAGCGGACCGGTCGCATGACCCAGTGCTTCGGGATCGCGATGAACGAGTACCTCACCCCGACGGCGGATCTGAACGAAGGGATCGTCAACCAGCCCGAGCCGCACCCGATGTACCACCGGCCGATGAGCCTGCTGCTGAGCGCGTGCTTTGCAGCGGGATTTGTCATCGACGCGCTGGAAGAACCGGCATTCTCGCCCGAGGGCAGACGCGGCAAGAACGCCTTCTCCTGGGCCAAGCGCCCCCAGATACCTCCGGCGTTGGTGGTGCGATTGCGCTGAACGTCGACGCAGGCTCATCCGCCTGCTCGTGCGCGAAGCAGCAACATCGGTCGCGACATCGCGCGGTGATGAAGTACACCTGATTGTCGACGAGCCAGTGTTCGAAGCGATGGAACCCTTCGTGGATGCGGTTCTTGCTTCTGGACGCTCGGATGATGGGCTTGCTCAATTTAAGACCCGCTCACTGAAGTGAGCTCGCCAAAAAACTCAAACCAGCGATTCACCCGTCATTTCTGGAGGCTTGGGGAGGCCCATGAGTTTGAGGATCGTCGGCGCGACATCTGCGAGGCGTCCGTCGGCGCGGAGGGTTTTTCCCTTTGAGGCCTCATCGACCAGGATAAGCTCGACATCGTAGGTCGTATGGGCGGTGTGCGGGCCTCCCGTGGCGGGGTCGATCATCTGTTCGGCGTTGCCGTGGTCGGCGGTGATGATGAGGCTGCCGCCTTGCTTCTTCGTGGCCTCGATGATCTTGCCGACGCACTTGTCGACGAACGTACACGCCTTGATGGCGGCGTCGAGCTTGCCGGTGTGGCCGACCATGTCGCCGTTGGCGAAGTTGACGACGACCAGATCGAAGTTGCCGCTGTTCACGGCTTCGAGCGTCGCCGCCAGCACGCCCGGGCCGCTCATCTCGGGCTTCTGGTCGTAGGTGGTCAGCGGGGTGCCGTCGGGGAGCGTCTTGGGGCTGGGGACGATGACCCGCTCTTCGCCGGGGAACGGCTCCTCGCGGTAATCGTTGAAGAAGAATGTCACATGCGGGAACTTCTCGGTTTCAGCGCAGCGGAACTGCTTCAGTCCGTGCGCCGAGACGAATTCAGCCAGGATGTTGCGCATCTTGCCGGTCTTGGCGTACGCGACATGAACGGGCAGGCCCTCCTGATACTGCGCCATGGTGACGAAGTAGAGGTTGAGCTTGACGCCGCGGTCGAAGCCGAGGAACTCTTGCTGGACGAAGGCGTGCGTGAGTTCGCGCGGGCGGTCGCCGCGATAGTTATAGAAGATTACCGAATCGCCTTCTTCAACGGTCGCCATCGGCTTGCCGTTGACGGCAACGACGCTGGGTGTGACGAACTCGTCGCCGGCGGTGGTGGGTTCGCTGGGATGTTCGTAGTAATACTTGACGGCATCGACGGCGTTGGCGAATTGCGGGCCGTCGCCATAGCGGATGGCGCGGTACGCCTTCTCGACGCGGGCCCAGCGTTTGTCGCGATCCATCGCATAAAAGCGCCCGCTGACGGTCGCGACCCGGCCGACGCCGAGTTCGGCCATCTTCTTTTCCAGCGCCTCGATATACCTGACGCCATACGACGGCGGCGAATCGCGGCCGTCGGTGAAGGCGTGCAGGAAGACGCGCGTGAAGTTGCGTCGCTTGCACAGCTCGAGGACCGCGTAGAGGTGCTCGAGCAGCCCGTGTACGCCGGCGTCGCTGACGATGCCGAAGATGTGCAGCTTGGTCTTCTGCGCCTCGCAGTGATCGATCGCCGCGTTCAACTCGGCGTTGGAATAGAACTCGCCGGTGCGGATCTGCTTGGTGATGCGGACCGATTCCTGATCGACGATGCGCCCCGCGCCGATGTTCTGGTGGCCGACCTCGGAGTTGCCCATCGTGTCTTCAGGCAGGCCGACGTCGAAGCCGCTGGTGTGGATCAGCGTGCGCGGATACTCGCGCGCGATCGCATCGGCGACAGGCGTGTCGGCGAGCAGCACGGCGTTGGCGCGATCCCACTCGCGGTACGGATTCTGTCCCCAACCATCGCGAACAATGAGCACAACAGGCTTGGTCATAAAAAAATTCTCTTTCGTTTTTGAAATCGCCGCGCGATCGTACAACGGGGCCCTCGCACTCGCGAGAGAGTGCGCGCAGGTGCGTCACTCACGACCCTCGCAGATTCGGTTGCAGCGCGCGCCAACGCTCGGAGAATGCGACAAAAAAATCGCATCGCGAGCCGTCGCGTGGTCCTCGAAAACGCACGACTTGCGCGCGGCGTCTTTGGCGCGGCACTCACTTCGCTGCAAAGAGCGCGCATACAACATGTGGTGATTTTGTTTGCGCGAACCACAAAAAATTGTTGACGGCGCAATTTCCCACCTTTACAGTTGGCATCAAGAAAGGAGGTGATTTCCACTATGGCAAAGAAAGCTGCTAAGAAGGCGACCAAGAAGACGACCAAGAAGACCACGAAGAAGGCTAAGAAGTAACTTCGAGTCTGCTTGAGTGTCCGGCCGAGCGCGTGGCTCCAACACAAGATCGCGAGGCGGACAAAAGCGTCACGGTCGCAACCGTATAAAAGTCAGTCCTGGCTCCAACCAATCGGACTGACCAAGCACAGAACGAGAAACCTTCCCTGCCACGGCGGAAGGTTTCTTTTTTTGCTGCCGCAGGGGTAAACTCCAACCGTGGTTCGCTCGCTCAAACACGTCGTAAAGCTTTCCCCCGAGACGCACGAGTTCGTACGGTCGATGGTGAGTTCCGGCCGGTTCGCCAGCGTCGATGCTGTGATCGCAAACGCGCTCGAGCGTCAGTGCGAGCGCGAACGTGCAGTCGACAGGCTTCGCAGCGAGATCGACCTGGGCTTACAGGATCTCAAAGCGGGGCGCTTTATCGACGGGGAGCAGGGGTTTCGCCAGATCTTGGGCGAGCGGGCGCAACCGGCGAAACCTGCCCGGCGCGGACGCCCTCGCTGATGAATCGCTACATTCTCGCGGAGCGGGCCTTTCTCGATCTCCACGACATCCACAGATTTCTTTTGGAACACGATGCCCCAGCGACCGCAGACAGCATGCTGCGCCATCTCCGTGACGGAATCGCCCATCTCGCAGATACCCCCTGGCTCGGCCACCGCCGCGAAGACCTTACCGATCAAAACGTCCGTTTTTACCGCGTTTACCGATAGATGGTGATCTACGTTCCCGACACCAACCTGCTGCGGATCGCGCGCGTGCTTCATGGTGCGCGGGACATCGCTTCGCTGTTGAAGCAATAGAGTTGCACACGGCCGAGGCGCTCCCTCGACAAGCCGCTTCGGACATTCGAGAATCGCCACGTTGCAGATAATGAGGTCGAATCGCCTTATGCCCATCCTTGCATTCATGAACCAAAAGGGCGGCGTCGGAAAGACGACGACCGCCGTCAACGTGGGCGCGGCGCTCGCGCAGGCGGGCAGGCGCGTCTGCATGATCGATCTCGATCCGCAGGCCCACCTCACCATCAACTTCGGTCTCGAGCCGTCGGCGGAGCGGGCGTCGTTGTACGACGTGCTGGTCAACGAAATGCCGCTGCTCGATGCGGCCCACCCGATCAGTGAGCGCATCTCGGTCGTACCCTCAGACATCGACCTCGCGGGCGCAGAGATCGAACTCGTGTCGGTGCTGGGACGCGAACTGGTGCTCAGGAAACGGCTCGACGCGTCGAAGCACGCGTTCGACTATGTGCTGCTGGACTGCCCGCCGTCGCTTGGGCTGCTGACGATCAACGGTCTGGCGGCCGCCGACAGCGTCATCATTCCGATGCAGGCCCACTTCCTGGCGTTGCAGGGGATGGCGAAGCTGCTCGAGACCGTGCAACTGGTCCACAAGCGCATGAACCCGCGGCTGGGCGTCGGCGGGATCGTGCTGACGATGTTCGACGGGCAGGCCAAACTATCGCACGAGGTGATCCACGAGCTGGAGGATTTTCTCGGGCAGTCGCACGGCAAGGGGATGCCGTGGAGCAAGGCGCGCGTCTTCGCGACGCGCATTCGCCGCAACATCAAGCTGGCGGAAAGCCCGAGCTTCGGCAAGCCGATCTTCGACTACGACCCTGCCAGCAACGGCGCGACGGACTACCGCAGGCTGACCGGCGAGATCATCGAAGTGTTCGAGGCACCGCCCAGGCTGGAGGCAACGATCGGGCCTGCCGTCGTTGGGCAGGACGCGGGCGCAGTCACCGAAACCAAGGCGGGCGTATGAACCTGCGCGCGGTGCTCTGGTTGATGTTCGCCTGTTACGTCGCGGTGCTGCTGACGCTGACGCACCTGCCCCGGCCACCATCGGTGTTTGAAGGGGTCTCGGACAAGAAGCTGCACGTCGCCGCTTATTTCACGCTCGGCGGGCTTGTCTTCGCGGCGATGGCGCTGACGTTTCCGAAAGTGCGCGGGCTGGCGTCGCTGACGATTTTCAGCGGCGGATTATTCGGGATCATCGACGAATCCACCCAGCCGCTGTTCGGTCGAACCGCCGACGTACACGACTGGGCCGCAGACATGCTCGGGCTGCTGACGGCGGTGTGGCTGCTGGCGCTGATCCGACGCGCTATTGCGCGAGCAGCTTCTGCAAAAACGCCTCGTGAAGCTGCCAATTAAGCCAGACGGCGGTCGCGGGATTGGTGCCGTTGTAGTTGCTGATGATCCGAACGGCGTCGTCGCTCTTGTAAGTCTGCACGCTCCCGTCGAGCCGGCCGACATTCCAGGCGTAGCCGTGGTTGCGCCGCGCGTCGCCGAGGCTCGGCCGGTCCATGGTCAGCACGTCGTAAGGCGCCTTGGGCACCTTTCCCGCCTGCGAGAACGGCGTAAGCCCGCTGCCGATGCCGTAGCGGGTGTTGATTTCCGCATCGACGCGCGCCTTGTTCAGCGAGGTGATCGCGTGCGGGTTGCAGTAATAGTTCGACCGCACCAGATCATTAGCCGCGGCGCCCCACACGCCGTTGGCCTGGACGTAGGAGTCGTAGTTGGCCTGGGCATTGCGGTGGTCGCGCTCGTAGAAGACGCGCGGATCGCGCGCGTAGCCCTGGGCATGCAGTTCGCCCCAGCCCACCGGGTTGATCTTCACCGACACGATCGCGATGGGGGAAAGCCGGTCGCTCATGTAGGTCGACAGGAGCGGCTCCCAACCGCTGACCCCGAAGTTTGCCGGCTTGGCCGGCACCGGAATGTGTCCGCGGTGCTCTGCGGCGAACATAGTCGCGGCGTAGATGAGCTGCCGCTGGTTCGAGGCGCAGTTGGTGATAAGCATCTGCCGGCGCACCCGCGCCAGCGTCGGCAGCAGGATCGCGATCAGCAGCGCAATGATGCCGATCACGACGAGCAACTCGACGAGCGTGAAGGCGAAACGCGATTGTTGGCGTTCAGTTCCGATCATGTCCCCGATCTGCCAGCAGTACAGACGGTGCCGCAGCATGTGCATTACAGCAAAAGACTATTGATTTTATCGGACCAGACGGCGCGCGGGCGACAGGATTTCCGTGGTTGGTTACAGTGCCGCGAGCGCCTGGCTGATGCGGCGCACCTCGTGCAGTGCCATGCCGTTGAGCTTGGGAATCGTGTTGCCGATCGGCGGGATGATCGACTGGCTGGCGCCGAGGCGGGAGGCCTCTTTCAGTCGCGCGTCCAAGTGTGGCACCGGGCGGATCTCCCCGCCCAGGCCCAGTTCGCCCAGCGCCAGCGTACCCGGCGCGATCGGCCGGTTAATGTGGGCGCTGGCGATCGCCAACGCGACGGCGAGGTCGATTGCCGGCTCGATGACCTTCACGCCGCCGGCGACATTCACGAACACGTCGTCGGCGGCGAGGCGCATTTCGCACCGCTTCTCGAGGACCGCGAGAATCATCGACAGTCGGTCCATACTCACGCCGCTCGCCTTGCGCCTTGCCGCGCCGATGACGCTGCTGGCGGTGAGCGCCTGCACTTCCAGCACCATCACGCGCGAGCCCTGCATCGCGGCCGTCAGCAGCGTGCCGCTGGTCGGTTGCCCGTGGGCATGGATGAACAGGGCGGCAGGGTCGAGCACTTCCTTCAGCCCGTCTCCGGTCATCTCAAAGACGCCGACTTCGTGCGTGCTGCCGAAGCGGTTCTTCACGCAGCGGACGAGCCGGTGCGAGTGAAAGCGGTCGCCTTCAAAGTAGACGACCGTATCGACGATATGCTCGATGATCTTCGGCCCTGCGAGCGTGCCGGCCTTGGTCACATGCCCGACGACGATGATCGCCACGCCGGTCGTCTTGGCGAGGTAGACGAGTTGCATGCAGCAGTCGCGCAACTGCGTTACCGACCCCGGCGCCGCCGGCAGGTCGGGCTTGTAGATCATCTGGATCGAGTCGATCACCACGACGTCAGGCTTGTGCTTGTCGATCTGATGCACGATCCGCTCGAGATTCGTCTCGGCGAGGATGCGGAGGTTTGACGGCTTAAGATTCAGGCGCTCGGCGCGCAGCTTGGTCTGTCGCGCGGACTCCTCGCTGGTGACGTAGAGAACTGAAGCGGCCTGGGGGCTTGGGGCTTGGGGCTTGGAGGCAGAAGCGACTCTCGATGCCTTGTTTTCACCAAGGCTCAAGGCCCAAGGCCCAAGCCCGATCTGCCCCGCCACCTGCAACAGCAGCGTCGACTTGCCGATCCCCGGCTCCCCGCCCACGAGCGTGGCAGAGCCGGGTACGATGCCGCCGCCGAGGATGCGGTCAAACTCGGCGATTCCGGTGGGGATGCGGGCAATCGCATCGGTGTCGATCTCCGCGAGCGTCAGGGCTTCGGCGCCGTTGATCAAGTCGCCGATCGAGCGGTCGACCGGCCCGCGATGCTTGTCATCGGTCGGCGCCTTGTACGATTCAAGGCTGTCCCACGTCCCGCAATCCGGGCACTTTCCGAACCACTTGGCGTGAACGGAGCCGCAGTTGTTGCAGAGGAAATTCGTCTTGGTTTTTGCCATCGTTGCGATCGTCTGGATACAGCCCATGAAGCCGCTGAGCTTGCCCCGTAGCTTCATAGAGTAACGTTTGGGGCGTTACTTCTTCAGGAAATTTGCCAGTAGTCGTTCCCCATTCTGCGTGAGGAAGCTTTCGGGGTGGTATTGCACGCCTTCGAGAGGCCATGTCTTGTGCCGAACGCCCATGATTTCGTCCTGGCTTGTCCACGCCGTCACGATGAAATCGTTCTCGTTCAGCGTGCCCCGGCGGATGATCAGCGAGTGATAGCGGGTGGCGGTGAACGGGCTCGGCATGCCTTCGTAGATGGCGTTGCCGTCGTTGAAGATCTGGTCGGTCTTGCCGTGCATCAACCGCTCGGCGCGCTCGACGATCCCGCCGTAGACGTGGCCGATGCACTGGTGGCCGAGGCAGACGCCCAGCACGGGGAGCTTGGGGGCGAAGTGCTTGATGACGTCGTTGCTGATGCCCGCTTCGGTCGGCGAGCACGGGCCGGGGGAGACGCAGATGTGCGTGGGCTTCAGGGCCTCAATCTGCTCGAGCGTCACCTTGTCGTTGCGGAAGACCTCGATGCGCAGTCCCGGCTTCACCTCGCCGAATTTCTGGACAAGGTTGTAGGTGAACGAGTCGTAGTTATCGATCAGAACCAGCATGGAATGGATGGAGTATCAAGGGGCCAGGGGCCAGGGGCAAGGGCTGCCGGGGAGACGCGGTTCCCCCGGGGCTTATGAGCGACGCCACTTGCGCCGAACGGCAAGCCAACCCATCGCGGCGACACCCATGGTGATTAACCCGGTCCCCAGCGCGCCCGGCAAGGGGATCGAGGCGATCGGGGGCAACGCAGGCGTGTAGTCGCGCAGCTCGGCCACGACCGTGTAGTTCCAGAAGCCGATGTTGCCCGTAGCGGGCCCGCCACGCTTGGTCTCGATGACTTCGCCGGTCGCGCGGATCCACTCGTCAAGGTTCTGCTGGACATGGGTCGGCCAGCCGTCGAGGAGTTCGATGCCCAGATCGCCAAAATCGGTGTGTCGGCTGACGTGCCACGACCAGTCGGGTTGCTCGGGATCGAGCAGATCGCGATTGTGTCCGTCGGCGCCTTTGACGATCTGTGCGAAAACGATCGACGAACCAGCGACTTCGCGGCCACGCGAGATCAGGTCCCGGGCGTGGGTGATGTCATCGGGATTTTCGATCGGGACAACAAAAGAATCCCCGTGCAGACGCTGTGCGGGGGGCTCAGCGACGAGAAAATACGTGGGCGCAGCATACGAAGCGGATACGCACGCGCATCCCGCCAGCACCGCTGCTACCAAGCCATTTGCTGCTCTTGCCATTCTCCCGATCCTTGCGTCAGGTCGACTCTAGAACATCCGACTCCACCTAACGCCGCCAACCGTTCTACCCGATCGTCGGGAGAAAAAGCAATCCTCCCTTTGAACGGCGAAGCTGAATTAATTGCCCGGACACACTTCACTTCGCTACCATTCACATCTGAACGAAGGCACACACATATGGCGGAACATTTGACGCAGGACCAGTTGGCGATCATCCGAATCGAAGGCATGCACTGCCACAAGTGCGAAGCGGCCATTCAACGGGCGCTCACGGGTGAGGACGGCGTTAACGAGGTTGAAGTCGATTTCCTCTCCGGGCAGGCGTCGGTCCTGTTCGACGCAGGAAAGGTACAGATCGCCCGGCTTCTCCAAGTCATCCAAGACACCGGCTATAGCACCAACGGATTCTCCAAGGGTGCGCAACCTGAAATCGCAGAGGGATAAAGAAGAAAATCTGAATTATGAATTATGAATTATGAATTCTGAAAGGGAAATCTTCCTTCAGTCTTCACGCAGCGTAAAAAACACTCGCCGGGTTATTCACCCGGCGAGTGTCGCCAGAAAAGGGAAGCGGAGCGTCTCTCAGGCCGCCCCGATCGCATACCTGTCTACAGGTCCCATTCGATCGAGTGCGTCATTGGCCTGATGAACGAGATGTACGATTGGCGCTCGAAGGAAGCAAATGGGGAGGATGGGCCCAAGGCCTAAGGCCCATCCTACGTTTTCACCCGATCCATCAGGAACACGCTCAAGGGTCCGAAAACGAAGATCGGTAGCCAGGCCATCATGGCCGGCCAGCGGTCGGTCCATTGGGGGCCGGCGGGGGGGTGTGGGGCGATGCTCTGGCAGATGAAGATCATCGCCATGCACGCGCCGACGAGGATCACGCACTTGGCCACCGCATAGCGCAGTTGCCCCTGTTCACGGATCAGCACGCAACTGATTGCCAGCAGCACCATGATGATGTTCAGCAGCAGTTGCGCCAGCCGCTGGTGCTTGACGCGCAGCAGGTCGTTGGTGCCGTAGATTTGCGTGCGCTCCAGCAGCTCGTTGATTCGGCCGGTGCTGAGCAATTCGACGAAATCGCCGGAGCGGAACAGCGCGATCTCTTCCGGCGTGACGCTACTGGCGTAGGTTTCCACCGGCACCGTCTTGCGGCCACGGGCGCCGGGACTCAGGCCGGTGATGTGCAGGCCGTTCTGGAGTGTCCAGACTTTCGTGTCCGGATCGAACGTCGCGCGATCGGCGGTGGTCAGCTCGGCGCTGACGGCGTCGTTGTCGACCGCCAGGATGCTTAACTGTTCCATCACCGCGGGCTTGCCCGGCGCGGGCGGGTCATATCGGGCGACGGAGATCTGCCGGCCTTGATCGTCCTGCATCCCCTGGACCGACTGCGCCTTCTGCCTTTGCTCGGCGGGGTCGCCGCGATCGCGGGTGAGGCGGTTGATGATGTTGGGGATGATCAGTTCCTGGTTGACCAGTGGAAACAGCAGCGAAACGATCACCGCCACCCATATCGCCGGCAGCGCCACGCGCACCAGGTGCATGCCCGCCGCCAGCATCGCGGTCAGCTCATTGAAACGCGAGAAGCGCAGGAACGTAAACGCCGCCGCCACCACCGGGATCACACCTGAGAGCTGTGCGAAGATGCGGAACGACTGGAAGAAGTAGTACTGTGCCACGTTCGCCACCGCCGCCGTCGCCCCGCCCGCGCCGTCGCGCGACACCGCGAACTCGTCGAAGTTGAACACCATGTCCAACACCACATAAAGCCCGATCAGCACGAAGAAGCTGATGAGGTAGTTGCGGAGGTAGGAGAGGAGGATGTATTTGGTGAGAATTTTCATTGGTGGGCCTTGGGGCTTGGGCCTTGGGCCTTGGTGCCGGCTTTCGCAACCGACTTGCGCAGTGCCGTGAGCATCCGTCCGACGGTCTGGGCCTGTTCCCAGACAGGCAACATTGGGTCTCGCTCGGCCATCCCGAGCCGAACGAGCAGCGCTAGTTGGGTCTCGAGTTCCATCAGCGAAGTGCGCGCAATCGTCAGTAACCGTACATAATCCACGGGGCTTCCGCGACCGAATCCCTCAGCGATGTTCGAGGGAATGGACACGGCGGCGCGCTGCACCTGGGATCGCAACCCGTACCGCTCCGTGTCCGGTAATTTGGCGGACAGACGGTAGACAGACTCAACCAGGTCCATGGCTTTCTGCCAAACTTCAAGATCGCGATAGGAGATGATCTTCGCCATGGTCCTTTCACCACGGCCTAAGGCCCAAGGCCCAAGGCCTATGTTCGCCTCAGTCGAACCATCAGCACCACCGCCAGCGCCAGCACGAGCGCATTGCCTGTCCAGATCACGAACAATCCCAGGTCCTTGGGATTCTTGAACACCTCCGGCCGCAGGTCGGCGGGGACGTTTTCGCAGATGTGTTGGCCGGTGACGATCAGGACGATGCTCACGATCGCCGGCACCACGCTGACGGCGAAGGCATTGAGGTAGTTGCCGCTCTTGAACATCACGCCCAGGCCGTAGCCGACCATCGTCAGCACCAGGCAACTGATCGCGAAGCTCACCCGGCTGTGCATTTCACTGACGACGCTGTTGTTCTGCTTTAGCAGGTTGCGATACAGCCCCTGGATCTGGTCGGCGGGAAGATCCGTGCGGTTGAGGTAGTCGTCGACGCCGCGGTGGCTGATCGCTTCGATCGACTCGGGCATCTGGACGACGAAGCTGCGCTCCAGCGACTCGCGCGGGGCCTGGTCTTGGTTGATGCGCACGACGGCGTCCTGGAACTCGACGAAGACCGGGATTCGCTTCTCGGCCGCGTCGGGATAGACGCGGATGCGCGCTTCGCGGCCGGCGGTTTCGATCGACGGCTGGCCGGGGCGCTGCTGGATCAGCCGCACACCCTCGGGCGCGCTCGGATCGCCTGGCAACAGTAGCTTGCCCTTGTCGAACACCGGCGGCTTCGAGGGCACGAGCGTCCACTGGTGCCCGGTGTTGAGCGATTTGAATTTCACCATCCCCGTGCCGTCGACCATCTGCGATTGGAGATAGCGGAGGTACTCGGTCTGCTGGTCCATCCGCGTCAGCGATTCGAGCAACTCCTGCATGCGCCGGCTGCGCTCCGGATGCTTGCTCAGCTCCTGGAGCTTGCCGATGTCCATGAACTTGCTGTTCTCTCGCAACGGCGACCGTAACGGAAAAGGTCCGAAGTCCGCCGTGCTGACGCCGCCTTGCGGTTTCGATTCGGTTCCTCCGATGACGCTGCGCGGGAACTTCATGCCTTTGATGAGTGTGGCGCTCAGCAGCACGGGTTGCGCTTCGTTCTCGTCGCCGGTGGGCTGGCGAATGTAGGCGTACGCTTCGTTGGCGATGTAGAAGTCCTCGGGGACCTGCAGCTTCTTTTCGTCGTTGCTGCGGCCATAGGTGACAATCGACACGCTTTCGAGCCGGACGACCTGCGCGTTGGGATGGTTCGGATCCGGCGGCTGGATCTGGGCGGATTTCGCGAAGATCGTCAGCGGCTGTGAGCCGGCCTGCACGAGGCGTACCTGGTGCTGCTGCTGGATGCGATTGACGACGAACTGGCCGATGTTGGAGACGACGGTGCGTTCCACCTTCAGCGTCATCGCCGGCACGAGGTAGGACAGCATCGCCAGGCTCAGCAGGGAAACGATCCCCCCGAGCACCAACGCGGGGAATCCGAATCCGAATGGCCCGAGGCTGACGCCGGCAGCGCGGATGGCGGTCACTTCATTGTCGGCCGCTAAACGCCCGTACACGACCGTACACGCGAACAGTGCCGCGATCGGATAGCTGTAGGTGGTCATCGCCGGCATCGCGTACGCGAGCATCCGGCCGACCTGCGAGACGGCCAGCCCGTTCTCGGTCAGCGGGCGCAAGAGTCCCCCGAACGACATGATCGCCGCGATCGCTCCCGAGGCCGAGAGGAACACCAGGACCAGGTTCTTGAAGACGTACCAGAAAAGCGTCTTGCTCATGAGCGGTTGATCACCTTTGCAAGTCGCTGCATCCCCGGCTCGATCTGTTCGATAGGCGTGACGGAGTAACAAAGGCGCATGTGGTTTTGCGGGGCATACCCGTTGGCATCGGGTGTGAAACAATACTCGCCGGGGACGTACAGCACGCCTTCCTTCAACGCCGTCTCGAACATCCCGCCTTGGCGCGACGTATCGGTCCCGCGCGGCAGCGACAGCCACACATACAGCCCGCCGTCGGGGTGCGTCCACGTCGCGTTGGCGCTCTTCGGGAAGTGCTTGTCCATCGCCGCCAGCATGGTGTCGCGCTTGGCGCGATACCCGGCATGGACGGCCGCCAGGTGCTCGCGATAGCTGCCGTCGACCATCGCTTCGTAGACGATGTGCTGGCACAGGTTCGATGAGCCGAAGTCGTGGTTGCCCTTCTGCTCGAGCATGTGACGAGCAATCGCCGGTGGGCAGATCGCGTAGCCGATCTTAAGGCCGGCGGCGAAGGGCTTGTCGAACGTGTAGCAGGCGACCACGTACTCGTTGTCCAGGTCGAATGACTTCACCGACGGCAGATCCGCGCCGTCGTAGCCCAGTTCGCGATACGCCGCGTCCTCGACGATCACGATGCGGTGCAGCTTGCTGTATTTCCTTGCGATCTCAAGGAGCCGCGGGCGGCGCTCGCGGGCGAGCGTAAGGCCGGTCGGATTCTGGAAATAGCTCTGACAGTAAATCGCCTTGACGCGCGGCAGGTCGCCGTGCGATTCGAGGCGGTGCAGGAGTTTGTCCAGTTCTTCGACGACCATCCCGCCGGCGTCCATGGGCACGCCGAGGATGCGGGCGCCGAAGCTCGTCAGGGCGCCGGTGTACACGAAGTACGAGGGGTTCTCGATGATGACGATGTCGCCTGGGTCCAGCAGCACGTCGGCCAGCATGTACAGCGCCTGTTGGGATCCGGTGGTGACCACGATGTTGTCCGGGCCGATCGACATCGACGAGGCGGGTTTGCCTTCCAGGCGTTCGATATGCCCGATCAGCTCCTGCCGCAGCGGGGCGTGGCCGATGGTGGTGCCGTACTGCAACGCCTCGCGGGCGCGCTGCGGATCGGAGAGCAGCCGCTGGGTGATCGCCAGCGTCTCATCGCCCGGCAGCGTCAGCGGGTCGACGAGGCCGGCGGCAAAGCTGATGAGCTGCGGATTGGCTTTGGCGACAGCGATCAGATAGCTGATCGGCTGCTCGCCGGTGCGCTGGGCCTTGGCGGAAAATGCGAATGAAGGACTGGGCATCAGTTCTGACCATCGGATCGACAGACGCTTGATGCTAACGGTGCGAAAGCGCGGCATCAATGGAAGCCAGCGGTTACTCTCTGTCAGATCAATGCTCACGCTGCTCCGCCAGCTCCCGCGCGACTTGGCCGACCTGGTGCTCCCGGGGACGTGCATCGCCTGCCACGCGCACACCCCGCACAGCCGCCAACGGTTCTGTAACGCCTGTGACGAGCTGCTTCGCACGCTGGAAGACCGCCCGCAATGCACCGAGTGCGGTGCGCCCGTCGCAACCGAGGGCTCGCCATGCCAGCGCTGCTTCGGCCGGGGCTACCGATCGTTTGAGCAGGTGGTGAATCTCGGCGTCTTCACCGACCCGCTCGCGCAGTTGATCCACCGCCTGAAATTCGGCCATGGCTGGACGATCGGCTCGCTGTTGGGCGATCGCGCCCACCGGCTTCAGCGGGTGAAATCGGCGTTGGAGGATGTCGATGTCATTGTCCCGATCCCCCTGCATTGGCGCCGGCACATCGTGCGCGGCTTCGATCAGGCCCGCGTTTTTGCCCGCCGCCTGAGCCAGCTCAGCGGCAAACCGCTGGCGAAGCCCGTGGTGCGAATCCGCGCGACCGAAGCCCAGTCGCTGCAGAAGCGGGCCGACCGCATGCGCAACATCCGCAACGCCTTCGGCCTGGTCGCACCGCGATCGGTTGAAGGCCGGCGCGTGCTCATCGTCGACGACGTAATGACCACCGGCAGCACGCTCAAAACCTTCGCCCGCGTGCTGAAACGGGCGAATCCGCAGTCCCTGAGCGTGCTGACCATCGCCATCGCCGACCCGAAAGGTCATGCGTTTGAGGCGGTGTGATGAATGCCCGGGACGATCGACGAAGCACGCCGGGTGGCGCGGATCATC
>JBBRFH010000036.1:0-17976 GCA_038224615.1 Tepidisphaerales bacterium
TCGGCCAGGTCTTCCCACTCCACAAACTTGCCTCCGCCGGGCAGGGGAACCGCTTCATCAGACGGAACCATCTTGTCGAGAATGGATTGAAAAACCTGCCCCAGCCGCTCGCGAGCCTTGTGCCGATCCGTCAGCGCTGCCATGGCATCCTCCATGAGAAACAAAGAAATCGATCACCACAACCTATGGTATCACCCCACGCAACCTTCGGCCGCAGAAACTGTTACGCACCCCCATAACTGTGAAAACGTTGAAACTGGCATGAGCTATGTGATTCGCATCAAACACTCGGCCGAACGGGCGATGAGCCGGCTACCGAAGGCGGATCGGGCGCGGGTTGACCGGCACATCCTGACGTTGGCGGAGAATCCCAAGCCATCCAGCGCGATCTCGCTCAAGGGCGACGGACTCGGGTTATGGCGCGTCCGCGTCGTGCCGCCTGGCTCCGCCCTCCGCCCGGAGCAACAACTACCTTCCCACGGAGCACGACTGCACGATTGTGCGCAACTTGAGGAATCCTACCGGATGGTGAACCGCTACCAAGAACCCACGCCACGAACAGCGTGGGTTTTTTGTTCTCGGACGTTGGCACACGCGTTGCCATGTGCATGCGGACATGACGTCGAGCCCGCTGAATCAGCCGAATATGCAGCCTTTCGACGGGTCAAGACCGATCGGAGCGCAAAGCAAGCACGTCCAGAGCGCCGATCCTGCGCTGGCCGTCAAGTCCGCGCCGCCGACCGCGCACTCCAAGCTCGAGACGCAGGTCAAGAACTGGGTCGGCCAGACGTTCTTCGGGACGCTGATGAAGCAGATGCGCGACAGCCCGTTCAAGAGCGATCTCTTCTCCGGCGGGCGCGGCGAGCAGGCGTTCGGATCGATGTACGACGGGCAACTCGCCCAGCACATGGCCCAGGGGCTCGGCGCACGCATTGCCCGCCCCATGATCAAGAAGCTCGAGAAGCAGGCCGCCGCCGCCTACGAGAAGAACAAGAAGCAAACGTTCATGCAGAAGGAGCAGTTCCGTGCCAACAGCCGAGCTTGAAAAACTGCTCGCCCAGCTTGTCAATGAGCACCGCACGCTGCTGAACGCCGTCGAGCTTCACCTCGAGGCGATGCGGACGTTCAAGTACGAGTTCCTGGCGCAGGCCAACGAGACGATCGAAGCATCGCGGACGCGGATCGTCATGCTCGAAGCCCGGCGCCGCATCGTCATCCAGCAGCTCTGCCGGCTGAACAAGCTGCCCGCCAACGCCTCGCTGCAGCAGATCGCCGAAGTCGCGACACCGCAGGGCAAGGTGGCGCTGATGAAGCTGCGCGACGAGCTGAAAGTGATCACCGGGCAGGTCGCCCGCAAGACCAACGTCTCCTCGCGCGTTGCCACCGCGATGCTCGGCCATCTGAATACCGTCGTGCGACTCGTCGCCGGCGCCGTCCAGCAGGCCGCCGTCTACACCAAGCAAGGTATGCCGACCGTCGCGGCTCGCATCGGCGTGATGGAAGCGGTCGGATAAACCATGTCGCTATCGGCAGCACTCAACATCGCCCGCAGCGCCCTGACCGTGAACCAGGCGGCAATCCAGACGGTTGGCAATAACATTGCCAACGTCGGCAACGCCAACTACACGCGGCAGACGCCGATCCAGTCGACCGCGCTGGACTCGCTGGTGAACGGCATGCGTGTCGGCAACGGCGTGCAGCTTGACGGAATCAAGCGGCAGATCGACGAAGCCCTGCAAGGCCGGCTCCGCAACAGCATGTCCGACAGCGAGAGCGCCGGCGCTCAGCAGCAGTGGCTCAGCCGCGTGGAAGCCGTCTTCAACGAGCTTTCCGACCAGGATCTTTCGACGCAGTTCAGCAAGTTCTTCAATTCGTGGTCGGACCTGGCGAACAAGCCGCAGGACGTCGGACTGCGGCAGGTCGTGCTACAGCAGGGGCAGACCGTCGCCGATCAGTTTCATCAGATGAATCAGAGCGTCACGTCCTTGCAGACGGAGCTCGACAAGACCGTCAACGGCCTTGCGAACCGGGCCGACAATCTCTCGAACCAGCTCGCCGACCTCAACGTCAAGATCGTCCAGGCCGAGAGCGGCGGAGCCGCTTCGCAGGCCAATGGGCTTCGCGATCAGCGCGACACCGCATTGAAGGACCTGTCGAACCTCATGGACGTCCGTACGGTCGAGCAGCCGAACGGCACGATGAACGTGTACGTCGGCTCCGAGCCGCTGGTCGTCAACGGCAATTCGCGCGGGGTCGCGACGCGGGTCGTCACCGCCGAGGATGGTTCGCAGGTCACCAAGGTCGTCTTCAAAAGCAACAACGGCGAGCTCTCGCTCGAAAGCGGCCAGCTCGGCGCGCTGGGCAAGGTTCGCGACACGCTCAACAGTGTCGCCGACAACGTCAACCAACTCGCTGGCAGTCTCGCGTTCGAGCTGAATAAGGTTCACGCCAGCGGGCAAGGCTTGCAGGGCGTCGCGACGGTCATCGGGACAACCACGCTCACCGACAGCACCGTGGCGCTGACGGACACCAAGTCCGGTCTGAGGCCGTCGCAGATGCCAAGCACAGGCAGCTTCGTCGTCCATGTGAAGGATAAAGCCACCGGCCTGTCGACCAGCACGCTGGTGCAGGTGGACCTCGACGGCCAGGGCACGGACACGTCGCTGGACTCGCTGATCGCCCAGCTCGATAACGTCGACGGCATCACCGCCGCCAACAACGGCGGGCGGCTGCAGGTCAGTGCCGACAACGCTCCGGCCCAGGAAATCAGCTTCTCGCAGGACAGCTCCGGCGTGCTCGCGTCGCTCGGCGTGGGCACGTTCTTCTCCGGCAACGACGCCAGGACGATCAACGTCAACGCGACGCTGAAAGACAACCCCAACCTGCTTGCCGCCGCAAAGAACGGCAACAGCGGGGACAACCAGACAGCCCGCGCCATCGCCAATCTTGAGACGACCGCACTCAGGTCACTCAACGGACAGACGCTCACCGGAACCTACCAGTCGATGGTCAACACCGTCGCGGCCCAATCATCAACCGCTTCGAGCAATGCCGAGGCCGCTTCGGTCGTCGTCGAGACGCTCTCGGCCCAGCGCGAGGCGATCAGCGGCGTCAGCCTCGACGAAGAGGCCGTCAACCTCATGCGATACCAGCACGCCTTCCAAGGCGCGGCACGCGTGATCAGCGTCGTGGACGAACTGATGAACACCATGCTCGGGTTAGTCAGATGAGGAGCCGATAGTCCATAGTCGATAGTTGATAGCGAAGAAGCGTTTTTGCTATCAACTACCAACTACCAACTATCAACTAAGCGATGGCCATTCTTCCTGCCAGTCTCGCTCGGGTCAGTAATCAGCTCCGGTCGAACACCGCGCTCAATCAGCTTCAGCGCACGCAGGCCGAGCTGATGCGGGTGCAGAACCAACTTACGACCGGCAGGCAGCTCAACGCCCCCAGCGACAACCCCGGCGACGCCGCCATCGCCCAGCAGGTCCGCAAGACGCTCGAGAAGCGCGACGCCTACGCCAGCAACCTCAAGCAGGCCAGCAACAACCTCGCCTCCGTCGACACTACGCTCAACGACGTCAGCGATCTCCTGCAACAGGCGCAGGACCTCGCGTCGGCAAATGTCGGCGACGGCGTCACGCAGGACGAGCGCAACAATGCCGCCGTCATCGTGCGGAGCGTTTACCAGCAACTCATCACCCTCGGCAACAAGAGCATCGACGGCAGTTACCTGTTCGCAGGCGACAAGCTCGATCATCCGCCGTTCGAGGAATTCGCCGGCGGCGTGAAGTTCGTCGGGTCGGACAAGACGCTGCTCAACGACGTCGACGAAGCGACCGCCACCGACTTCCAGGTCAACGGCGCGGACGTGTTCGGCGCGCTCTCGACGCGTGTCGACGGCGTCACGACGCTCGCGCCGACCGTCTCCACCACCACCCGACTCGACGACCTCAAGGGTTCCGCCAACAGCGGTGTGCAAAAGGGGATGCTGGTGATCGGCAACGGAACCGACATCGTCAATCTCGATCTCTCCGGCGCTGACTCGGTGGGCGATGTCGTCAACGCAATCAACAACGCCGGCCTCGGCTCGGTGACGGCCGCTATCAACGCCAGCGGCAACGGGCTGGAAATCAGCGGCGGGGCGGGCGAAACGCTCAGCATCACCGACGTGGGCGGCGGGACGCTGGCGGCCGACCTCGGCGTCCGCACCACCGCACCGATGGCCGCGGGCGCGCCGGTCGTCGGCACCAGCGTCAACGCCAGGGTCACCAAGCTCACGCCCCTGAGCGCCCTCAACGCCGGGGCGGGGATCGATCTTTCCGGTCTGGTCATTACCAACGGTGCCGCCAGCGCCACGATCGACCTCACCGGTGCCGTCACCGTCGAGGACATGATCAACGCCGTCAACAGCTCGAACACCGGCGTGCAGATGTCGATCAACGACGACGGCACCGGGCTTCGCCTGCAGAATCCCACCCAGGGCGCCGAGATGCGCATCGCCGAGAACGGCGGAACCACCGCGTCGGACCTGGGCCTGCGAAGCTTCAACGCCACGAGCAAGCTCATCGAACTCAACGACGGCAAAGGCGTGCGCGTCGTCGACGGCGCTGACTTCAAGCTCACCGACTCCAACGGGGTCGGGTTCGACGTCGACCTGACGACTGCGATGACGAGTGTGCAGGACGTCATCGACGCCATCAACACCGCCGCGACCACCGCGGGCGCGGGCGTGACGGCGAGCTTCGCGACGACGGGCAACGGCATCACGATCACCGACACCTCCGGCGGCGCGGGGACGCTCAAGCTGGACGCGCAAAACTACTCGCAGGCGGCGCAAGACCTGGGCCTGACCGAGCCGGCGGCCGGCAACGTCATCGCGGGCAAGGACGTCAGCCCGGTCATCGCCCAGGGCATCTTCGCGAATGTCGCCAAGCTGCGGGACGCCATGGCCGCCGGTGACCAGAAGGCGATGACCGCTGCCGCCGAGGCGCTCAAGAGCGACTACGACCGCGTCGTCCGCACCCGCGGCGAAGTCGGCGCCCGCGGGCAGGCCGTCGAGGCCCGCCAGAACCGCCTCGACGACGAGACCCTCAACACCAAGAAGCTCCTCAGTGAGCTGGAAGACACCGATTTTACCGAGGCGATCAGCAAGTTCTCCCTGCTCCAGACGAGCCTGGAAGCGAGCCTGAAATCGACCTCGACCATGCTCAATCTCTCATTGATGGACTTCCTGTCATGAAGCGAACAACGGCTGAAGTAAGAACGATTGAGGATGAATGGAACGCAGCCGCGTGCGGGCTCGGCGCCTTCATCGTTCATCCTTCTCGCTTTCGCCTTTGTCCAATTTCTGGCACGGAAATTGCTTCTACAACAAAGACGACTTATGGCAACCGTATAGGACGCAGTAAGTGCAGTTGAGGCGCAGAAAAAGTTGCGCGGGACGCGCAAGTAATGCAGGGGAGAGTGAAGCCGCCGGCGGTGTGGATAGCCGGTGGATTCGTGCGGCGAGGATTCGCCGCCCGGTGAGACAAGTGAAAAGGGCGTGGACATCGGGCGGAGGCCCGGCACGCGACGGTCGGACGTGGACGTCGGATCGGTTTGGAACGGAATGTGCAGTTGTCGGACGACGGGTGGAGTTGCCCGTCCGAGGCCGGCGACAGTGCGGGCGGCGGATGCCGCCGGCATGCAGCAGGTTGGACCCTCAGCCCGCCAGGGATCGGCGGGTTGCCCAAGGCCGGGGGCTTTCGCCGGCAATAGCGAAACGGAGTTCGTATGGAGATCGTTACCTCTCGATTCGGGACCATTGCGGTCGACGATGAACGGATCATCACGTTCACAAAGGGCCTCCTGGGTTTCCCCGGGCGCTCGCAGTTCGCTCTCATTCAGACGAATGAGGAGAACTACTTCTTCTGGCTGCAGAGCACGGAAGACCCGAACCTCGCGTTCGTGGTCACCGACACGGCCACCTTCTTCAAGGACTACGAGGTTCCGTTGCGTGAAGAGACGCAGCTCGAACTCGAGCTCACCGACCCGAACGCCGCCCAGGTCTTCGTGATCTGCAACAAGATCGGCGAATGGCTCACCGGTAACCTCCTCGGGCCGATCGTCGTCAACGTGGCCAACCACCTGGCGACGCAGGTCGTGCTCACCGAGAAGAAGTGGACGACCCGGCAGCCGTTGCTGAAGCTCCAATCCGAGGTGCTGGCCAAGTCGGCGTAAACGGGCCGGCGCACGTACACACGGGCGCGCCCTCGTTCGCAGAAGTTGGACAGTCCGTTCGGGCATTCACCTAATCCGGGAAGCGCTCCGGGCCTAGAATCACGCACACGCGTGGTTCCGAACCCCGCCCGCCATGCGCGCCGCGTATCACGGATGATGCGCCGGTCACCCCGCAGCGGGGCAGCTGTACCTGCCCCAGCTTTCAAGGAGCACAGCAATGCTAGTCCTGTCACGTCAACGTGATGAAACGATCATGATCGGTGACGACATCGAAGTCACCGTGGTCGACATCCGAGGCGACAAGGTTCGCCTCGGGATCAGCGCACCAAAGGAAATTTCTGTCCATCGCAAAGAAGTCTACGAGGCGATCAAGCGGGAGAACCGCGACGCGGCTCAACCCAAGATCAAGCCCGAAGACATCGCCCAGCTCGGAAAGGTCGGTCCCAAGCCAGGTGGCTCGGTGATCAATCCGGGCAATGGTGGCACCGGCATGAATCCGGACCGCCCGAAACAGTTGTAACGCGTCGATCTCTGTAGGAACTTGTTCTCGAAGACCAACGAATTCGCCTGAAGCCGATCGGGATCGGCCCATGGGCTTGAGACGCAGACGTGATGTCGCGTCTCGGCGGGCAACGGACGCCCGCTCAACATCCGAATCAATCATGGAGGATTGACCAACATGTCCCGCATCAATACAAACGTCTCCGCACTTACCGCACAACGCGGGCTTCATCGCTCGCAACAGGCTCTCAGCGGCACGCTCGAACGCCTGTCCACCGGCCTGAAGATCAACCGCGGCGCCGACGACCCTGCCGGCCTCATCGCCTCGGAAAATCTCCGCAGCGAGATCAGCGGCATCAAGCAGGCCGTCGACAACAGCCAGCGCGCCAGCAACGTCATCGCCACTGCCGAAGCGTCGCTCAGCGAAGTCGCTTCGCTGTTGCTGAACGTCAAGGACATGGTTGTCGAGGCCGCTAACTCCGGGGCGCTGTCGCGCCAGGAAATCGAGGCGAACCAACTGCAGGTCGATTCGGCCATCGAGTCGATTACCCGCATCAGCAACACGACGACCTTCGCAGGGCTTCGCCTGATCGACGGCAGCCTCGACTACATCACCTCGGGTGCGTCGACCAGTGCGTTCAACTCGCTGCAGGTCAACCAGGCCAACTTCGGCACCTCCGACTTCATCCCCGTCAACGTGGACGTGATCACCTCGGCCCAGCAGGCCCAGGTGCAGTTCCGCGCATCGGCGATCGGCTCTACACCGATCACGCTGGAGATCAACGGCAACGAAGGCGTCGACACGCTTACCTTCGCTGGTAACACCAATGCCGGCGCGATCATGTCCGCGGTCAATCGCATCAGCGATGTGACCGGCGTGCAGGCGGTCGCGATCAATTCCGCGAACATCGCCAGCGGCGTGTCGTTCGTCAGCACCGGCTGGGGCTCGCGGCAGTTCGTGTCGGTCAAGGCACAGTCGGGCACGTTCGGGACCACCGACGTCACCGGCAACATCACGCAGCGTGACGTCGGCCGCGACGCCACGGCCAGCATCAACGGCGCACTCACTGTCGCCGACGGCCTGAACGTCAAGCTCAACACCTCGACGCTCGACATGGAGTTGTCGCTCAACAAGGCGTTCGGGCAGGGCACGCAGAGTTTCGCGATCACCGGCGGCGGAGCGTTGTTCCAGCTCGGTTCCAAGGTGACCGCCAACCAGCAGGTCAACATCTCGATCGCCTCGGTTGCCGCCAGCAAGCTCGGCGACCAGGACATCGGCTTCCTGAACGACGTTATCTCCGGAGGTGCTGCTTCGCTGGTCGCTGGAAAGGCTGCCAACGCCAGCAAGATCCTCGAGAAGGCGATCAACCAGGTCGCCGTCATGCGAGGCCGCCTCGGCGCGTTCGAGCGGAACACGCTGAACACCAACATGAACTCGATGCAGATCGCGCTGGAGAACGTCACCGCCAGCGAGAGCAGCATCCGCGACGCCGACTTCGCGGAAGAGACCGCGCAGCTCACGCGTAACCAGATCCTCACCCAGGCCGGCACATCCGTGCTGGCGACGGCCAACTCCACGCCGCAGCAAGTTCTTTCGCTGCTGCAGCGGTAATGACCGCCTGAACGATCTCTCGTCGCACACCAGGAGCCCGGACGCAACCCGTCCGGGCTCCCGGTTTTTCCTTCGCAGTGCGCGATGCGTCAGGGCAACTGCTTGGACGCGGCGCCTTCCTGCAGGGCGCGGATGGCATTGCCCTGGCTCTCGTCGACGGCGTGCATCATGGCGGTCTGGCCTTTCTTGTCGATCGCCGCCGGATTCGCGCCGGCACGGAGCAGCGAGCGCACCGCATCGGCGCGGTCGTCGTCGGCGGCGTAGATCAGTGCGGTCCAGCCATTGTTGTCTTTGGCGTCGACTTCCGCCTGCTTCGCCAGCAAGGCGTTCACGACTTCCGTGTCCCCTTCCTCGGCGGCGTGCATCAGCGGCGTCTTGCCGTCCTCGTCCCGGGCGTTCACGTTCGCGCCGGCCTCGATCAGCGCCTTGGCGGCGGCGACCTTGCTCTTGTCGCACGCAAAGTGCAGCGGGGTCTGCAGGTCTTCGTCCACCGCTTCGAGATTCGCGCCGTGCCTGGCGAAATAGCGCACCGCGATCGCGTTGTCCAGCGACGCCGCCTTGTGCAGCGGCGTCTCGTTGCCGCTGTCCTTGACGTTCAGGTCGGCGCCGAGCCGTGCGGTGTTGTCGAGCGACGCCTCGCTCGTTTCGTAGGCGGCGCCGAACCACGGGTTGGCGGCGGCCATTTTGCTCGCGTCGCTCGTGCAGCCAACGGCCGCGAGCACGCCCAGCGACAGCATCGAAATCGAGCCGAGTCTGATCAGTGTCCGATTCATCGGGCCTCCCATTGGGGTTGGTTGTCGGACCTGCCGCGAGCCCGCTTGCCGGCGCGAATGCCCCGGCGGATTCGGAGAAAGCGTCGCACGGCGGCCGACACGCAATACGGTACGCATCGCGACGCCAAAGGTGAAGCACAACCTGCCGCCCCGGCGACTGGCAAGACGCGATATTACCGGACGCCGGCCTTTGGCAAGTCCGCGACAGGTGCTCGTTCAAGCCCGGCCCGATCCGGTCGATATCACCCCTAGCGGGCATGTCGGCCGCCCGGCGCGTGAAACAATGCCCAACAGCCCAGCTAAAGATTCCACTCGCATCACGCGGATTAACGAAGCCGAGCGCCAGGCGATGCTCGACCGCCTCGATGCCGCCGAGAGCGACAATCCGGCCAAGAACAAGCGGACCATGCCGCGCGTTCAGTTCCGCAAGAACGACATCTCGGTCCGCATCTATCACCCCGGCGGGTCGGTCTCGTCGAGCGTGGTTTCCACGCGCAACCTCTCGGCCGGCGGCGTCTCGTTTCTCTACCACGGCTTCCTCTATAAAAACACGCGGGTCGAAATCATCGTCAAGCGCCGCCTCGGCGGCGATGACATGATCTGCGGCATCGTCACGCACTGCGCCCTGGTCAACCGCGTCTATCACCTGATCGGTGTACGCTTCGATAACAAGATCTTCCCCAAGCTCTATCTCGATCCGAGTGAGTGGGGCGTCCTCGACGACTCCTCGACCGTCGACCCGACTTCGCTCACCGGGACCGTCTTGCACCTGGACGACCAACAGATCGACCGGTCGCTGCTGGCACACTTTCTCAAGGGCACCAAGGTCAACCTGCTGAGCGCCGCGACGATTGACGACGCCGTCGAGATGATGAAGGAGCATGCCGTCGACTGCGTCCTGTGCGATCTGAATCTCACCGGCGAAACGTCCGAACTGGCGATGATGATGCTGCGGCAGGTGGGCTTCAGCGGCCCGATCGGCGTGATCAGCGCCGAGACCTCGCCCGCCAGGCTCAAGGCCATTCGCGAAGGCGGGGCGGGCGCGGTACTGACCAAGCCGTACGACGCGCAGCGATTGATCTCGCTGCTCTCGACCTGGCTCACCGCCGGCGCGAGCGGCGAAGACGCGATCTATAGCACGCTCGCCAACCAGGAATCGATGCGGCCACTCATCACCCAGTACGTCGACCGGATCCGCGTGATGTCCGGCGAACTGCGTAAGAACATGATCGCCGACAAGCACGACGCGGTGCGTGCGATCTGCCAGTCGATCAAGGGCACCGGCACCGGCTTCGGCTTCCCCTACCTGAGCGAAGTTGCCGGCGACGCAGTGAAGGCGCTCGACGACGCCAGCAACACCAGCGAGATCCTCATGCAGCTCCAGCGCCTCGAAGGTGCCTGCCGACGCGTCAGCTCCAAAACCGCCTGAACCTCGCCCGCCTGATCCTCGCCCGCCTGAACCTCGTTCGCCTGATCCGCCCAGCCCGCCGTCGCTCGGGCCTGATGCTGCAGCTCGGCCGTTGTAACATTTTGATACATCGCCAACCCCGGCCGAGCCCAGAACCCTTTGTTTTGAGCGGCCAACGCGGTTTTTACTCGCGCACGCGATGTAGCACCCCCTCCTGCAGAATGTAGCAGGTGATGCATCACCCTGTTGTCGGCTGTGAATCGTCATCGACGGTTTCCGCGTGCGCGCGCGACCTCCATAGGTACAGGTCGATTGCGCGAATCCGGGATGAATCGCGCAACGGTCTCGGGAAATACCCGGAAAACTGCGCGAACGTTTTCTTTTTGGGGTCCGCCGCGCGTTGCGCGCTTGGATGGATGGTGGTTCAGGCGACGCCGAGGCACGTACAAAACGACGCGAGGCGAGGATTGCTCCTCGCCTCGCGCTTGCTTCTCTAAGGTCGCGTCCTTCGGACGCCGGCTGATGATCAGTCGGTGTTCTGGTACGCGTAGTAGGTCTTGATGGTGCGGGCGTAGTAGCCGCCGCCCCAGGTGCGGACGCCGTTGAGGACCACGCCGAGGTTTTCGGCCTTGATCTGCTTCAGCGTATCGCGGACGCGGCTGAGCATGCCGCGGGTGTTCTTCTTGGCACGGACGACAGTGATGACGCCATCCACGCGTGGCGCGAGCGCCACCGCCTCGGAGACCACCAGCAGCGGGCCGGTGTCGAAGATGACGTGATCGTACTCTTCCAGTGCGCGGTCGATGAAGTCGCTGAAAAGCTGGCTCTCGATGAGTTCCGTCGGGTTGGCGGGCTTGGCACCGGTGGGCAGCAATTCAAGGTTGGGAATCTGCGTTTTCTGGACGACGCTCTCAAGGGTTGCGACCGAGTCGAGCACGTTGGCAAAGCCGACTTCGTTGGGCGTGCCGAAGAGCTTGTGCAATTCAGGCCGGCGGAAGTTGGCATCGACGAGGAGGATGCGACGGCCGTTGAGCGCCAGGCCGGCGGCGAGGTTGCAGGCGACGGTCGTCTTGCCATCCTGCGGGCCGGGGCTGGTAATGACAATGGTGCGCGTGGTGTCGAGCGACGCCGCGTGTTGCAGGCGTGTACGCACCTGCCGGAACTGCTCGGCAAGCATCGAATGCGGCGACTGGCTAATGACCAGATGCAGCGGCACGCCAGCCAGTTGTGGGTCATCGATCTCGCTGGAGATCATGCCCAGCAGATTCATCGGGCCGACGCGGCTGATGTCGCGCGGCGAGCGAACGGTCGTGTCCATCAGCTCACGCAAGAACGCGATGCCGATGCTAAACGCCAGACCGAGCACAATCGACGCCGGGATGAACAACTTCAGGTTGGGGAACGAAAGCTCGTCCGGGCGGGTCGGCGTGCCTGAGGGGGCCCACGACACGCTGGCAACCTGCTGACGCAGCGCGTTGCCGAGGACGGCGATGCGCTCGTTCATTTCGCGCTCGAGTTCCTTGTAGCCGGTGTACTCGTCCTGGAGGCTGGCGAACTCGGAATACTTGGCACTGATCTCACCGAGCTCGTTGCGGAGCGAATCGACGCGGGCGTCGATGGCTTCAACCTGGGCCCGCTTCTCGGACATCATGCTCCTGTTGGACTCGAGCAACTGCGTGCGGGCGGTGGCGCGGGCGTCGCCGGTGGCTTTTTCCAACTTGGCGCGGGCGACGTCACGACGGACGCGAAGGTCCTTCACGGCGCGGGCGTTGGAGCCTGACGTCTGCTCCAGCGTCGCGATCTGCATTTCATACTCGTCGACCGAACGCTGCAGATACTGCACGTTGGCGTCGGCGCGGATGAACAGGTCGACCTGGAACGGATCTTTACCTTCGCCGAGCTGTTGCTGAACCGCGTCGAACTGGGCGGCGGCTTGAGCGGCTTCGAGGCGGGCACGCGACTGTTCGCCGATCAGTGCGCTGACTTCCATTTCCTTCATCGACAGCCGGCTCTGCGCCGTCATCGAGCCGGCGGTGCTGAGGTCGGCCTGCAGGCCGTTCATCCGGTCCTTGGTCTGCGACATCAAACGGACGTACCGCTCGCGCCACTGCTTGGCGGTTTCCAGTTCGGTGTTGGTCTTGTCAAACGTCACCTGCTGCTGATTGCGGATGTGAGCGTCGACGATGGTTTGCAGGATGTCGCGCGCGTCCTCGGCAGATGCCGCCTGCATGCTGACGACCAGGTTCTTGGTGTCCGGCTTGGCGTTGGCGGAGAAGTTGCTCGCCAGGTCTTCCTTGGCGAGGCGGACCGCAGAGACGCCTTGTTTCTTCGCCTCGGCCTCAAATTCCTGGAACCAGGAGGTGCGGCGGATGTTGGTGTTCTTTTCGAGAACCTCGTCGAACAAACCCTGGTTCGTCAGGTTCATCGTCTGCGTGCGTTGCTCGATGTTCAGATTGAAGTCGTTGATCGTCCCGCCGTTGACGTCTTCAGCATTGCCGGTGGCAGGATTGACGCGGACAGACCGGTTCACCTGGACCACACCGACGGACATGTACTTGGGGTCATACTTCTGAAGTAGCCACCAAAGCAGGATTCCGCCGGCTAGGAAAACAGCGACCGAGATGACAATGAGCCAGATGTTGCCACGGATGATTCGCCAGATGTCCGCAGGCGTCAGGAGAACCTGCGAGGCGGGCAAGGCAATCGGCGCCATCGGCGTGCCGGGCATCGCCAGCACTTGTCCCCCAGGCCCGCCCGAGCGCGGCAGTCGGATGCTCGAGGTAGTGGGCAGCGTTGTCATCGACTTACTCCTAAACAGTAACGAAAGTACGGCTCGTTCATGGGCGGTGACCCTTCAAAAGGGCAAGCCGCATCTACGCGTGACACCGTGCCGAACAGAGTCCGACACGCACGCGTTGTGCAGGGGCGTGATTTGACGCGACCCTCCAGCTTGTAAATCTACACCACATCCGACCCCGAACGAAGCAAATTCTTCGGGATTTAGTCGTCCAAAACAGCACAGCCTATGCCCGGAAATCGTGTCTCAACGGTAAATTAGGTAAAGTTTTACGAACGGACAGCGCCACGCCAACGCCCCCCTATTACGCCGCTCGCGGGGAAAATCTGACGGCGAACATCCCGGTCGTGCAGCGCGTTGGCACTTCGCCGAACCCACCCGCTACCACAGGTGAGCACCTGCACCCGGCTCCGCAGGACCGCTGCTTGCGAATGGCAAATTGGCGTCCTTGGCCCATTACATCATCCGTAATCTCTTTCTGATCCGTCACTTACGGAAAGTCGTACGGTTTCCGGTCGCGCATCAACTGCACCCCACGGGACGGAATTACGCGCCGCATAACGAGCGCATCCCGGGTGGCGCGCACGCCGCAGCGCAGGCACTTCGGTCCTTCAGTTCGCGGCCCCGGCGCTGGGCTCGGCCTTACGCTTGGTGTTGACGGCGGACAACAATTGCTCGTAGCGCGGACGCAGCAGGGGGTCGATGGACTTTTTGTCGCGTTCGGCGGTAGTGATCATTTTTTCGGCGACCGATAACGAAAGCGCGGCGCTCTCGGGGTCGTTGGCGATCAGATACGCCTCGGCCAAATGCAGGTGGACGTCGGGGAATTTCGCCGACTCCGCGGCGCGGCGGAGCAGATCAAGCCCATCGTTCACTCGGCCGTTCTTCACCAGAACCCATCCATGCGTGTCCAGCACATAGAGGGTGGATTCATCAAGGCTGTAGGTGTTCGACAGGTCGTACGACCGCTGGCTGTAGACCAGCGCATCGGCCGGCGTGCCGCCACTCTCGGGAAGCGTCAGAACGTAAGCGAGGTTGTTCAGCGTCAGGATATCGTTGGGCGTCTGTTTGAGCAGTTCCTCGTATGCCACGCGCGCCTTCTTCGGCTGCGGCGGGGCAACCTGCAGGTACGCGCCGCCGAGCATCTGCAGCGTCTGTCGAAGTTCCTCGGGCTTCATGCGGTCGCGGTCGGCGATCGCCCGCTCGAGCACGTCCAGCGCCGCCTGCGGGTTGTTGTCCGTCTCATGCAATTGTGCCAACAGCAGGCGATACCCGATCCCGCTATTGGCCATCGGCTGGGTCATCGCGATTGCGGTCTTGGCGTCGATCTCCTGAGCCACGGTCTTCACCACCGCAGCGACCGCGCCTTCATTATTGGCGGCGGTGACGAGGTTGAACGCCGCGTCAAACTCCTTTTGCGCTTCGAGCTTCTGGTCGAGCCTGCGGTAAGCCACACCACGCAGGCGATTCAGCCACCACGCGCCGCGGTCCTCGGCGAGAATCGGTTCGCTCTCTCGCAACAGGTCGCGATACGCGCCCGCTCGCAAGAGCGCATCGAAGTATCGGTTCCGAAGATCGGCATTGGTCGGCGCGACGTCCAGTGCCTGCTTAGCCAGCGCCTGCGCCTTCTTCATGTCCTTGCGCGCGATCCACATATTCGCCTCGAGCATCAGCACGTCAGGGTCGCCGGCGATCTGCTGCGACTGCCTGGCGGTTGCCAGCGCGCGCTCCAGGCTGGCCCACTGCGGAGGCGACGCCGTGGCGTATGCGTCCGCGAGCTTCACCAGCAAGGACTTGGCGGTGGTGTTCACCTTCCACGCCTTTTCGAGCGTTTGCGTCGCGTCTTCGCGCTGCCGCTTGCGGGTGTAGACGTCGGCGAGCGAAAGCGCGGCTTCGACGTTGCCGGGCGCCAGGTCGCGCACGCGCAGCAGGTCGTCGCGCGCCGCGTCGAGATTATTGGCGCTCAGCGACACCTGCGCCCGTGCGAACAACGCCGCCGGATCGCTGGGGCGCTGCTCGAGCACACGCTTGATGAAGCCGTCGGCGCGATCGAACCGGCCGGCACGCAGTTCGACGAAAGCGGCAACCAGATAAATGTCGGGTGTGGGATTGGTGGCGATCGCCTGGTCGATCGCGTCGCGCGCCCCGGCGACGTCTCCCGACGCGAGCAGCAGCTCGATGCGCTGCCGCTTGATGTCCGGGTCGTCCTTGCGCAGGTCCAGGACCGCTAACGCGTCTTTCAGGCGATTCTGCTGGGCGTAGAGCACGCAGAGGCGCAACAACGTGCTGGTCGGCACTTCGATCTTGGCGCCGGCGGCGCGCGCGATGAACTCGCGCAGAACGCTTTCGGCTTGGTCGGGTTTGCCCGAACGCAGATACTGTTCCGAAAGCAGTTCGACAACGTCGGCCCGGTCGCGCAGGTCGGCGCGGCCAGCCAGGGCGGCGATGGTCTTCTCGGCATCGCTGTTCTTACCGATGCGGCGGAGCAGTTCGGCAGACTCGGTGGCAAACCGCAGCTCGGTCGGAAACTTCTCGAACGCCTTGGCGTAGTGGTCGGCCGCCCGGCCCACGAACTGCTGCGCGCCGGCGGCGTCGTTGGCTTTCTGCTTAACCCGGGCCACCATCTCCATCGCCGCGCCGAGCTGGGCCCAGTTCTGCGCGTTCTCCGGGTTCTTGGTCAGCGTCTCCTGCAGCGTGTCGATCGCGCGCAGCGGGTCGCCGAAATTCAATTCGTAGTTCAGCTCCAGCAGGCGCAGCCGCGCGTCATCCGGAGACAACTGTCGGGCCTGGTCCAGCCGCTTGCGCGCGTCGCCGGAGCGGTTGAGCGCCATCAGGCTTTCGATCGAGCCGCGCAAGGCATCAATGTTGGTCGGCGACTTGTCCAGCGTCTGCGCGAACTGCTCAGCGGCGTTCTGGTAGTCGCCGGTCTGCTGCAGGAGCTGCGCGTAAAACAGCGTGGCAGCGCCGATCTCCCGGTATTGCTCGGCAATCTGCGAGGCACGCACGACGGCGTCCTTTATGACCTGCTCGCGCTTGCTCTGCGCCGGTTCCTGCGCGACGCGTGCCAACTGCAGCTCCACCTTGCGAACCTCGCCGCTTACAAGGTCGACGTTGAGATCCGACAATACGGGGATCAGCGCCGCGGCGTCGTCGAACTTCTGCTGCGCCAACTTGAGGCGGAACATTGCGTCGGGCGCCCGGCCGTCCTTCGGATTGGCGATCCGCGCCTGGGCGAGCGCCGCCAGCGCCTCATCGACCTTGCCTTGGCCGCGCAGGAACTCGGCGCGGGTCATCTCGCGCTGGTAGGGGTCGGTTATCTTTTCGATGTTCCCTTCGACCAGTGCCTGCTGCTGTTCGGGCGTCTCGGCGGCGATGGCGTCGGCAAGCGATTTGAGGCGCGTGCTGTCCGGCTTCGCCTGTCGTGCCGCCGCCAGTGACGCCAGCGCGTCGTCGCGCTTGTTGGTCCGCAGCAGCGACTGCACGAGGACCGTTGCCGCCTCGTCGTCGCCGGCGTCGGTCTGCAGCATCAGCCGCGAAATCCGGATCGTCTCGTCAATGTCCCCCAGTGCGCCGGCGGCGTAGACCTTGATCAGCCGCTGGTCGCGCGTCGACTCGGGCATGCTCTTGTAGCGGTCGCGGAGCTGGTCCTGCCGCTGGGCAATGATCTGGATCGCCATGCGCTCGATGAGCGGATTGCCGGGCAGAACGCGTTGCAGGAAATCGACGTGCTTGGACGCCTCGGCGAAGTCGCGCTCGCTGATAAGCAGTTGCGCCAGTGTCGCCCGGGCGATCAGGTGGTCCTGCCGCCGATTGACCAGCTCGGTCAGCGCCGGCTTGGCGCGACCGCTCTGTCCGAGCCGGAGCTGCGCCTGGGCGTACTCCAACAAGACGTCGTTGCGCATCTCCTGCTCAAGTTGGAAAGGCGATTCGGGATTGAGCAGCTTAAGCGCGCTGTCGAGCGTCGAGATCGCTTCTGCGATACGTCCGCGCTCCAGCGCGATGCCACCGTCGAGGCGCAGGACGGCGGGCTTAAGCATGTTGTTGACGTCGCTGCTGCTCCTGAGGTCGGCATAGAGCTTCTCGACCTCGACGAGCCGGCGCTCGCGCTCGACCGGGTCGGAAACGACTTCCAGCGCGCCGAGCTTGATCGTACACAGGCGCACCGATTCGATAAGCTGGTTGACCTGTTGTTGGCGTGATTCGAGGGACTTCAGCACGCGTGTCGGCTTCCAAGGCTGCTCCAGCGCCGCCCCCGCAGGGTCGCGGCGCGTCGGCTGCTTGGCGCGGAAATCGGCCAGCATGATGCGCGGCTGGCGGTTGTTGGGCAGCTCGGTGACGAGCTGCCGATACCGCTTCTCCGCTTCCTTCACGTTCTGAAGCTCGAGAATGCGCAACGCCGTCGCGCGAATTTCGAGGAAATTGTCGAGCTGCTCGTCCGGCTTGGCCAGCGCATCAGCTTTGGTGAGCGATTCCTGCCACGCCTTGTCGAAACCGGCCTTGACCTCGTTGGTGATGCCCGGCGTCAGCACGCTGAGGCCGCGGTAGACGTTGAAGCGGGACATCCATGCGTCGGCACCCTCAGGCCGCGCCGCGACGGCGGCGTCGACGAACGCCTTGGCCTTGTCAAGTTGCGTCCGCACCTCCGGAATGTTTCCCTGCT
>JBBRFH010000037.1:0-17879 GCA_038224615.1 Tepidisphaerales bacterium
CCGCGCCCCCGGCCGGCTCGACGTGATGGGCGGGCTTGCCGCCAGCGACGGCGGGGGTGCGATGCTCTGCCATGCCACGCTCGGCGACGACTGCTGCGCCGCCGTCGCGATCCAGCCGCGCGTCGATCGCAGTGTGCAGGTCTTTTCGTTTGACCTCTTCGACGAGCACAAGCCGTGTACGCTGGTGATCCCGCTCGACGCGCTGGCGCTGCCGCTGGACGCGCTGAAGCGCGAGTTCGCCGAGCCCGGCCGAGCGTGGGCGGCGGGCGTCGTGGGCGCGCTGTCAATCCTGCACGATGAACACCACATCGACCTGCGCGATCCGTCGCTTCGCGGCTTCAACGTGGCGATCCAGAATCAGATTCCGCAGGGTGCCGGTCTCGCGGCGCACGCCGCGATCGAAGTCGCTTCGATGACGGCGTTCGTCGATGCACAATCGCTGCGCGACGGGCTGGACGCGATGGCGCTGGCGCGGCTCTGTCGGCGCGTCGATTGCGAACTCGTCGGCGGTTCCCGGGGCATCGACGCCTTTGCCGCGCCCGCGGCCGGCGAAGAGGGCGATCTGACGCGACTGCTCACACAACCGCCGTTCGCGCTGCAGCCGTCGCTCCGATTACCCGAGGGCGTCCGGGTCAATGCGATCGACAGTGGCGTCCGCCCGAGCGATGCCGATCGTCTGACCCGCAAGCGCGCGCGCGCCGCCGCGATGATCGGGCACAAGCTGATCCTTGAGAAGATGCGCCAGCTCGGCAGCGCCGCGGGGCGCGCCCTGATCGCCGATCCGATGAACGGATTCCTCGCGAACCTGGCGCTGGCGGACTACAAACGGTTCTTTCGCCCGTTCCTTCCCGAATCGCTGAAGGGCGGACAGTTCCTCCTCCAGCACCGCGCGACGCTCGACAAGCAGACGCAGATCGAGCCTGACGTGAACTACCCGGTGCAGCAGGCGACCGACCATTTCGTCTTCGACGCCAACCGCATCCGCGAGTTCATCCGCTACATCGAAGAGGCCGGCGAACGGTCGATTCGATCCCCCGAGCGGACGCTCCTGCTCGACAAAGCCGGACACCTGCTTTACGCGTCGCACATGGCGTACTTCAAGGACGCGCAATTGGCGTCCGACGATTGCGACGTGCTGATCGAGCTGATTCGCCAGCGCGAGCGCGCCGGCTTCTACGGTGCCCGCATGACCGCCGCAGGCAGCGGCGGGGTGGTCGCGGTGCTTTGCGATGCGGGGGAAGTGGTCGATGCCGCGCTCGACGAAATCCTCGCACAGTACGCCGGTAAAACAGGCAAGGTGCCGCGTAAGTTCACCGGCTCGGTCGCGAGTGCATGGACGGCGGGTACGAGCATCGTCTAATAAGCAGACGCTCTGCGAATCGTCACGAGCTTCGTCCTTCCCGTTTCAGCCTTGCTTTCGGGGAATCCCGCATGTTCCGCGATAAAGATAGGACTAGACACTCTTTTGATCTGCGGTAGCATCGGTTCATGCACCTCGCCGATCCCATCAAGGTTTATGACGCGCGATGGGAAGCGAGCGAGTTCGACGACCGGCAGATCACGCGGCTGTTCGAGGCAACGTTCCTGTATGCGTACGAACTGGGTGTAAAAGCCGTCACCTTCGGTCGCGATGCGCGTCTAGCGGCGGGGCATGTGCTGGAACTCGGCGTCGAAACGGCGCTGCGCGGCGGGTTCGATGTTTTCGTCAATCCATCGCCCATCTCCACCTGCCAAAGCTATTTCAACACGCTCTACGTCTCGCAGGAAAACCATGCGACGATGGGCCTGACGGTCACCGCTTCGCACAACCCGGCGCAGTACGTCGGCGTGAAGTTTACCGTGCCGGTCGTACACGCGATCGGTTACGACTGCGGCCCGGCCGGCGGGCTGCGGCGCGTGCGCGAGCTGTACCACTCGACGGCTCACCTGCCGCGGTGTGTACAGGGCAAACTGCAATTGATCGACCTGCAGGATGAATACCTGCGTTTCTCACTCAAGACGGCCGGCGTCGAAGCCGGTGACCTCGACGGGTTGCGGGTCGTGCTCGACGCCTTCAATGGCTCGGCGGGACCGGAGATCCACGCGGCGCTGACCGGCGCGGGGGCGAGTGTGCAATCGCGACGGCTGATCCCGGACGGCAGCTTCCCCACGGGATCTCCGAATCCGACGAGCCAGGGCAAGATGACCGACGCGATCCGCCTCGCCGAAGAGACCGACGCGCACCTGGTTATCGGGGTCGACGGCGACGGCGACCGCATCGTCTTCGGCGACCGGCGCGGCATCCTCACCGCGGGGTTTGCGTTCGTTCCGATCCTCGCCAGTTGCCTCGAATCGGCCGACACGTCCAACGGCGCGCCGCCGGTGCTCTACGACCCGAAGGTCTCGCCGCTGGCGCTCGCGGAGTGGGGCAAGCTCGGCGCCAAGCCGGTCCTGTTCCGCAACGGGCACTCGCAGATCAAAGACTACATGACGACCATCACCGCGCTGGCGGCGGCCGAGGAGAGCGGGCACTACTATCACCGCCTCAAGCTCGGCGATCTCGTCATCTCCGGCGAAAACTCCACCGTCACCATCCTCCTGCTCGCCAAGGCGATTCAGCGCGATCCGAAACTGATGGACGCGCTCTGGAAGATGCAGGACCAGGTCGTCACCACCGGCGAATTCAACTACGTCTTCCACGACGACGCCACGCGCGACGCGGCGCTTAAGGCGGTCGTAAATCAGTTCATCGACGACGGCGCGAAGATCGCCACGACCACCGAGGACGGCATCGACCTCGAAGGCACCTGCGTCAGCAAAGGGGTGCGCCTCGATCCCGGCGCCGCGACACTGGAGGCCGGCTGGTACAGCGGCTACTTCCGCGTCGCGACCAATGAAAAAGGCGTCGTCCGCTCGTATCTGTCGGCCGGCGAAAAGCAGGCGTGCCATCGCGCCGAACAATCGGTGCGCGACATCCTGGCCAGGCAGTTTCAGGGCAAGGTCATCGAGTAAGCTGATCCCCAGCGCAGGGAAGCGCGATCGACTGAAGTTTAGGACTGATCGCTATGAAAACGTTGAGCGTCCACGAAATACCGGAGATTACGCTGTTGTACGTGCCATGCGTCGTCACGCGCGACACGATGCCCCGCGAAGTGCCCCCGCTGCTCGATCGCCTGACGTCGGCGGTGGCGTCGGCGGGGCTTAAGCCGCAGGGTAACGCCATGCTCGTTTACCGCGGCGGCGGCGACTACGGCGACGACGGCTTCGCGCTTTGGGTCGGGCTGCCGATGCCCGCCGGCACGCAGGCGTTCGGCGATTTCAGCGTGGCACGCCTGCCGGGATTCCGCTGCGCCACCCGCGTTCATGTCGGCCCGACCGACAACGTCGATGAGGCCTACGGCGATCTCCTGCAGCACATCCACGACGCCAATCTCGAGCCCACGCCCGAGATCCGCGAGGAATACCTGCACCACGAACCCGCGCACCCCGACAACGATGTCACATGGCTGCAGATCGGCGTGCGGCAGACCACGATTCTCAGTCAGCCGTAATCAGAAGCCGGAAAACAAAAGCGCGCTGAAGGGCGGACGAGAGGCTCGCGGCTTTCCCGTTCCGCGCCGCTCCTGAAGCCAGGTTGTCTCAGAATGGGCCGGCTACTCGGCCGGCCAGAGCGGGATGCCATCGCGACGGTCGAACGCCATCACGCTCAGCAGTCCGGCGTAGAAGATCGTTCCGCCGGCGACGTAGGCGAAGTTCAGCGTCCACGACAGGCCGTCGACGTACGACGTGCTGAACCAGTCCGAAAAGGTCGCAATCGGTATCTGCCGCAGGTGCGCCCAGGTCGCCACCAGGCACGCCGCGAAGAACACAGCCCATCCGCCGGCCAGCAGCAGGAGCGACACACACCGCAACTGGAACGGCCGATCCACGCCCGAATCAACGATCACAGGCTTGGTAAGCCACCGCTTGAATGACCACACGAGTTCCAACGAACACCTCGCGCTGACAAAAAAACAGCCCCACGAAACGACACCGCGACACCGCCGACGCAGAAAAAGTGAGTGCGCGATAAGTCGATCCATCGACCGGCGCATCACCGGCGATCCATCCATGAATCGCCTCCGGATTGGCAGCATCAAAAACGCGTCGGCCCGAGAAACAACGGTTGATCCGTTGCAGCCGACGGCCGGGAGTGTAGCCACCACGAAAGCGGACCACAACCTTTAATTAAGAAAAGTTCATCGAAGAAACGCCGGAAAGTCACGCTAAGAACCGGTCACTCGGGCTGCGGTCTTCCGCACGGTCCACGTTGCCGCTCAGGCCACGCGCTGTTCGTTTTTCGGACGTGCGTGCTTGATGGCATAGAGGCGCTCGTCGGCGAGCGCGAGCAGTTGCTCGGCGGGGTTGGCGGCACCGGCGATGTCGGTGAGCGACGCCATGCCGATCGAGAGCCGGGGGCGGCGGGGGAGTTGGCGGTGGTGCCTGGTGAGGCCATCGACGAGTTGCTTGAGTCGGTCGGCCAGCGTGGTGGCGGCCGCCAGGTCGGCGCCGGGGAGCACGATGACGAATTCATCGCCGCCGAAGCGAAACGCGTGATCCGTCTCGCGTAACGCCGAGCGCATCAGTTGGCCGATCGAGCGCAGCAGCTCGTCGCCCGCCTGGTGGCCGAGCGTGTCGTTAAGCGTCTTGAAATGATCGACGTCGATCATCAGCAGTTGCAGCGGCTGGGCCTTGGATTTGCAGTCGCGCACGACGCGGGGGAACTCGATCTCCATGGCTCGGCGGCTCAGCAATCCGGTGAGGATGTCGCGCGACGCCTGCGCTTGCAGCGAGCCGAGCTTGCGTTCCAGCGCATCGGTCCGATTGACAACGCGATGCTCGATCTCCGCGTGCAGTTCCGCGACGCGCGACCGGCTGGAACGCACCTGGTGAAGCAGTTCGCGAAGCGGCTCCCGCAACGCCGCCACGCCGCCGTCGACACGGTTGAGTTCATCGAGCGGGGCTTCGCCCTTGTTCAATTCGTCGAGCAGCTTGATTAGTCGCGTCATCGGCCGACGCCAGTGGACGACCTGATGGACGATCGCGCCGGCAATCAGCAGCGCGACGACCGCCAATAACAGCGCAGCCAACGGTGCGGAGGTGACGAACCGCGCATGGGTATCGGAGAGGGCCCACGACGCGACATACACCGTTCCAACAAACACGGCGGCCGCGCCCAAGCCCTGAATAGCCATCGTCTTCCAGCGCATGGGCGTGGTCGACGAGGCGTCGGCAGGGGGAATCGCTTCAGACACATCACCGGTATCGGCCGCCTGCGAGCCGGAGTTAACGAGAACGCGTCCGGCAACGGATGCAGATTCCCGTGCCATTGCCGGATCGCGTCACCGTCATTAATCGCGCAGCCGATGCGACCGATACGAACGACAGGCAGCGAACCACCCGTGGAACCAGGAGCAGCACCGCGATGAGCCAACAAAGCTTCGACGTGATCGTCATCGGCAGCGGCCCGGCGGGACAGAAGGCGGCGCTCAGCGCCGCCAAACTCGGCCGGCGCGTCGCGCTCGTCGACCGCCAGGAATCGTTCGGCGGCGTGTGCATTCACACCGGCACGATTCCGTCCAAGGCCATCCGCGAGGCCGTTCTGCATCTGACCGGCATGAATCTCCGCCAGGTCTACGGCGAGAGCTACTCGGTGAAGCAGGACATCACCATGCAGGACCTGCTGCACCGCGCCCACCACGTCATCCGCACCGAGACCGAAGTCACCCGCAACCAGATGCGCCGCAATCGCATCGAGCTGTTCTACGGCATGGCGAGTTTCGTCGATGCCAATGTGATCTCGATCGCCCGCAGTGATGACGAACACATCGAGATCCGCGGCGACAACATCCTGATTGCCGTCGGCACCGAGCCGGCCCGGCCGACCACTGTGCCGTTCACGCCCGGTCGAGTGATCGACAGCACCGAATTGCTCTCGCTCACCACGCTGCCGCGCAGCATGACGATCGTCGGCGGCGGGGTCATCGGCACCGAGTACGCCTGCATGCTGGCGGCGGTCGGCGTCAAGATCACGCTCGTCGACACCCGCCCCAAGCTGCTGGAGTTTGTCGATGACGAACTCATCGAAGCCCTGCAGTTCCGCCTCCGCGACATCGGCGTGCGGTTGCGCCTCGGCGAGTCGGTCGCGAATATCGAATTGGTCGGAGACGATGTCGTGGCCACGATGGCGAGCAACAAGCAGATCCATTCCCAGACGCTGCTCTATTGCATTGGAAGGCAAGGCGCGACCGCGAGCCTGAACCTCGTGAAGGCCGGCCTCAGCGCCGACAACCGCGGGCGCTTGAAGGTGAACGAGCATTTCCAGACCGAGGTCGGCCACATCTACGCCGCCGGCGATGTCATCGGCTTCCCCGCACTGGCGGCGACGAGCATGGAGCAAGGCCGGCTCGCCAGTTGCCACATGTTCCGCCAGTACGCCGAAGCGCCCAATCCGCTGTACCCGCTGGGCATCTACACGATCCCCGAAATCAGTCTGGTCGGGCAGACCGAGCAGCAACTGACCCAGCAGGGCATCCCGTACGAAGTCGGCATCGCCCGCTACCGCGAGATCGCAAGAGGCCAACTCATCGCCGACCCGCACGGGCTGCTCAAGCTGCTGTTCCACCCGCAATCGCGCCGCCTGCTCGGCGTCCACGCCTTCGGTACCGGCGCCACCGAGCTGATCCACATCGGCCAAACCGTCATGGCCGCCGGGATGCCGATCGACTACTTCGTCGAAAGCGTCTTCAACTACCCGACGCTGGCCGAGTGCTACAAGGTGGCGGCGCTGGACGGCATCAACCGCGTCCGCGTCGTTGCCGATGAGGTCGTCGCGATCAAAGACGCGGCGTGATGAAAAACGCGGGCGTGATCTGGTCCACTGACGCATGTGGTCGGGAGCGATAAATCGCCCCCTACGATGCTCGGATCCGTCGCCATTCCCCGTCCGCCGCAAACCCGACGCCATGCCACGGCACCCGGCAACGAAAATGCGTTGGAGCGTTACATCCCCCTCAGCGGTCCCCTTTGCCGAAGACCGCCCGCTCAGCGTGCGATCAGCTCCAGCGCGCAGACTTCGCCCTTTTTTTCACAATGTTTCTCGCCGACGGCGGGGGTTGGCGGGGGTATAAATGAGGTCGGCGCGGGGGGTGCGCCGGGGTGCCGTTGCGCGCCAGTTTTTTTATGCGGAGGGAGGTTTCTTTGGCGAGCTTAGTTGCGGGTTGTTGGCATGCCTTTCAGCGTTTGGCGAACGGTCCGGGCGGCGGTCTGGGCGGGAGCGGGCTACGCGATGTGACAGGCGTGCATCCCCCCTGTGCATGGCATCGCCGGCGCTAACCCATGGCCGGGCAGGGGGTTGCGTTTCGGGTGGGGGCGAAAAATGTATCAAATGTAGCGCGCGTGCATTTGCGTCGGTGTGACCGAATCGGAGTCAGGGATGTTCCCATGCGAAATCGAAGTAACCAACCCACCAGCGAAAGTGACCGTCGCGACACGCGACATCGGAGGTGGGCATCCAAGGGCACCGGCGTGCTGAGCGGTGTTCAGCAAGCCCGGGTGTGGCCGGGTCGCGACGCGGGGCTGATTGTCGGATTAGCGGAGCTTGATGGTTGCCAGCGCCATCGCGGTCAGCATGGCGGCGACGATCCAGAAGCGGACGACGACCTGGGTTTCGGTCCAGCCCTTTTTCTGGAAGTGGTGATGCAGCGGGCTCATCAGGAAGATGCGCCGGCCGGTGCCGAAGCGGATGCGGGTGTACTTGAACCAGCCGACCTGGAGGATGACGCTAACCGCCTCGGCGGCGAAGACGCCGCCGATGATCAGGAGCATGATTTCCTGGCGGATGACGATGGCGATGTAGCCGATCAATCCGCCCAGCGCCAGCGAGCCGGTGTCGCCCATGAAGACGCGGGCGGGGTTGCAGTTGAACCAGAGGAACCCGAGGCACGCCCCGACCATCGCGCCGGCGAACACCGCCATCTGCCCGGCGGCGGGGAGGTTGTGGAAGAGCAGGATATCGGAGAGCCCCCGGTCGCCGACGATCACCGCCAGGATCATGAATGCGAACGCCGTCAGCGTCATGCAGCCCGAGGCGAGTCCGTCGAGGCCGTCGGTGAGGTTGACCGCGTTGCTGGCGCCGACAATGACGAGCACGCCGAAGACCATGTAGCTGGCGAACCCGAGGTCGACCAGCGGCGACTGGCGGAAGGGGACGTAGAGCGCGTGGGCCTCGTCGATGCGTTGCCCGTAGCTCCAGGTGAAGTAGCAGAGGATCGCCGACAGCCCGATCTGGAAGAGGAGTTTCTCACGGCCGGTAAGCCCCTGTCGCGAGCCGGAGCGTCGGCCGACGGTGAGCTTGAGGTAGTCGTCGACCATGCCCAGCCCGCCGAGCAGGATCATGCAGACCAGCGCCATGTGAACGTAGAAATTCGAGCGGATGTCCGCCAGCAGCAGGCAGGTCGCGCCGATGGCGGTGAGGATGAGCAGTCCGCCCATCGTCGGGACGCCTTTCTTCTGCTTCATCATTTCGTTCATCGTGACTTCGTCGAAATCCGGCTCGTCGCCGATCTTCATCCAGCGCAGCCAGCGGATGACCTTCGGACTGGCGACAAGCATGACGAGGAAGCTGACCAGAATCGCCGCGACCGCCTGGAACGTGATGAAGCGGTGGAAGACGCGCAGAAACCCGAACGGCGTCTGCTCGAGCTGCTGCTCAAAATACTGGGTGAGGACGTAAAGCATCAGGAAAACCGCCTGGCGATGGCGTCGGCGATGAGCTCGAGTTTCATCGAGCGCGAGCCTTTCAGGAGAACGAGGTCATCGGGTTGCATCCGTTCGGCAACAACAGACGCGGCACTGGCGGCGTCGGTGAAGCATTCAGTGCCGCTTGCGTTTTCACACGCGCGTCCGAACGCGTCTCCCACGGTGAACAGGCGCGAAGGCGCAAGCGACGCCGCCAAGGTCATCAGCTCTTTGTGGGCGCGTTCGGCATGCGCTCCGAGTTCGCGCATGTCTCCGAGGACGACGATCTTCCTGCCTGTCCACTCGATCTGCGAAAGCGTTTCGAGCGAGGCACGCATGGACGTGGGGTTGGCGTTGTAGGCGTCGTTGATGAGTGTGACCGGGCCGCAGACGCGCTTCTGCATGCGCATGTCCGACGAGGTCGCGAATGCGAGGCCGGTGCGGATGGTGTCGTGGTCGAGACCGAGATGCCGTGCGATCGCGATGACCGCCAGCGCGTTGCTCGCGAAGTGCCGCCCGGGAATCGGCGTGAAATAAGGGCGGCCGTCGACGTCGAAGCTGGTGCCGTCGAGCGTGACGCGGGCGTTGCGGGCGACAAGGTCGTTGTGGTCGCCGAAACCGAAGCGGAGGACCGGGCCTTGGTGGCGTGTAAGATGAGCGGAGAGGTGCGGGTCGTCGCCGTTGATGACGAGCAGCCCGCCAACGCGAATCCCGTCCGCGATGGCGGCGTTCTCGGCGCGGACGCCGTCGAGATCGCCGAAGAATTCGAGGTGTTCCTCACCGATGCTGGTGATGACGGCGATGTCAGGCTCGGCGATGCGCGAGAGGTTCTCGACTTCGCCGGGGTGGTTCGTACCGATCTCGAGGATCACATAATCGTCGTCGTCGCTGACGGGGAAGATCGTCGCGGGCACTCCGATGTCGTTGTTGAAGCTCTTGGGCGACGCCGTGCCGCGCAGGCTGCGCGCGAGGACCGCATGCAGCAGGTTCTTTGTACTGGTCTTGCCGTTGCTGCCCGCGATGGCGATGACGCGCGTACCGTGCATCCGCCGGCGGATGCTGCGGGCGAGTTGGCCCAGTGCCCGGCGCGTGTCGGCGACGCGCACAACGGTCATGCCGTCGGGTGCCGGCGCCGATCCGTCCACGATCGCGACTGTCGCGCCGAGCTGGCTCGCCTGTGGAAGAAACGCGTGCCCGTCGAACTTATCGCCGTGCAACGCGACGAAGACGCAGCCCTTCGGAACGGCGCGCGAGTCGGTGCTGACGTCGTCGACGCGCGTCTCGGCGTCGCCGGCGATGACCTCGCCGCCGGTGCTGTCGGCGATATCCTGGGCCGTCAGTGGGGTCATCGGGCGATCGCGCCGCGGATCACCCGCGTCGCTTCCTCAACGTCATCGAAGTGCTGCTTGGTCGTCCCGATGATCTGGTAGTTTTCGTGGCCTTTGCCCGCGATCAGCAGCACGTCGCCGGGCTCGCAGTCATGGATGGCGCGCTCGATGGCGACTCGACGGTCGACCTCCACGCCCGTGCGCTTGCGGCCGGCGGCGGTGAAGCCCGCGGTAATGTCGTGCAGGATCAGCTCGGCGCACTCGGTCCGCGGGTTGTCGCTGGTGACGTAGATGACGTCGGCCAATTGCTCGGCGACACGCGCCATGCGCGGCCGCTTGGTCTTGTCGCGATCCCCGCCGCATCCGAAGACGACGCGGAGCTTGTTGCCTCGCGTCAGCGGACGAAGCGACTGCAACACGTTCTGCAGCGCATCGTCGGTGTGCGCGTAGTCGACGAGGACCGCGAACGGTTGACCCTGCGCGATCGGCTCGAGTCTCCCCGGCGCGCCGCGTGCCGCACGCAACGCGGCGGCGACCTGGTGGATGCTCAGCCCGAAAATCTCGCAGCAGAGCGCGATGGCGCACAGCGCGTTCTCGATGTTGTGCCGGCCGATCAACTTTGTGGCGATCTCAGTCTTGCCGTCGGGCGCGTTAAGGATGAACGTCGTGCCGTGGGCGGTCACGGCGAAATCGGTCGCGCGGTAGTCGGCGGGGCGGTGGATGCCGAACGTGAAGACGCGCGCGTCGCAGTCGCGCAGCATCCGCTCGTGCCACGGCGAATCGACGTTGACCGCCGCCACCGCATCCGGCTGCAGGCCGGCAAAAAGGCGGGCCTTGGCCTCGGCGTAGGCGTCCATCGTCTTGTGGTAGTCCAAGTGATCGCCGGTGAGATTGGTGAAACCCGCGCCCGCGTATTGGATGCCCGCCACGCGGTGCTGGTCGAGGGCGTGGCTGCTGGTTTCGATCGCGCAGGCGCGGCAGTGATTGCTCCGCATCGTCTGCAGCAGCTCGGCGACCTGGATCGCGCCGGGCGTCGTCATGTTCGACTCGACCTGGCGTCGGCCGTCGTCGAGTTCGACCGTGCCGACCATGCCGCAAGGCAGCTTGTTGTGGTTGAGGATGTCGCGGATCAGGTAGGTTGTCGTCGTCTTGCCGTTGGTGCCGGTGACGCCGACCACCTTGACGAAGTGTGACGGATTCCCCGCAAAAGCGCACGCCAGCTTTGAAGTGGCGACGGCGGCGTCGCGGACGATCAGTTGGGGAATTGTCAGCCCCTCGATCGGTTCCTGTGCGACCACGGCGACGGCCCCCCTGGCTTGGGCGTCGCGGGCGAATTGAGTTCCGTCGGCTTTGATGCCGGGGCGGGCAATGAACAAATCCCCGGCGCGGACCAGGCGCGAATCGTCCTGCACGCCGGCAATCGACAAATCGGGATAAGCGGTGGAGTCGATCGTAGGATCGAGATGACGTAACAACGCATGCAGCCGCACCGGAACCTCCTTGTTCCACGCGACCCAACCGGGCCCGGCGGCGCGGGCGACCGTGCCCGCGTCATCCGAAAGGGTATCAAGAGCGGACGCGGTTCACAATTCCGCGGATACGCCCCGCGGCTGGGGTCGGGGGTTTTTCGATCACGCGAGCTTTGCACACGAAGTCCAACTTCTGCCGCGAAGGCGCACGCGACGTCCGCTTTGGTCTGCGGCAACAAGTAGTCGCTTCCGCGTTCGCGGGCATTTATGTGGGAACATCGGTCTCGTAGAGACGCCCTCACCAGATAAAAAAATCGCAACGGCGTCGAACTGACGACCAGGTTTATCAACGCACGACCCAACCCTGTAGAATCGTTGCCCATGGGCGATGTCGGCGACGAAATGACGGTCGAGCGTGAGTTGACGGCAGGGCAAACCTGGCTCGTCCGCGATCGCGCCGGCCGCCGGTTTGTGCAAAAGCGGCTCCCTGAAGACTGCTTGAAGGCCGGCCAGCTTCATCCGTCGGTCCGGTTGCGCCTGACCCGCCTGCGTGAGCTGCCGCTGGCGTGCTTCGTCAATCTCATTGGTGTCCAGCGCGACGAGCGACGCGGCATCGTGATGGTGTGCAGCTACGTCGAAGGTTCCACGTTCGAGGCGCTGAGCGTGATCGACCAGGTTCGGCTCGCGCGGGCGCTGGAGCACGCCGTTGCGGGGATGCACCTGCTGGGCATGGTCCACGGCGCGATTCACGGCCGCAACGTCATCGTCGATGACGCCGGCAAGCTCTGGCTCATTGATCCCAGTCCCCTGCTGCACGACGACCCGTCGGTCGACCTCCGCGCCGTCGAACGTCTCCGCGGGACACGGAACGCGGGCGGCGTTGCTGCCGATAGGCGTCCGCCTGATCGCGCCGACACCGTTTCCCGTCAACGCACGCTCATCGCGGCGGTAGCCATCCTTGTGCTGGCCATCGTCGCCGCGATGGGCATCCGGCATTTCCTGGCGGAATAATGGTGCGCCCGAGCCTGACATGAATGTCCTCAGCCGATTGCTCGATCCGGAGCTTGTCGAGACGCTGAACCACCTCGGTCTCAGCGCTCGCCGCGTCGTCGAAGGCAACACCGCCGGCCTGCACAAAAGCCCGATCAAGGGTGCCAGCGTTGAGTTCCGCCAACACCGCGTCTATGTCGCCGGCGACGAGCCGAAGCGCATCGACTGGCGCGTGCTCGCCCGGTCGGATCGCGTGTTCGTCAAGGAGTACGATGAGGAAACCAACCTGCGCGCGACCGTCTTCGACGACGCCAGTGGTTCGATGTCCTACGGGCGGCCGGGTACGAAATTTGAATTCGCCATCCGCGTGGCGACCGGGCTGGTCTACCTGATGCTTGCGCAGAACGAGTCGGCCGGCCTGTCGATCGCGCAGGACGGCGGGGACCAGTTCATCGCGCCGTCGAGCGCCCAGACGCAACTCGCTCGGATCGTCGAGGCCCTCGAACGCGCCACACCCGTCGGCCCGACGATGCTGGACAAGTCGCTGCTCCGCACCGCCGACCGCATGGATCGCCGTTCGCTGGCGATCGTGATCTCTGATTTTTTTCAGCCCGTTGAGCAGCTTCGCAAGGGCCTGGCACGCCTGCACCACGATCGCCACGAACTGGTCCTGCTCCGCCTGCTCCATCCGGACGAGATCACGTTTCCGTTTCACACCTGGGCCCGGTTCCGCGGGCTCGAAGGCGAGCAACCAAAACTTCTTGAGACCGCCGTCGCGCGCAAGACCTACCTGGAGAACTTCAAGAAGCACGAAGAGCAGCTTCGGCTCGCGTGCAGCGCGATGGGCGCTGAACTGCTGGTCGCCCGGACCGACCACCCGCTCATCGATGCGATCATGTCGGTGATCCGACGGAGGAGCGCGTAGATGTTCCTCAACGCGATCATGCTCGCCGGCATCAGTGCTGCGGTCCTGCCGATTGTGCTGCATCTGCTCAACCGCGCGCGGTACCGGCGCGTCGAGTGGGGCGCGATGCTTTTCCTCGAAGACACCGCGACTCGGCAGCTCAACCGCTCGAAGCTCGCGCAGTGGCTGCTGCTAATGCTGCGCGTGCTGGCGATCGCGATGATCGCGTTGGCGCTGGCGCGCCCCGTGACCCGCCGCGCGTTCGGTCCGGCCGACGCGCAGCGACTGGCGACGGTGCTGGTCATTGATGCCTCGCCAAGCACGACGCACCCGGAGCAAAACACGACGCGTTTTGAGCTCGTCCGCCGCGCCGCCGCCGGCGTGCTGGGGGAATTGAGGCGTGGCGACCAGGTCGGACTTGTCGTCCTCGGGCGAGCCAGCTCGGAGGACGCGCCGCTCACCACTGACCTGCAGGAGATCGCCACCCGGCTCGCCTCGATCACGCCCGGCGCGCTCCGCGCGGACATGGCCGACGGTGAAGCCCGCGCGCTGTCGATGCTCGAGCCTGCCGGCACGGTCCCGCGCGAGATTTACCTCATCGGCGATCGCCAGACACTCACCTGGCAGGGCGCAGCCAATCTGCCTGACCGCCCCGGTGTTCGCGTCACCGCCGTTGCCGTGGGCACGACCGAGAACGCGAACGTCGCGATCGAATCCGTCGAGCTACGCGACCCGCCCGCCATCGCCGGCATGCAGACGGACGTGCAGGTCCGTGTCCACAATTTCGGGACCGTCCCGCGCAGCGACCTTCCGCTGACGATCTCGCTGGGCGACCGCGTGCTGGACCAATCGCCGATCTTCATCGCGCCCGGCGCGGTGCTGACCGTCCACCGCCGCGTCGCGATGCCGCGCTCGGGATCGAACGTGCTCATGGCATCGATCCCCCCATGCGGACAGACCGCCGACGATACCGCGATGCTCGCGTTGGACGTCGTCGATCCGATCCGCGTCACCATCATCACGACCGAATCGCCGGCACAGGTGGCGCGTGTGCCCTCGCCGGATTTCTCAGGTGAATCCGACTACCTCGCACTGGCGCTGTGTCCGCTGCAGTATGCGAAGCAGAAGGGCGACGACGCCTTCAAGCTCCGCATCGCGTCGGCCGAGCAGTGGCCGGACATCGAGCCGAAAAAAGACCGGGTGATCGTGCTCGCCGGCGCGATCCCCCCCGACGAGCGCCGCCGTGTCGCCATCGAGCAGTTCGTCTTTGCCGGCGGTGGGCTGCTGATTGCGCCCTGGGCGCGCACCGACCCGGCCGCGTGGAACGCATCGCTGTGGCGGGGGGGCGACGGCGTTGCGCCGGCGTCGATCGAGTCGATCCAGAACATCGCCGGCGATGACCTTGTGCGGCTCGTGGGCGTGAGCAGCACCCACCCGATTTTCTCCTTCTTTGCCGGCCGATCCGATCCGCTCCCGCCGACATCGGTACAACGCTGGCTGCGCTTCGCGCCCAGGCCGACCGATGGCGTGCTCGCGACGCTGCAAAGCGGCGACCCGCTGCTGATCGTCAAGACCTACGGCCGGGGTCGCGTCGCGGCGATGGGTGTGCCACTCAACGCCGACTGGTCGGATTTCGCCTGGTCCAACCTCTACCTGCCCACCATGCAGTCTGCCGTCCGCTGGCTTGGCTCGGCGCGCATCTCCGACCGCAATATCGCAGTGGGTGCGTCGATCGAGGCGGTTTTCGATCCGCCCCGCGAACGCTTTGCGAGCCTGCACCGCCCCGACGGAAAGGTCGAGCGCGTGAACATGTCGATGAGCGGCAGCAGCGGTTCGCTCGTCTACACCAACACCGATCAGCCCGGCCGCTATATCGTGCGCAATGGCGGCAACGAACCGCTGGACTACATCGTCCACGCGGCACCGGAGGAAAGTGATCTGAACCTCCTCGACGACGAAAAGCTCCGCGCGCTCATTCGCGCCGGGGGACGATCAATCGAGCTGATCAGCGATCAATCAATCGTCGGCGGCAAGATCGTGGGGGCGTCGCGGCGGTCGACCGAACTGTCCATCGGCCTGCTCGTGATCGCGGTCGCGATCCTCGGCGCTGAATTGCTCGTCGCGCAGAAGCTCATCACGCCGACCAACAACGACCCCGTTCAGCTCGAGGAGGTCGCATGACGAGCCTCTCGTGGCAACCGGCGACGCTTGCGTGGGCGACGTTGTTCTGCGCGCTGCTGGCGATCGTACACGCCATCGTCAGCTACCGTCGCGTCACCGCCGCCTCCGCGCCGCGGGCGTGGATCGTCGGGCTGGCGCTGATGCGGATCGCTGCACTGCTGATGCTGGTGCTTGCCGCGTTCCAGCCGACACTGCAATACGTCGATCGCTCCGCGCGTCGGCGGCCGGTGGTGCTCATCGTCGACAACTCGCAGAGCATGAGCGTCGTCGACGCATCGCGATCCAAAGGCCAGCTCGTGCGGCTCGCCGCAGCGCTGGGGCAGATCGATCCGAAGCTGCGCGAGCGGGCCAGCGGCCAGGTGCTGAGGCGACTCATCGAAATGCAGCAGCAGTGGACCGTGTTGCAGGAGAAGGCCCGGCTCTACGATGACGCCCGCATCGCGGCCGGCGATCTCACGGGTACGCGGGGGCAGTACGCGACGATCGCCAGCCAGGTGCGCGCCGCGCTCGGCGACGTCGCCGCTGCGTGCGCGACCGACGCGGGCCTCAAGGTGCTGTCCGAGCGGCTGACCAACGCGGGGGACGACATAGAAGACCCGTCGAAGCTTGCCAAGACACGACAGTCTGTCGACACGATCCGCGGCGACGTGCAGAAGCTGGACGACCAGGCCGACGAGCGCCTCGCCTCCGGTGACGCCGTTCGCCCGGCCGTCACGGCGCTGGCGGCGATGTCGCGCTTCGAGCTGGCGCGGCAGGTGGCCGGGGCGCTCGCGGCGTCACTCGAAGAAACAGCAGAACCCACAATCGCGTCGCTGGAGGTGTCGCGCGCCCCCCTCGTGACATTGCGTGCCGAGATGCCGACGTCGCCGCTGCTGCAGTCGTTACGGCAGACGATCGAGCGGACCAGCGGGCGCGATCTCGAGGCGATCGTTCTTCTCAGTGACGGGCGCTCGACCGAGTCCAAGCAGGTCGTCCCACCGCTGGTAACCGCCGCGGGCGTGCCGGTGTACACCGTGCCGGCGGCGCCGGTGGATCGCTCGCCGGATGTGCGACTGGCCCGGCTGGACGTGCCGCCTTCGGCGCTGCGTGGCGAGACGATCTCCGTGGCGGTACGGCTTCGCCATCGCAACGCCGAAGGCAAGCAGGTCCAGCTCACGCTCAGCGACGCAAAGCAGACGCAGACACGCACGATCACCCTCGACACCGGCGGCGAACAGGTCGAGCAGTTTTTGTGGAAGGACGCCACGCCGCCGCTCGTTGAGCTTAAGGCATCGGTCGAACCGATCGCCGGCGAGACGCAGCAGCAGAACAACACGCAGGAGGCGTCGGTTCCGGTCGTCGACCAGAAGTTGCGCATCACGCTGCTGAGCGGGTCGGCCGGGTGGGATCTGCAATACCTGCGCAATATCCTTTCGCGCACGCCGTGGATCGAACTGAGCGACCAGTTGCTCGCGCCCGGGGAAGCATGTCGATTCCACGCCGAACTGCTCGCCAAGCAGGACGTGTTCGTGCTCTGCGACGTTGCGCCGGCGGCACTGTCGGCACAGCAGGCGGACGCGATCCATCGCGCCGTCAGCGAGCAGTCCAAGTCGGCACTGCTGCTTGCCGGCGACGCGGGCGCATGGCGGGCGATGGCGCAGCAGCCGCTGCTGGCGGCGCTGGTGCCGCAGCGCGTTGATCAGGCACCCGCCTGGCGGCAGACGCCCGCAGAGGAGCCTTCGGTGCTCGCGGTGCCGGCCAAAGACGCCAGCGCGTTCACGCCGCTGTCGCTCGACGATGATCCGGCCGAATCGCTCCGTCGCTGGCTGGCGCGGCCGCAAATGTTTCGCGTGCTGTCGGTCGGTCAACTCAAGCCCGCGACGCGCGTCTTGCTGCAGGACCGCTCGACGCAGGCGCCGGTGATGGTCGAATCCGTCGTCGGCGCGGGTCGCTCGCTGGCGCTGTTGACCAACGAAACCTGGCGCTGGCGCCGTGAGGTGGGCGGCGAAGTACACGACCGATTCTGGCTCGACCTCGTGCGCCACCTGATGGAGCCACCGTATACCGCGACGAAGGACGGCCTGTCGCTCGGCATCGACCAGCAGACGGTGGCGACCGGCCAGACGATTGACCTACGCGTCCGCCGGCCGGTCAATTTCAAAACGCCGATCACGATCGAGCTGCGCCGTGACGAGCAGGTAGTCGAGACGCTGACACCGACCGAAGTGCTTCCCGAGAGCGGTCGGCTGGCGGCGCAGTTCACGCCGTCGC
>JBBRFH010000038.1:0-17795 GCA_038224615.1 Tepidisphaerales bacterium
ATGACCAGCGTCGTGTCGTGCTTGAACAGGCCCGCCGGGCGCGCCGATGTAGAGCCCCCTCGTGCCGCGAAGTCGTTGACGACCGTGTAGTAGATCGCCATGCCGAAGTTCGGCGCGACGTACGTGCGGTACACGGTATCGATGGCGGCGGCCCAGGCGGCGTCCTGCGAGCCGTCCGTCGGATACCCGCGGACGTTCCACTCCGTTGCCGCCAGTGGCTTGTCGAACTCCTTGGCGATCGCCACTGCACCGTTCACTCGACCCTTCACTTCGTCGATCGACTGGTCCGGCAGGTATCGCCCGTACGGGTGATAGCCGGCGTAATCAATCGCGTTCAGCGCGTTCTGCGCCTGTGCTTCGGTCAGCAGCGTGCGCAGATCGTCAGGCTTGTAGCTGACGGAACCAGAGATGATCTTCTCCCACTGGTCCACCGGCCCGGCATGCAGTGCGGCGGCGGCGGGAATCAGTTCCTGGTTCACGTACTGCTTGATGCCCTCGGTCTTATCGACGCCGGAAGGCGCCCAATTCCATACCAGATCGACTTCCTGGTTCACTTCCCACGCGTCGACGACGTCCTTCAGCGTCTTGCCGGTGCCGTCGGCGTAGCGGTGCGAGTCCATCAGGAACTGGAAGAAGTCCGTCACCGCCTGCGGCGTGGCCGGCGGCTGGGCGTCGTGGATCGAGACGGTGAGGATGACCTTGAAGCCCCTGCTCTGCAGTTCGAACGCACGCTTCATCGTCAGCCCGGCGATGACGGGCCGCTGGTCATCGGTGACGCCCTTCCAGGCCTTCACCTGATCGGCCTCACTCACGTGGTCCCACGCGTTGGGGCGCTCGTTGAGCGTGGTAACCTGGAACCACAGGCGCACGACCTTGACGCCCATGGTCTTCAGGTCGTCGGCCAGGGCATCGAAGTGCTCGTCGAGGATCGCCTCGTCACCGAAACTGACGCCCTTGGCCCAATCTCCACCAACGGGAGCGGGAGGAGGTTGCGGTGGCGGCGCGGGGCTGGTGACGGTCTCGGCGTTGTGCGGGGTTTCGCCGGTGGGGTCGCCGAGGACGGTATCGTTGCCTTCGCCGCCGTCGATGAGGCGATCGGGCGAACCATCGGCAGAGTCGATGTTGTCGTCGCCGAGTTCACCCATGATGACGTCGGCACCCTTTCCGCCGTAGAGGATGTCGTTGCCATCGCCGCCGTAAAGCCGATCGTTGCCGCCGTCGCCGGCAAGGATGTCGTCACCGAGTTGCCCGTAGATTTTGTCTGTCCCACCGCCGCCGTAAGCCGCATCGTTGCCGGAACCACCGAGGAATGTGTCGTTGCCATCTTCACCGAAGAAGTGATCCTTGCCGGAGCCACCGTCGGCGAAATCGTCGCCGAGCCCGCCGTAGATGACGTCGTTACCACCTTCGCCGTAGAGCAGGTCGGAGGTGTTTCCGCCGCTGAGCCGATCGACGCCATCGTTGCCGCGCAGGGTGTCTTTTCCACCGGCGCCCGTGAGCGAGTCGTTGCCCTTGCCGCCGGTCACCAGGTCGTTGCCGAGGCCGGCATTGACGTAAGTGGGAATGCTCAGGTTGGAGAGATCAACGACGTCGTTGCCTTCAAGTGTCTGGATTTCGATGCGCTGGACCGCGCCCATGCTGAATTTGCCGACGCCTGCACCGTTGACGATGGGAATCAGCCGCGGGCCCCGGAATCCGAAGCTGACCGTGTCGGCAGCATCTGTGGCGGTGACAAAGAGCGTGCCGCCAAGAAACAGCGCCGTCGGCTGGGCTGCCAGCAGGCGACGGTGCTCAAGTGATTCGATTGGAATCGCAACTGACATAGGTATACGCACCCGCCATGACCGTCGACTCGAAGCGGAGACCCGCTCTCCTCCAGAGACGCCGACGCCCGGCCTTAACTACGCACTCGCGACGGCAAACGTTGTCCGGTTGCATCGCGGCAAGTGCGACAGACTGGCGACTGCTGCGGCGGCTCCGACGCCGGGACTGCATCACACTCTACTGTACGCCGTGGTGTACCGTCAGGTGCGACACGCAGGCACGCCATGATGTAGAGCGCAGCGGCATCGAAACTGGGCAAGATTTCCGGCACAGAACGACGAACGCCCAGGCCACGCGTGGCCTGGGCGCTTCGGTCGTCAGAGGTTCTCTGCATTCATGCCGGTTCAGGCGCCCGCTTAATGGACGCTTTCGGCGGTGCCGCCTGCGGGAATGCGCGGGCCGGGCGTGCGAATCGGCTCTTCGACGATTGGCGGTTCGGCGACCAGCCGCTTGATCTTGAGGTTCAGGTGCGGCTGGAACGCCGTACCCGCCGGGATCAGGTGACCGAGGATGACATTCTCCTTGAGGCCCGTGAGCGTGTCGGTCATGCCGGCCATCGCAGCTTCGGTCAAGACCTTGGTCGTTTCCTGGAAGGAGGCGGCCGAGATGAACGACTCCGACTGCAGCGACGCCTTGGTGATGCCCAGCAGCAACGTCTTGCCGCGTGCCGGACGGGGCTTCTTGCCCTTGGCGGGCTGATTTCCGGCGGCCTCGGCGGCTTCGTTGGCTTCACGGTAGACGGGCTTCTCGACCACATCGCCTTCCTTGAAGTTCGTGCCGCCGACGTCGGCGATCTTCACGCTGCCGGCGACTTCCTCGTTGGCGCGGCGGAAGCGGAACTTGTCCACCACCTCCCCCGGCAGGAACTTGGTGTCGCCGGGATCTTCGACTTTAATCTTACGCAGCATCTGAGCCAGGATGGTCTCGATGTGCTTGTCGTTGATCTTCACGCCCTGTGAACGGTACACGTTCTGCACTTCGGTCAGCAGGTAGCTGTGCAACGACTCTTCGCCTTTGATGCGAAGGATGTCGTGCGGGATGACCGGGCCGCGGATGAGCGGATCGCCGGCGTCGACCGCGTCGCCGGTGTGAACCAGCGCTTCCTTGTCCTGGGGGACGTGGTGCTCACGCTCCATGCCCGTCTCGTTGCGGACGATGATGGTCATCTTGCCGCGGCGGCGGTCCGAGCGAAGCTCGATAATGCCCGAAATTTCGGCGAGGACCGACGGATCCTTCGGCTTGCGGGCCTCGAACAGCTCGGTAACGCGGGGCAGACCCGTCGTGATGTCGACCGTGCCGCCTGCTTCCTTCGGCTGACGAGCAAGCTGCTCGCCGGCCTGGATCTTCTGGCCGTCGGAGACTTCGATACGAGCCTTGGCGGGCAGGTAGTGGAAGTCGAGGATTTTGCCGTCGGTGCCCACGATGGTGATGCGCGGGTGGCGCTCGCCTTTGTGTTCGGTGACCACCAGCTTGGCGTTGCCCGAGCCCTTCTTTTCCTCTTCGAGGCGGACGGTTTCGCCTTCCTCGATGTCCTCGTACTTCACCATGCCGCCCTTTTCGGCAAGGATCGGCGTGATGTGCGGGTCCCATGAGACGAGCTGCTCGCGGGGCTTCACCTTGGCGCCATTGGCGACGAGGATGACCGCACCGTAAGGCACCTTGAACTTCTCAACCTCGCGGCCTTTGGCGTCCATGATGGCGACTTCGCCGTTGCGCTTCAAAGCGACGAGGGTCTTGACGCCTTCGGTGTCGATCACTTCGACCGCATTGATGTCGCGGTGCTCGACGATACCGCCGGCCGAGCTCTTGATGTCGTTCTCGATGAGCTGGCTGGTCGCCACGCCACCGGTGTGGAACGTACGCATGGTGAGCTGCGTGCCCGGCTCACCGATTGACTGGGCGGCGATGATGCCGACGGCCAGGCCTTCTTCGACCAGCTTGCCCGACGACATGTCCACGCCGTAGCAGCGTGCGCACAAGCCGCGCGGGCTGTCGCAGGTGAGCGGGCTGCGCACGCGGATCGACTCGAGCTTGAGGTCCTTGAGCTTATTGGCGATGTCGATGGTGATCGTCTGGTTTTCGGCGACGATCGTCTCGTCGGTGATCGGGTTGCGAATGGTGTCGCGCGCCGTCCGGCCGACGATGAGGTCTTCGAGGGGGACGTCGACCGTCTCACCCTTATAGATCGTCGATTTGGTGACGCCGTTGACGGCACCGCAGTCGATCATCTGCACCATGACGTTCTGCGCGACGTCGCACAGCTTACGCGTGAGGTAACCCGAGTCGGCCGTCTTGAGCGCGGTGTCGGCCAGGCCCTTACGGGCACCGTGGGTCGAGCTGAAGTACTCGAGCACGGAGAGGCCTTCGCGGAAGTTGGACTTGATCGGGGTTTCGATCATCTCGCCGCTGGGCTTGGCCATCAGACCACGCATGCCGCCAAGCTGCTGCATCTGTGATTTGTTACCACGGGCACCGGAGCCGATCATCATCGTGATCGGGTTGAGGTAGCGAAGGTAACCCTTGGCCTTGGCCTCCTCGATGGAGACCGGCAGGCCGCCGTCATCGCGGTAGTCGGATTCGAGGCCGGCCATCAGATCGGTGGCGACCTTTTCGCGGGCGTGCGACCAGATTTCGATGAGCTGGCCGTAACGCTCCTGCTCGGTGATGGCACCCATCTTGTAGTTCTTCTCGACGCGATCGGCCTTCTTCTGGCCGTCGTCGAGGATTGCGCCCTTGCTGTCGGGGCTGCGCACGTCGGTGATGCCGAAGCTGAGCGCGGCGAGCGTCGAACGACGGAAGCCGAGTTGCTTCATTTCGTCGAGCAGGTCGATCGTCGCGGGACGGCCGAGCTTCTCGTAGGTATCGGCGATCACGCGGGACAGGCCGCGGCTGGTCATGCCGTAGTTGTAGAACGGCATCTGCTTGGGCAGGATCCCGTTGAACATGCAGCGGCCGACCGTCGTGAGGATGACGTGGCTGTTGTACTTCTCCGGCTGCGGCTGGGGGACGTAGTTTGCGTCCTTGCGCTTGCGGTGCTCTTCGATGAACTTGTACGACACGTTCTGGATCGGCACCGGGCCAGTCTTGTCGTCGGCGATGACTTCGCTGCGGCCGTCAAGCCGGACGAAGATGCGCGAGTGCATCTTGATCTTCTTCAGGTCGAACGCCATCAGCGCTTCGGTCGTGCTGTTGAAGACGCTGAACTCGCCTTTGTCGCCGTCGCGGTCGACGGTGATGTAGTAGGAGCCGAGCACGATGTCCTGCGAAGGCGTGATGATCGGCGAACCGTTGGCGGGCGAGAAGATGTTGTGCGGGCTGAGCATCAGCACGTGTGCTTCCGCCTGCGCTTCAAGCGACAGCGGAAGGTGGACGGCCATCTGGTCACCGTCGAAGTCGGCGTTGAAGCCCTTGCACACCAGCGGGTGAATGCGGATGGCGTTGCCTTCCACGAGCACCGGCTCGAACGCCTGAATACCCATGCGGTGAAGCGTGGGGGCGCGATTGAGCATGACCGGGTGCTGGTAGATGACCTCTTCGAGGATGTCCCACACTTCCTGGTCGCGGCGCTCGAGCATGCGCTTGGCCGACTTGATCGTGTCGGCCAGGCCGTGCTCCTTGAGCTTGCGGATGATGAACGGCTGGAACAGTTCCAGCGCGATCTTCTTCGGCAGACCGCACTGGTGCAGCTTGAGATCGGGGCCGACGACGATGACCGAACGCGCCGAGTAGTCGACGCGCTTGCCGAGCAGGTTTTCGCGGAAGCGACCCTGCTTGCCTTTGATCATGTCCGTCAGCGACTTCAGCGGACGGTTCGACGAACCGAGCACCGGACGACGGCAACGGCCGTTGTCGAACAACGCATCGACGGCCTGCTGCAGCATGCGCTTTTCGTTGCGAATGATGACTTCAGGCGCGTTGAGGTCGACCAGCTTCTTCAACCGGTTATTGCGGTTGATGATGCGGCGATAGAGATCGTTCAGATCGCTCGTGGCGAAGTTGCCCGACTCCAGCAGCACCAGCGGACGCAGGTCCGGCGGGATGACCGGGATCACGTCCATGATCATCCACTCGGACTTGTTCTCCGAGCCGCGGATGGCCTCGATCATCTTCAGGCGCTTGGTGAGGTCCTTCAGCTTCTGCTTGCTGTTGGTCTTCTCGATCTCACCGCGGATCTTGGCTTGTTCGGTTTCGAGGTTCAGCGCGTTGAGCAGCTTCTTGATGGCCTCGGCACCCATCTCGGCCTCGAATTCGCCGGGATACTTCTCGTAGGCCTGGCGGAACTCTTCTTCGGTCAGCAGTTGCTTGCGCTTGAGAGGCGTCTTGCCCGGATCCGTGATGACGTAATCCTGGAAGTAGACGATCTTTTCGATGTCGCTGGTCTTCATGTCCAGCATCGCGCCCAAGCGCGAAGGCAGGGCTTTGAAGAACCAGATGTGTACGATCGGGGCGGCCAGATTGATGTGGCCCATGCGCTTACGGCGGACGCGGGAGTGCGTCACCTTCACGCCGCAGCGGTCACAGATGATGCCCTTGTACTTGGTGCCCTTGTACTTGCCGCACGAGCACTCCCAGTCGCGCTCCGGGCCGAAGATGCGCTCGCAGAACAGGCCGTCCTTTTCCGCGCGGTAGGTGCGGTAGTTGATCGTCTCCGGCTTCTTCACTTCGCCGAAGGACCACGAACGAATGTCGTTCGGGCTGGCGAGTTGGATCTTCACCGAACCGTAGTCGTTCACGCGATCGTACAGGATTTCAGCCATTGTCGTTCTCCGTAAGTCTTCAGCCGGAAACGTGCGCCGGTTGCGCAGGTTCCTCATCTTGCATTCAGTCAGCGATCACAGGCACCAACAGAAAATGATGGTCGTGATCGATCGTTGCCAATTCCTCTTCAGCGCTGGTGAGCGAATCATAAAACTCGTTGTCACGCTTCTCGCTGCTTGATTCGACGACGACGTGGTACCAGTCATCGTCCTGAAAAATGTCGACGGCGCTCAGCCGATACTTGCGGGGCTGATATTTGTCGACGACGGCTTGCACCGTCTGGAGGAGTTTGGACCGCATCGTGACGTCGCTTATTTCGGTCATCGTCCCACCTCACGAATCCGCAGGTGAACGAACAACTCTGACGCCTCGCGCACCGCTTGGATTGCGACATCGAACCCGATCGTGATGCGACGGTTGTAGTCGGCGTCGAGGCGTCGTTTGTGTAGCCGACCGATCAGCCTCGAAACCGTCGCAACACCCAGGTGCTTGGTGACGAGCGAGGCTTGATGATCGTGACTTGCCGTCTGCCGACTCGGGGACGGCTTCCAACCACTCTGCTCAAGTCGCTCGGTCAAGACGGAATGCGCGGCGTAGTAGGCGCGCGAAACCGCGCTGCGGGGATGGGTTCTGACCAATCCCTTAGCGGCCTTGAGGTGATCTTGTCCAATCTCAATCCAAGTCATATCAAGCCATCAGATCTTCGCGATACCCCTTGTTGCCCGCGGGACGGCTCGAGAGCCGCATCGCCGGCGGTTTCACTTCCGCCGACCCCAGCTTGGTCGCCGGAATCAGGGGCTGCTGGTCGCGGAGTGCCTGGGTTCCCAGCCAATCCATCACCAGCCCGCTGATCACCATCAGGCCACCCACCATCGCACCGGCGAGCCATGCCTGCTGCGTCCGCCGGTCGAACCATTCGCCCGCGACCGGTGTCAGTGCCGCCACGACGCAGATCGCGCCGAGGCAGAACAGAAACACACCGAGTCGTCGAATGGCTGCCGGCATTTCAGTCCCTCATTCGGCGATTCTCTTTCGTCTCGCAGGGTGCGGTTCACCGCACCACGACTTCCTCGGTCCACAGAAACGGTGGATTGAAACCCACCCTACGCGGACTTCCGCTTCCTCTTTGCCGCCAACGCATCCATCAACACAAGTGCGTGACGCAAAATGCTGTTGACATGCTCCCGAGCCACCATTGGCAGTCGGCAATCACATCAGATCCTCATCCATCGCCGCACCGGCACCGTTCTTCTTCTCGAGCTGGATATTCAGACCCAACCCGCGGATTTCATTGCACAGCACGTCGAACGATACCGGCGTGCCGGCTTCGAGGGTGTTGGTGCCTTTGACCATGGACTCGTAGATCTTGGTGCGACCTTCGACGTCGTCGCTCTTGACCGTCAGGAGTTCCTGAAGGACGTAAGCGGCGCCGTAGGCTTCGAGGCCCCAGACTTCCATCTCGCCGAAACGCTGGCCGCCGGTGCGGGCCTTGCCGCCGAGGGGCTGCTGCGTGATCAGCGAGTACGGGCCCGTTGCACGGGCGTGGATCTTGTCGTCGACAAGATGGTGGAGCTTGAGCATGTACAGGAAGCCGACCGTCGTGCGCTGCTCGAACGGCTCGCCGGTTCGACCGTCGAACAGCTGCGCCTTGCCGCCGTACGGCATGAGGGCGTCGATCTCGCGCGGGTCGAGAACCTGCTTGTTCTTCTGACGATCCTTGCGGCGTTCGATGACGGTCTTGTTGGCCTCTTCGACGGCCTTGAAGATCTCGTCTTCGGTCGCACCGTCGAACACCGGCGTCACCGACTGGAATCCGCAAACCGCAGCGGCCCAGCCCAGGTGGGTTTCGAGGATCTGACCGACGTTCATGCGGCTGGGCACGCCCAGCGGATTGAGCATGATGTCGACCGGCGTCCCGTCCTCAAGGAACGGCATGTCTTCCTCGGCCACGATACGGGCGATGACGCCCTTGTTGCCGTGGCGACCGGCCATCTTGTCACCGACCGAAAGCTGACGCTTGGTCGAGACATAGATCTTGACCATTTCGAGCACGCCCGAAGGCAGCTCGTCGCCACGCTTCATGTGCTCCATCTTGCGGGCCTTCTCCTTGAGAACCGCCTGCACGCGCGGCCAGAAGCGGCTGTAGGTGTTGATCGCCTGCTCCTTGCCTTCCTTGGAGCCCTTGATCCACTCGGTCTTGAAGCCTTCGATCTGTTCGAGCACGACTTCGACGTTGTCCGACTGACCGACCTTCTGACGGGTGTCCGGATCGACCATCACCAGTCCGGTGACGTCGTTCATTTCCGCGACCATCTGCCGGAAGATCTCGACGGCCTTCTGGTTCTGCTCTTTCTCGTATTTGTCGATGTCCTTCTTGAGCTGCTTCTTCTGGTCGTCGCTCATGTGCATTCTGCGCGAGAACCGTTGCGCGCCGATGACGACGCCTTCTTCGCCTGCAGGCATTTCCAGCGAGTCGTTCTTCACGTCTTCGCCGGCGCGGCCGAAAATCGCGTGCAGAAGCTTCTCTTCGGGGGTCAGTTCAGACTTGCTCTTCGGGCTGATCTTGCCGACGAGGATGTCGCCGGGCCCGACCCGCGTGCCGATGCGGACGATGCCGCTCTCGTCGAGGTTGGCCAACGCCTTTTCGCTGACGTTGGGAATGTCACGCGTGAACTCCTCGCGGCCGAGCTTGGTCTCGCGGATTTCGACGTCGTACTCCTCGATGTGGATCGAGGTGAAAACGTCGTCCTTGACGATGCGCTCGTTGATGACGATGGCGTCTTCAAAGTTGTAGCCGTCGAAGGTCATGAACGCGACGAGCAGGTTACGCCCGAGGGCGAGTTCGCCTTGCAGCGTGGCCGGCCCGTCGGCGATGATCTGGCCCTTCTTGACGCGGGCACCCTTCTTGACGATCGGCTTCTGGTTCAGGCAGGTGCGCTCGTTGAGGCCCTGGAACTTACGCAGTTCGTACTCGTCGGCGTTGTCGATCAGGATGCGCTCGGCGTCGACGTAGGTGACGACACCCGCACGCTCGGCGCGGATCAACATGCCGCTGTTCTGCGCGACTGGACGCTCCATGCCGGTGGCGATGATCGGCGGATCGGTGATCAGCAACGGCACGGCCTGCCGCTGCATGTTCGATCCCATCAGTGCGCGGTTGGCGTCGTCGTGCTCAAGGAACGGAATGAGCGCCGCCGACACCGAAACGGTCTGCTTCGGCGAGATGTCGACGTACTGCACGTCGCGGTGCGACAACGTCGCCAGATCGCCTTGCACGCGAGCGAGAACCTGGCCTTTGTGCAGGTGCCCGTCCTTCTCGACGCTGTCCGGCGGCGCGAGCGTGGCCTTCATTTCCTCGTCGGCACGCAGGTACTTGATTTTGCCGTTGACCTTGCCGTCCTCGACGACGCGGTACGGCGTCACGAGGAAGCCGTAGGCGTCGATGTCGGAATAGATCGACAGCGAAGCGATCAGACCGATGTTCGTGCCTTCAGGCGTTTCGATCGGGCAGATACGGCCGTAGTGCGAAATGTGAACGTCACGCACTTCAAAGCCGGCGCGCTTGCGGTTCAGACCGCCTGGGCCAAGCGCCGACAGACGGCGCTCGTGGGTAAGCTGGCTGAGCGGGTTGGTCTGGTCGACGACCTGCGAGAGCTCGCCACGACCGAAGAAGAAGTCGATCGCCGACGAGATGGACTTGCTGTTGACCAGCTCCGCCACCTTCGTGATCTCGTTCGGGTCCTTGATGCTCATGCGCTCCTGGACGGTGCGCTTGAGCTTGAGGAAGCCCTTACGAAGCTCTTCGGCAGCCAGCTCGTCGATGGTACGCAGACGACGGTTGCCGAGGTGATCGATGTCGTCGATGTAACCTTCGCCGGCACGCAGCGTAAACATGTACTTCAGCGAACCGATGAAGTCCTCGCTGCGGAGGACCATTTCGGTCTCCGGCACGTTCTGCTCGAACTTGCGGTTGATGCGGAAGCGACCGACGCGGCCGAGACGATAGCGGTTTTCGTCGTAGAACTTCTCGTTGAACAGCGTCTTGGCTTTGTCGAGCTGCGGCGGGTTGCCGGGACGAAGCCGGGCGTAGATCTTCATCAACGCCGCCTCGTGCGACTCGGCCGAGTCGTCGGCAAGCGTGTTGAGGATCAGCGGGTCGGAGACCTTGGTCACGACCGCGATGCTCTTGAGGCTCGAGGCCTGAATCTTGTTCAGGTGCTCGCCGAGCTGGGCACCGGCCTTGACGATCTCCTCGCCGGACTCGGTGTCGATGATCGACGCCGCAGAGTAGTAAGTGGGCTGGAGTTGGCCGATCTTGATGTTCTCAACGGTGTAGAACTCCTTGATGATCGACTCGCTGGACGAGTACTTCGGATCAAGGGCACGGATGAACGTGGTCGCCGGGATCTTCGACGACTGGTCGATGCGGACCGACAACGCGTCCTTCTTGGTGACGGCGCACTCGATCCACGAGCCACGCTCGGGAATGACGCGGAAGCCGTGCAGCGGACGGTCGCCTTCCTGGGTCTCGACGAGGAAGTCAACGCCCGGCGAGCGGTGCAACTGGTTGACGATGACGCGCTCGGCACCGTTGATGATGAACTCGCCGCCGCCGATCATGATCGGGACTTCCCCGACGTAGATCGAGTCCTCGAGGATTTCGTCCTTATCCTTGCGGCTCAGCTTGACCGAAATACGGAACGGCATCCCATAGGTGAGGCGCAGGGCGCGGCACTCATCGGGGGTGTAGCGGGCTTCGCTCAGCGTGTAGCTGACGTAGTCCAGGCGCAGGTTCTCGTCATAGGAGACGATCGGGAAGACTTCGCGGAGCAGGGCTTCGAGGCCCTCGCCTTTGCGCTTCACCGGATCGGCGTCCTTCTGGAGGAAGCGGTTGTAAGCCTCCTGCTGGACCTTGATCAGATTCGGCACGGCGATCGCGTCGCCCCGTTTGCTGAAGTCGCGGATTTCGTTGACCTTCATCGCCTGTCCTCTAGCTGTTGGTTCCGTCAGCACTTACGCCATCGGTGAAGCGAAGCTGCCGGCGGATTTCTAATCGCCCGGATCAAAAGAATAAGCGACCGCAGCCGACGTCCTTCGTAACTTGACGTGACCTGGGTCGTTTGTTGGCCTCGGGCTCGAACGTATCTGCCAAGCCCTTGGCACCGCTTAGTTGTTCAAAACGCGCAAATCGTTGTCATTGCTCAAAATAAAGACAGCCCGGGCCACCGAATCCGCTTCGCGCGGAATCGTTAGTCCAAGCTGTTGCGCACGTTATTGTTCGTTTCTTTGAGCCAATCCAGCATCGATAAGAATAGGCACCGTAGAGCCGATGTCAAGACTACTACGAATGGAATTATGGGCCGAGCCAGAGCAACCGCGTGTGCGCAGGGGCGTCGACATCGCGCGTATCCCCGCCAGCTACGAATGGATGATGGGACTGCCACCAGTGTGGAGCGTGTCCGCGGAATCAGCAGCGCCGTCGTTCCAGGAGTCGCCGAGTGGATCGGTGGCCGCCTTCGCGCGCTTGCAGATCGAGATCCGCACCGCCTCGCCGACCACTGCCTGCACCTGTTGCGTTCGCCGCCGCCGGTCACGACAATCCCCGCGTCGCTTGGTAACGCAGATCCCGATCACCCATGAAAACGCAACCACTCGGATCAAGCTCGCTCGTCTCAACCCGACTCGCCTACGGCAACATGCGCAGCGTGCAGACATGGACGCCCGCCGACGTCACGCCGGCGCGGATGGAGACGGCGGTTAAGTCGCACATCGCCGCCTATGAGGCCGGCTACACGCATTTCGACACCGCCGACATCTATTGCGCCGGCAAGTGCGAGGAAGCCCTCGGCAAGACGCTGAAGCAGGTCAGCGGGATGCGCGACAAAATCCTCATCGCCAGCAAGTGCGGCATCCGCATGAAAGGCGACCCGAATCCCGACTCGATCCACCGCTACGATTTTTCGGCCGAACACATCCTGTGGAGTTGCGACAACTCGCTGAAGAATCTCGGCGTTGAGACCATCGACCTGTACTACCTGCACCGCCCGGACCTGCTGATGAATCCGCCGGAGATCGCCAGGGCGTTCGAGAAGCTCCGCAAGGCTGGCAAGGTGCGCGAGTTCGGCGTGAGCAACTTCAGCGCATCGGTCGTGAACGCGCTGCAGGCGCACCTTCCGTTCGCGCTGGTCGCCAACCAGATCGAAATCCACCCCGGCCGACTCGATCCGCTCACCGACGGCACGCTCGACCAGTGCATCGAAAAGAACATGACCCCGCTGAGTTGGAGCCCGCTGGCCGGCGGCGCGTTCGGCGCGGGCAGGCAGATGACGCTGAACCACGGTCAGTACGAACGCTTCACGCTCATCAACCAGATGCTGGACGCGGTGGCTTCGGAGCACGGCGTGTCGCGCACAGTGATCGCGTGTGCGTGGCTGATGAAGCACCCGAGCAAGATCATCCCGATCGTCGGCTCGAACAATCCCGACCACATCCGCGACGCCGCCAAAGCAGACGACGTCGAACTGACGCGCGAGCAGTGGTATCGCATCCTCATCGCAGCACGCGGCAAGCCGCTGCCGTGATGATCGGGGCTGCAGATACACGAAGGCATGAACGCCACGACGGCGAGCACGAAGCAGACCAAATCAAAGCGGGGCAACACTGATTTGAAGCCGAGCACCGTGGCGGCGGCGGGGTTCGTGGTTCACAATGGACAGAACATGCGTGTGGTGATTGCGTCGGACAAGTTCAAGGGATCGTTGACGGCGGCGGAGGCGTGCGACGCGATCGCGCGCGGCGTGGCCGCCGCTGTTCCTGATGCCGTGATCGACGCGGTGCCAATCGCTGACGGCGGCGAGGGCACGGTCGACGCCGTCATCCGCGCCGCCGGCGGGCGGATCGAGCACTACGACGTCGGCGGGCCCCTGCCGGGCATGCGGGTGCGGGCGCCCGTCGGGTTCCTTCCGGACGGCATTACCGCCATTGTCGAACTCGCCACCGCTTCAGGTCTCCTGCTGATCCCGCCTGAGCAGCGCGACCCGACCCGCACCACCACCTTCGGCACCGGCGAGTTGCTGAACTACGCCGTCACGCGCGGTGCCCGCAAGGTGATTCTCGGCATCGGCGGCAGCGCCACATGCGACGCCGGACTTGGCATCGCCCAGGCCTGGGGCGCGGCCGTCAAGACCATCAACGGCAAGGTGTACGCACCGAGCGATCGCAAGCTCACCGGCGCGGACGTCGAAAAGGTTTTGTCGATCTCGCGCTTTCAGCCGACGTTCGCGAACTACACCGGCGCGCCAAGCCAACTGCAGAACGACGGCCGGCTGCTCGACACCCGGGACGCCGAGTTCATCGTGGCCTGCGACGTTGGCAACCCGCTTTACGGCCCGGACGGCGCTGCGCACATGTTCGCGCCGCAGAAGGGCGCTACGCCCGAACAGGTCGAGCGCCTCGACGCCGGTTTGCGCAAGCTGGTCGATCGCCTCGGGTTGCACGCACACGCCAACGCCCCCGGCGCGGGCGCGGCGGGCGGGGTCGGGTTTGCGATGATGGCATTCTTCGGTGCGAAAATGGTCAGCGGCGCCGATTTGCTGATTGACCTGATCGGCCTGAAGGACCGCATCGGGGGCGCAGACCTGGTCATCACCGGGGAGGGTCGTTTCGACGCACAATCCCTGCACGGCAAGGGCCCGATGGCCGTTGCCGAGGTCGCCAAGGCGATGGGCAAGCCGTGTCTGGTTCTCGCCGGCTCGCTCGGACCGGGATTTGAAGCATCTTACGAACGCGGGGTGACGGCGGCGCTGTGCATCAATGACGGCGCGATTGACCTCGCCGAAGCGATGCGCCGCGCCCCCGAGCTTCTCGCGCACTCGGCCGAAGCGATCACGCGCGTGATCGCCTCGGCGACACACGGTGCGGCGTGACCCGTTGGCGACTCATCCGTGTACGAACGTTGCGGCCGCGTCGGGATTCGCCGACGTCTGCGTGCCCATGAGCTGCTCGGCGCGGCGGAGGGTTTCCTCGATGCTGCCACCGACCTTGCGTACGGCGATAGCGGCGGTGGCGAAGATCCGGGAGATGCGCAGCACTTCGCGCAGCCGCTCGGCCAGCGCGTAACCGGTCTCCTCGGCACACTCGACCGCCATGACCGCCAGCGCGTCGGCGCTGAGATGGGCGACGATGTCGCTGGAGCGCACCGTTTCGCAGATGATCCGCGTCGCTTCACGGCGGACGTTGTCGCTGAGCGCGCCTGCACTGCCGTCATCGAGCCTGGTGCCGTTGAGCTTGACTGAGATCACGCAGACCGGGTGTCCGTAACGCTCGCAACGGGCGCCTTCGGTGACGGCGGCGGCGTCCCAGCCGTGCTGGTTGAGCACGCCGGTGAGCTCGTCGGTCGTCGACATGGCCCGCACACGGTCGGCGGCGCGGCGCTCGGTTTCGAGCTGCGAATCGCGATCGATGAACGCCGCCAGCAGGTCGGCCTGCAACTGGATCAGCGGCAGCCAGGCTTCCAGGCCGGGCGACTGCGGGTGCGGCGCGATCCCGAAGAGCGTGCCGTGGAGCTGCCCGTCGACGTTACGCAACGGGACGCCGACGTATGCGCCGATCTGCATTCGCGAGGCGAACGCGGCGTCGCGGTAGGCCGGCACTTTCTCCATATCGTACGCCACCTGCGGGCCGAGGGCTTCGACCATCCGATTGCAGAGCGTGTCGCACCAGCGGAACCGATCACCCGCGGCAAGCTGGTAGTAGCCGCCGTCGTGTCTTGCGCGCGCGATTGTCAGCTCCGCGCCTTCGACGCGCGTCACCGCCCACAGCGCCAGTCCGCACTGCTTCTGGAGATGCTCAAGGACGGCGTCCGCGGCAGTGGAAAAATCAGAAATACGACGCGATGTTGCTGTTGCTACCACGTGAATCGTCTCCGCAAAGCGTTATCGACTCGACCACCAATCAAATCGACCCGTTCGGCGGCTGACTTCACCTGTAGATTGTCCTAGATACGAACTGTCGCAGGCGCGCTGCGGGCAAACGTGAAGTGTTGCCTGGACTCATCGGCGTCGATGCAGATCGTTTCGCCCTCCTGGAAATCCCCGTGCAACAGCCGGGAAGCCAGGGGATTTTCGATCCGCTGCTGGATCACCCGGCGCAGCGGCCGCGCGCCGAACTGCGGGTCATAGCCCTCGTCCGATAACAGCTTGCGTGCCGCATCGGAAAGTCGCAGCGACAATCCGCGCGACGCCAGCCGACGCTCGAGCGAACGCAACTGCACGTCGACGATCTTGACGAGTTGCTCCTTTGCCAGCGGGTGGAAGACGATTGTTTCGTCGATGCGGTTGAGGAACTCCGGGCGGAAAAAGTTGCGAAGCTCGTTCTTCACCATCGCCTCGATTTCCCACTCCTCGGCGTTTCTGGATGACAGTTCCATGATCTGCTGGCTGCCGATGTTGCTGGTCATGACGATGACCGCGTTCTTGAAATCGACCGTGCGGCCCTGCCCGTCGGTGAGCCGCCCGTCGTCGAGGACCTGCAGCAGCACGTTGAAGACGTCGCGGTGCGCTTTCTCGACTTCGTCAAAGAGGATCACGCTGTACGGCTTGCGGCGGACCGCCTCAGTGAGCCGGCCTCCTTCTTCGTAGCCGACGTACCCGGGCGGGGCGCCGATCAGGCGGGCCACGGAGTGCTGTTCCATGAACTCGCTCATGTCGATGCGCACCATGGCGGTGTCGTCATCAAACAGGAACTCCGCGAGCGCCTTGCACAGTTCGGTCTTGCCTACACCCGTTGGCCCGAGGAACAGGAAGCTGCCGATCGGCCGATTCGGATCGCCAAGCCCGGCGCGATTGCGGCGCACGGCGTCGCTGACGGCCTTGACCGCGTCCTGCTGTCCGATCACGCGCAGACCGAGGCGAGATTCCATCTGCAGCAGCTTGTCGCGCTCGGTCTCTAGCATGCGCGACACGGGGACGCCGGTCCACTTCGCAACCACTTCCGCGATCTCGTCGGCGTCGACCTGCTGCTTCAGCAGCCGCGGGGTGGCGCTCCGCGCGTCCTTTGGTTGCGCTTCGAGCTTGTCGAGCTGCTCCTTCAGTTTCTTCAGCAGCTTCTCCTCGGCCGCCACCTCTTGTAGTTCCTTCTCGTTGACACGACGACCCTCGCGCATCGCCGACACGATCGCCGACTCGCGGCGTTCGTACGCTTCCTGGCGCGCCATGTACTGCGCCCGCAACGTGTTCGCATCGCCAAGCCCGCCCTTTTCCAACTCCCATTGCCGGTTGAGCTCCTGCAGTTGTTTTTCGACGTCGGCGAGATCCTTCTTGATCTCGACGAGCCGCTTCTGTGCGTCCGGATCGATTTCGTCCTTGAGCTGCCCCTGCACGAGTTCGAGCTGCGCCTGCCTTCGCACGAGTCGATCAATTTCCTCCGGGACGCTCTGGTTTTCCAACGCCAGGCGCGCCGCCGCCTCGTCGACGAGATCAATCGCCTTGTCCGGCAGGAAGCGGTCGGCGATGTAGCGATCGGAAAGCTGTGCCGCGGCGACGATGGCGCTGTCGGTGATGCGCACGCCGTGATGCGTTTCGTAGCGTTGCTTGAGGCCACGCAGGATGGCGATGGTATCGTCGACGCTCGGCTCGCCGACTTTCACGGGTTGGAAGCGGCGTTCGAGCGCCGGGTCTTTCTCGATGTGCTTGCGGTACTCATCGAGCGTGGTGGCGCCGATGCAGCGGAGTTCGCCGCGCGCCAGCGCCGGCTTGAGCAGGTTGCCCGCGTCCATCGAGCCTTCGGTTCGTCCGGCACCGACAACGGTGTGCAGTTCGTCGATGAAGAGAATGATCCGCCCGTCGCTCTGCTGCACTTCCTTCATGACAGCCTTGAGGCGGTCCTCGAACTCGCCGCGGTATTTGGCGCCGGCGATCAGCGCGCCCATGTCGAGCGCGACGATGCGCTTGCCCTGCAGCATGGTGGGCACGTCGCCTTTGAGGATGCGAAGTGCGAGGCCTTCAACGATGGCGGTCTTGCCGACGCCGGGCTCGCCGATGAGACACGGGTTGTTCTTTGTGCGGCGACTCAGCACCTGCATGGTCTCGTTTACCCCCACGAATACGCCCCTTTTGGACTAGTTGACGCGCTTGTGCCAAAGTCTTTGTCCGTTTTGCGCGGTAGTAGATGTTACCAAGGTTTAGAACAAACTCAACTGTATTGAGTTTTTAGTT